>DASXCX010000074.1:0-6391 GCA_036490955.1 Allostellaceae bacterium | reverse complement strand
CAAGAAGTGGAAGATTCCGCATTGGACGACGGATCTCGGTGAGAGCTTAAAACAGCCCGGCATCGAGGCGGTGATCATCGCGAGCCCGACTCAGGTCCATGCGCAGCAGGCGATCCAATGCATGCGCGCCGGCAAGCACGTGCTGATCGAGATTCCGATCGCGGATTCACTGGCCGATTCCGAAGAGATCCACGGTGTGGCAGGCATGATGCCATAGCAGATGGTCGGTCCAGGTACGCGGCTGGCCGGCCGCGTTCATGTTGGTGCGGCGGAAGAAATAGGTCTGCACATCCATCTGCTGGATCTTCAGCTCGCCGGCCTTGATCTTGTTATGGACGTATTGATGGCTGGGGTTGAAGCGGCGGACATGGCCGGCCATGGCGACGACGCCAGTCTGGTCGGCGACGTGCTGGATCTCCTCGCTGTCGGCCAGGGTGTCGGCGATCGGAATCTCGATCAGCACATGCTTGCCGGCGCGCATCGCCTGGATCGCCTGCGCGGCATGAACCTGGGTCGGGCTGGCGATGATCACCGCTTCGATGCCCGGCTGTTTCAGCATCTCGCCGAAATCGCTGGTCCAATGCGGGATCTTCCACTTCTTCGCGACTTCTTCGGTGCCGGCGGGACGGCCGCCCGCGAGCGAGATCACCTCGATGCCGGGGATGTTCTGGATCGCCTCGAGATGCTTGATGCCGAAGGCGCCTTGACCGGCGAGCGCGACTTTCATGGAAACCCTCTCTTGTCCGAATTCAGTGCGTGTTTTCGAGAATGAGGTGGCCGACCGCGGTGTTCGAGGCCGGCACGGTGTAGAAGCGGTGGACTTGCTTCACTTGCTCGTCGAGCGCGCCGCGCGCGATCAGCCACATCACCAGCTCGATGCCTTCCGAGCCGGCTTCCCGGATATAGTCCACATGCGGGATTTTCGTCAGCGCGACCGGATCGGCGACGAATTTATCGAGAAAGCGGTTGTCGAATTCCGAATTGATGAAGCCGGCGCGCGGGCCCTGCAATTGATGCGACATGCCGCCGGTACCGAAGATCACGACGCGGAGATCCTGCGGGAAGCTGTCGATCGCCTTACGGATCGCCTTGCCGAGCATGTAGCAGCGATGCCCGGTCGGCGGCGGATATTGAATGACGTTGACACAGAGCGGGATGACCTTGAAGGGCCATTCCTTGGGCTGACCGGTCATCAGCGACAGCGGCACGGTCAGCCCGTGATCGACCTCCATCTTGTTGACGATGGTCATGTCGAATTCGTCGAGGATGGTCGATTGCGCGATATGCCAGGCGAGATCGGGATGTCCTTTCACCGCCGGCACCGGCCGCGGCCCCCAGCCTTCATCGGCGATCGGAAATTCTTCGGCGCAGCCGAGCGCGAAGGTCGGTATGACCTCGAGCGAGAAAGCCGACGCATGGTCGTTATAGACGAGGAACACAACGTCGGGCTTCAGCTCGGCGAGCCACTTCTTCGAGAAATCGTAGCCGCCGAAGACGCGCTGCCAGTACGGCTCGCCGCTTTTGCCGTTGTCGAGCGCCGCGCCGATCGCCGGCACGTGCGATGTGGTGACGCCTGCGATGAGCTTAGCCACGGTTCTTCCAATCCGATTTGCTGCGATTGCCGTTGGGCGAACGGCCGCCGGCGAGCATCATCGCCGCATATTGCTCTTGCGTCGAGCCGGTCATCAGCGCCGCGAGATTCTGGAACGACAGCCCGTCGGTCGCGCCCAGTTTCGAGGTGTAGTAGATGTTGCCGCCGAGCTCGAGCATCCGGTTCCATTGCCGCTTGAGGATCGCCTCGCGCTGCTCGGCCGTCATATGCGGGAAATGCTCATCGAGATATTGCGGCTCGTTCGCCTTGAACGCCTTGCGGTTCTCGTCCTTCATCAGCGACATGCAAAACATGTTGAGCCAATAGCCGGCGCGCGAGCGCTTCGCGTCGAAGACCTGCGTGCCGGGGATATCTTCGTAAGCTTCTTCGGCCATATCAGTTGCTCCAATAAAGCCGCATCGGATTGTCGACCAGGAGTTTCTTTTGCAGCTCCGCGGTCGGCGCGAATTTCGGGATCATGTCGGTCAAGACGCCGTCATCCGGCATGTGCGTCGTCATATTGGGATGCGGCCAATCCGTGCCCCAGAGGACGCGATCGGGGAACCGCTCGGTGATGGCGCGCGCATAGGGCACGACATCGTCATAGGGCGGGCCCTTCTTCGAGATACGCTCCGGCCCGGTCACCTTTACGTAGATCTTCTTGTTCTCGTCCAAGAGCTTCAGATAGGCCTGGAAATCGGCATGATCCACGCCCTTCGACACATCGGGGATCGACATGTGATCGAGCACGATCGCCGTCGGCAGCGCCTTGAGGAACGGCGTGATGGTCGGCAGGCTCGGCGCCTCGAAATAGACGACGGTGTGCCAGCCGAGCGGCTCGATCTTCTTGGCGACGCCGAGGAACACTTCGTGCGGTGTCGCGTCGACGAGGCGGGGCAGGAAGTTGAAGCGCACGCCGCGCATCCCCGCCTTGTCCATCTCTTTGAGTTCGCCGACATCGATCGACGCCTTCACCACGGCGATGCCGCGCGCCATGCCCTTCGAATTGAGCATCGCATCAATGGTCGCGGTGTTGTCGGTGCCGTGGCAGCTCGCCTGCACGATGACATTGCGCTGGAAGCCGAGGAAGTCCCTGAGCTTGAAGAGCGCTTCCTTCGGCGCGTCATAGGGCGTGTATTTGCGCTCCGGCGCGAAGGGGAATTTCGCCGCCGGGCCGAAGACGTGGCAATGCGCGTCGACCGCGCCGGGCGGTGCCTTGAAGGTCGGCTTCGAGGGGTTCAGGCAATAGGAATCGAAATCGGCCATTACTTCTTGCCCTTCTGATCCATCTCGGTGAAGACCTTGTTCGCCCGGTTGAAGGCCGACATCGCCGCCGGCACGCCGGCATAGATCGCGGCCTGCATCAGGACTTCTTTCACGTCGTCGCGCGACACGCCGGAATTCGGTGTGAGGCTCAGATGCGTCTCCAGCTCGTCCCACCGACCGAGCGCCGTCAGCATCGCGATCGTCAGCATATGCCGCGTTTTCTTGTCCAAACCAGGCCGCGCCCAGACCTCGCCGAAGGCGTATTGATTGACGAAATCCATCCATTCTTCGGTGAAAGCGGTGCGGCGAGCCTGAGCATCGGCATAGCGCTGCTCGCCCATCAGCCATTTCCGGACTTCGGCACCGCGCTTGAAGGTCTCGCCGTTCTTGTCCATGCCGCCGCTCCTATTGCGCCGCGAGCCAGTCGGTCAGCGCGCGTGTCACCGCCGCCGCCTGCTCGACGACGACGATGTGCGCCGCTTCGGGAATGATCGTCAGCTTCGAGCCTTTGATCGCCGTGTTGAGCTTGCGCGCCTCGGTGACGGTAGTCGCCGGATCCTGCTCGCCGACGAGGATCAACGTCGGGCAGACGATCGCGGCATCATCGGGTCGCAAATCCATGTTGCGGATAGCGACGGCGCAGCCGAGATAGCCGGCGACCGGCGTGCGGCTATACATGTTGCGAATACCGCCGATCGCCACCGGATCGCGCTCGCGAAAGGGCTTGGTGAACCAGCGCTCCATTGTCGCGTCGGTCGTGCCGGCGATGCTCCCCGCCTTGCGGATCGCGGCGATGCGCTCGTCCCAAACGGTCTGGCTCATCTGCGAGGCGGTATCGGTCAAGATCAGCGAGGCCAACAACTCCGGCGCCTTCGCCGCCAGCTTCTGGCCGAGCATGCCGCCGATCGAGAGACCGCAGAGATGCACTTTCTTGAGGCCCAGCGCCTTGATCAGCGCCACCGAATCGTCGGCCAGCATATCCATCGAATAACCGGCTTCGCCGGCATCGGGCGCATCGGTCAGGCCGTGACCGCGGGTGTCGTAGCGCAGCACGCGGTATTTGCCGTTGAGCGCTGCCGCCTGATTGTCCCAAATCGCAAGGCTGGTGCCGAGCGAGTTGGAGAACATCAGTACCGGCGCGTTCTCCGGGCCTTCGAGCAGGTAATGGGTGATGATATCGCCGGTACGAATGAACGGCATGTCGGACTCCCGTATCGGCTTGTGCCGGATTGCTTATGGAAGGGAAATTAGCTCTTCCGCTGCGAAATTCCAGCGCAGGCAACGCCCACGCTTGAATTTGCGATTTCCCACCAACAGGATGCGCGGCTTGGCCTTGTCGATCGCGCGGCTAGCCGCCACACCAACTCTATCCGCGCGATGCGGCGAATAACGAAAATCGGAGAGCACCATCATGGCACAACGCACCAAACCGCCGTTCCGCGCCGATCACGTCGGCAGCCTGCTGCGCCCGCCCGAGCTGATCGCGGCGTGGAAGCGCTTCCAGGCACAAGAGATCGACGAGGCCGAGCTGAAGCGGATCGAGCATGAGGCGGTACGCGGCGTCGTGAAGCTGCAAGAGGAGCTCGGCCTCCAGCTCGCGACCGACGGCGAGTACCAGCGCTCGTCCTGGCATCGCGACTTCCTGCAGCAGATCGGCAACGTCAAGATGGTGGAGAACAACCTCAGGATGCGTTTCCACACGCATGAGGGCGACACCGAGATGACGCCGCCAGGCTTCCGCATCGAAGGCAAGGTGTTCCGCCCGAAGCCGATCTTCGTCGAGCATTTCAAATTCCTGAAATCGGTCTGCAAGACCACGCCGAAGATCACCATCCCGAGCCCGTCCAATCTCCACTTCCGCGGCGGGCGCGCGGCGGTGAGCACAGAGGCCTATCCCGAGATGAGCGGATTCTTCGACGACCTCGCCCAGGTCTATCGCGAGGAAATCGCCGGCCTCGCCGAGGCGGGCTGCCGCTATCTGCAATTGGACGAGGTGAACTTCGCCTATCTCTGCGATCCCTCGCTGCGCGAGCAGGTGAAGGCGATCGGCGAGGATCCCGCGACCCTGCCGCGGACCTATGCCAAGCTGCTCAACTCGGTCATCGCGGGCAAGCCTGCCGACATGGTCGTCGCGATGCACCTCTGCCGCGGCAACTCGCGCAGCGCCTGGATCGCCGAGGGCGGTTATGAGCCGGTGGCCGAGGTGCTGTTCAACGAGGTGAAAGTCGACGGCTATTTCCTCGAATACGACAGCCCGCGCGCCGGCGATTTCGCGCCGCTGCGTTTCGTGCCCAAGGGCAAGACCATCGTGCTCGGCCTCGTCACCAGCAAGACGCCGCAGCTCGAGAAGAAAGAGGATCTCATCCGCAAGATCGAGGAAGCGGCGAAATACTGTCCTCTCGACCAGTTGGCGCTCTCTCCGCAATGCGGTTTCGCCAGCGTGCTTGAAGGCAACAAGCTGACCGTCGACGACGAGATCGCCAAGCTGAAGCTGATCCTCGACGTCGCGCGCGAGGTGTGGGGGTAACACTCCCACCTCTCCATCGTCGTTGCGCAGGACGACTATTTCTTGTTCTTGGCGTTTGCGGACTTTGACGGTTTAATGCCCGCAGAGGAGCGGGGAGAGTCGATGTCGGGCCGCAGCGTCAATGTCACCGCGTTGATCGACGAGCGCGGTTTCGGCCGCTTCCAATTCCTCGTCGCGCTGTGGTGCGGTTTTCTCGTTATCATCGACGGCTTCGATATCGGCACCACCGCCTATGTCGTGCCGGTGATGGCGCCGCAATGGCATGTGAGCCCGGCCGGCTTCGGCCCGGTCTTCCTTTCGACTCTGATCGGCGTGTTGTTCGGCACCCTGGCGGCGGGACCGCTCGCCGATCGCTTCGGCCGCAAGCGGGTGGCGCTTGGGGCGGTTGCGATTTTCGGCTGCTTCGAGCTCGCGACCCTGCTGGTCGGCGCGATCACGCCTTTTATCGCCGTGCGCTTCCTGACCGGCCTCGGCATTGGCGCCTTGATGCCCATCTCGATCGCGCTGACCGCGGAATACGCGCCGACCCGCATCCGCACGACGATGACCGCGATCATGTATCTCGGCTTTCCGATCGGCGTCGGTTCGGGCGGCTTCATCGCCGCCGAGATCATTCCGCGCTTCGGCTGGCAATCGATGTTCGTAATCGGCGGCGTCGTGCCGTTGCTTCTGCTGCCGCTGGCGGCGATGGCGCTGCCCGAATCGATCCGCTTCCTCGTCGTGCGCGGCGACCGGCCGGGCGAGGTCGCGCGCTTGCTCAATAAGTTGACGCGCAGCAGCGATTACACCGCCGCCGACAGCTACACCATCGCCGAGGAGCGCACGCGGGGCTTCCCGGTGAAGCAGCTCTTTGCCGAAAATCGCGGCGTCGATACGGCGCTGCTCTGGATCGCGTTCTTCTGCAATCTTCTGATTATCTATTCGCTCAATGCCTGGCTACCGACCGTGCTGAGGGAGACGGGTGTGCCGCTCGAGACGACGTTCCGCCTCACCGGCTCGTTGAGCTG
>DASXCX010000073.1:0-13846 GCA_036490955.1 Allostellaceae bacterium | reverse complement strand
CGCCGATCGGCACCAGCCCGACGGCGATGATCGCCATTGTCGCACGCAACCGCCGCGGTGCGGATTCAGCGTTGATCGCGATGGCGTTCGGGATGACGCCGCCGATGCCGAGCCCGGCGAGGAAGCGCAGCCAGAACATCTCGTTCGTGTTGGTCGACCATGCAGCGATGAGCGTGAAGATCCCGAAGACGAGATTGGCGCTGACCAGTGCTGTCTTGCGGCCATAGCGGTCGCCGACGAAGCCGAAGATCACCGATCCGAACAGGATGCCGAATAGGCTGGCGCTGAAGATCGGGCCGAGCGCGCTCGGCGGGAAATGCCATTCGCGAATGAGCGATGGTGCGGCGAAGGCAATCGCGCCGATGTCATAGCCGTCGATCAGGCTGATGAAGACGGTCCAGATCACCAGCTTGATATGGAAGGCGCCGATGCCGCGCTCGTCGAGCATCTGCGAAACTTGGATGGTTTGGGCGTCAGCCATGTTTCTCCCCCTGTACGTCATGCCGGATGGAGCCGGCCTTTGCTCGCGATCCTAGGACAGGAATGCTGCGATGAGAAGCATTCGCGCCGTGCGATGCCGCGATTTTGAGCGTGCGCCGAAGACGGTTCGGGAAGTTTCGTCGCTAGGCTGACGCTTTCTCCGGCTCAGCGACGGCGAGCGCGGTCTCCTGGCGTGCCGGATAAGCGTAGGCGCCGAGCGTCAGGAACAGTACGCAAGCGGCGACGAGCGCGCCGGCGAAGAGCAGGAAAGCGGGCGCGTAGCTGTGGAGATGATCGAAGGACAGGCTACCGATCAACGCGCCCACGGTGTTGCCGATATTGAAGCAGGCGAAGCTAACGCCGTAAATCTTGCCATAGGCTTTGAGCCCGCAATAGCGGCTCAGGAAGAACGCCATCAAATCGACTTCGGCGCCGATGCCGAAGCCGCAAAGCGTCGTGCTGACGCGGGCGAAAGCGAGGCCGCCGGCACCGCTTGCCAGCATCAATATGCCAACGATCGGGATCGCGAAGCAGATCGCGGCGATGACCGGTCCGTTCAAGCGATCGAGCGCCCAGCCCGCGGCGATGCGGCCGCCGATCAGCGCGATGCCAGTAAAGACCAGGGAAGATGCGGCAATTTGAATGGGGATGCCACGGTCGAGCAGCAGCGCGACGACATGGGCGAGCGTGCCGTTGATCGCGACGCCGCCGAGGAAGAAGGCGATCGTCATCGACCACCAGCGCCAATGCTTGAAGGCTTGGCGCGCGGTCATGCCGGGAAGATGATCCGCGACAGCGCGCTGTTGTTGCTGTGCGCGGAGCCGGGCGAAGGCCGGTGGCTCGCGGATGAAGAGCACCACCGGCAGCCAGGCGAAGACGACGATCGCGCCGGCGATGCCGAGATAAGCCGAACGCCAGCCGTAATGCGCGACGAGATAGGCGGTGAATTGCGGCACGACGGCAGTGCCGACCCCGATGCCGGCGAGGGCGATGCCGAGCGCCAGGCCGCGGATTTTGTCGAACCAGCGCGCGATCACGATGCTGAACGCAACCGGCGAGGCACCGGCGCTGAACAGATTGCCGAAGACGAAAAGCCCGTAGATCACCGCGGTCGAAGTGGTGAGCAGCGAATTGGCTGAGATGCCGACGGCGAAAAGCAACACGCCTGGGATCATCACGCGCCGTGCGCCGTAGCGATCGATGAGCCAGCCGACGGTGGGTCCGCCGATCAGGCCAATCATCGTGGCCAGCAGGGCCGCCGAGGAGAAGATCGAGCGGTCGACGCCGAGCTCTTGCGTCGCAGGCCGCAGCAACACCGCGTAGGAGAAAACGAGGATCGGGCCCGGACCGACAATCATTCCGAGGAAAGACGCGCCGAGCACCCACCACCGGTTCTTGAACATGAGCATTCCCCCTGCCGGGGCGCGGCCGCCCTCTTGCCGGAGCGGCTCGCGCCGAACGCATCGTCAGACTCACCGATCCGCCCGGTTTTTGCAACGTCGATCGAGGTTCTGGCGCGGGTGCCGGGCCATGGCTAATCTTCCTGCCAACGAAGAGTTTGGGAGGTTGGCGTTATGACGCGGATTATCGACATTCACACGCATTGCACGATCCCGGATCGCTCCGATCCGCTCGGCGTCGCGCAATTCATGCGCGGCACGCAAGTCGGTAGGAACGGCTACAATGATTTCCGCGGCCTGCCCTCGATCTCCTATTACGAGCTGACCGATTTCGACCTTCAGCAGGAGGTTAGCCACAAGGCTGGAATCTCTTATCGGCTGATGAGCAATCCCTTTGGGGCCGAGGTACTCGTCGCACTGTCGAAGAAATCGCCCGGCGACGTCATCAAGCACAACAACGATCAGATCGCGGCGCTGGTCGAGCGCAGCAAAAGCACGACCGCGGGTCTTGGCGTCGCCAATCCGCTCGACGGCAGTCTGATCAAGGATTACGAGCGTGTCGTGAACCAGGCCGGCTTCAAGGGTCTGCTCATCAATTCGAGCTGGCAAGGCAAGTTCATGGACACCGAGGAATCCTTCCCGTTCTGGGAATGGGCTGAAGACCAACAGGTGCCGCTCTTCATGCATCCCGTCCGCGTGCCGATCGGCGCTGACCGGCAGATGGATCAATACAAGCTCGACGAACTCGTCGGCCGGCCGTTCGATACGACGATGTGCCTCGCGCGCATGATCCTATCGGGGCTCTTCGATCGTTATCCGCGCTTGAAGATCGTGGTTGCGCATATGGGCGGCGGGCTGCTGCCGGTGATGGGGCGCCTGAATTTCGGCTACCGCCTCGGCAGCGACGGCATGCCGGATCGCGCTCAGATCAAATGCAAGCGGCTGCCCAGCGACTATCTGCGCGGCAATCTGCGCGTCGACATCATGGGGCTGTGGGGGCCGCACGTTCGCGAGGTGATCGAAGTCTTCGGTCCCGATCGCGTGTTCTTCGGCACGGATTACGGGCCGGTGCCGATCGATCCGAGCGAACATGTCGCCATCGTGGAAGAGCTCGATCTTTCTCCCGAGGACAAAGAGAAGATCTACTGGAAGAACGCCAACGAGTTCTTCAATCTGGGATTCGACGCGTAACGTTCTCGCGCGATTTCGTTTCGTCATGCCCGGCCTTGTGCCGGGCATCCACGCCTTTGAAACGTATGGATGGCCGGGACAAGCCCGGCTTTTCCACGATCTAAGAGGCTCTACGCCTTATGCATTCCCCCGCCGTTCGCGCCAGATACCGAGCTTCTGCTGCGCGACGCGGTCGGAGTAGCTGAACAGCACTACATCCTCGTCGGCCTCGAGCGAATAAGGCACCCAGCAAGGCACGGCGAAGATGTCGCGCGGCTTCCAGGCGATGGTCTGACGCGCGTCGCCTTCGCCGACGATGAGCCTGCCACGCCCTTCGACCGGTGAAAACACTGTATTTTCGGTGGTCTGATAAACCTCGGTGCGAAAGCTTTTCGGCAGCAATTGCAAGAACGCGGAGATCGTCGGCATGGCGCTGCCGCCCGTGGTCGGATCGATATAGGTGAGCTTCAGCCCGGCGAACGGATCCCACTCGTTGTTCTTGCGGAGCTGCTCGAGCGCCTCGCGCGAGCGATCATAGGGGTAGGAGAAGATCGGCGATTCTGGCTTGCTCCAGCTCTCATTCACCGGCCGCATATTGGCGCCGTAGCGCGCGAGGCTGTCGCCCGAAGGCCGCTTCAGCGGCGCGCGATCCTCGGGGTAATTGTCGAAGAACATTGCGCCGAAGATTCCGACCATCGGAATGTCGAGCCCGTCCATCCAGAAATAAGGCCCGTCGCCGTCATGGCCGTGATCGTGCCAAGTGTCGCTGGGTGTGATGACGAAATCGCCGGGATTCATGTAGCTTTTCTCACCCGAAACCGCCGTCCACCCGCCGCCCTTTCCTTCGATGACGAAACGGAGCGCCGAGGGCGAATGCTTATGCGCCGGCGCACACTCACCGGGAAGCAGCATCTGCAAGCCGGCATAAAGCGATTCCAGAATACGATGCGAGTCGCCGAGGCCAGGGTTTTCGAGGGTTAGCACGCGGCGATTGGCTTCGTGCGCGGTGATCAGCGGACCGGCCTCGAACAGCGTCGGCCGCAGCACATTGTCGAAATCCCAGAGATGCGGCACGGCCTTCACCGAATCCTTCGGCAGCGGCGGCACGAGCCGCGTCGTCCAGAGCGCGGAAACGTCCCGCTTGGCGATCTTGGCGTAATAGGCCGCGCGCTCTTGCTGATTGTCGGGCATGGCGTTCTCCGTGCCGGTTTTCGGTTGTCATTATAGTATGGGGAGCGAAAAGGGGAGGGTGCGATGTTCTACGAGCCGGATAAGAACGACCACGGGCTGCCGCACGATCCTTTTAAATCGATTGTGGTGCCGCGGCCGATCGGCTGGATCTCGAGCCTCGACCGCGAGGGCCGCGTCAATCTTGCGCCGTTTAGCCAGTTCAACAATCTCGGCTACGACCCGCCTTACGTTATGTTCGCGGCCGCGAACTTCCCGCGCCACACGCGTCCGAAAGACAGCGTGACCAATGTGATCGAGACGGGCGAGTTCGTCGTCAACATGGCGACCTATGAGCTGCGCGAGGCGGTGAATATCTCCGGCTCTGCGGTTGAGCCCGGTGTCGACGAGGCGAAGCTTGCGGGACTCGAAATGATTCCGTCAAAGCTGGTAAAGCCGCCGCGTGTCGCGGCCTCGCCTGTGCATCTCGAATGCCGCTATCACTGCATGTTGGCGTTGCCCGGACGCAACCTCGAGCAGAGCCACTATGTCGTGGTCGGCCGGGTGATCGGCGTCCATATCAAGGACGATGCGATCACGCCGCAGGGGCGCATCGATGTGCTGAAGCTGCGGCCGCTCGCGCGGCTGGGCTATCACGATTATACCAGCGTCGAGAGTTGCTTCACGATGTCGCCGATCGGGCCACATGCGGAGATCCGCACGGCCGGTCTCGCCGGTAAACCAATGAAATGAGGGCCGCGATTACGGCAGCTTGCGATGGGAGCCGTCGCAGAATGGCTTGTTGTTCGATGCTTTGCAGCCGCAGAGCCAGGCTTCCTCGGTCTTTGCCGCTTTGAAAGCCATGGGACGGAGGCCGACCGCTTTGTGTGAGCCGTCGCAGAAAGGCTGCGAGGCGCTGCGTCCGCAGGCGCACCAGTAGTAATCCTTGCCCTCTTCGACAGGTACGCCATAAGGCGCTTTTTGCGCGGGAACCGGGTCAGCCATCGTTTTCCTCCCTCAAAAATCCGGCGATGAGCAAAAATAGCCCGCCCCGTTTTTATGCGCTAGGCTCGGAGCAATAGCGTTTGCGTGAGGAGACGGCGATGAAAGTCAACGAGAAGAAGATCAAGTCCCATACGCGGCCGAAAGGCATGCCGTTCAACATCACGAAGCTCGGCCACATCGTATTGAACGTCAGCGACGTCGAGCGCTCGACCAAATTCTATACCGAGGTGATGGGACTCAAGGTCTCCGACGTCTACACCGACGAGATCGCGCCGGGCGGCATGGTGTTCTTCCGCTTTAACGGCGATCATCACGGCATCGCCGTCGTCGGCTCGATGCCTGGCGAATCGCCGGCGATCGAACTCAACCACCTCGCTCTCGAAGTCGCGACGCTCGATGAGGTGTTCATCGCGCGCGAGCATTTAAAGAAACACAACGTGAAGATCGATTTCGAAGGCCGCCGCCGCGCCGGCGCGCAGATCGCGGTCGAGTTTCGCGACCCCGACGGCCATCGGCTCGAAATCTACTGGGGGCTCGATCAAATCGGCGGCGACGGCTATGTGCGCCCGCCCGAGGAATGGGTGTGGGCGCACAGCCTCGAAGAAGCCGTCGACAAGCCCGTCAAAGGCCAGGATACGTCGCTGCACAACCCCGATCTCTACGAGAAGCTTTCGCCCGAAGAGCGCGAGCGCCGCCGAGCGCATTCGATCGCGACCCAGCGTGTGAAACTGGGCGGCGAGCATTGACCACAATTCTCTATTCCTGAGTAGTCTTCCAGACGAAAAAGGGTCGCTCTGAAGAGCGGCCCTTCGCCTTTGCCGAGAAAATCGACCGTCTATTCGATGATGCTCAGATCGCCCGAGTCGGAAGGCGGCTGCGCGATCTGCTCTTGGGTCATGCCTTGGTAGGAACCCTGGCTTCGCATGATGCCCTGATAGGTCTCGGGTCCATAACCCATGCTGCCCTGAACCTGCCGCTGATTGAGCCGTGCGGTGATCGCATTCTCGCGCTGGTCCTGCGCCGAATCGCTGCGGCTGGCGGCTTGAGCCGCGACCGTTGTCGCGGCCGAAAGCGCGATGATCGCCGCAACAGTAGCAAATCGCTTCTTCATCGGATTTATCTCCTTTACTGCGGGCGCGTTGGGGCGCGCACCTGCTTGAGAGACAACCCGACAAGTGCAGCGCGGTTCCGCGGCCAAGCTCACGTCTGGCCGCGCCCGTGTTAGGCGAAGGACCCTTTCAGTGCTTCCGGCCGGAACGGTGCGCGGCGCAGCCGCACGCCGGTCGCGTCGAAGATAGCGTTGGCGATCGCGCCGGCGACCGGCCGCGACGACGGCTCGCCAGCCCCGGTCGGCGGGATTTCCGGGTGGTCGAGCAGCACGATATCGATCTTCTCCGGCGCTTCGGTGATATCGAGGATCGGATAGGTCATCCAATCGACGCTCGTCACCTTTTGCTTGTCGAAGCGTACCTCTTCCCAAAGGCTGCGGCTCGTCGCCTGCACGATGTTACCCTCGATCGTGTTGTGCAGCAGCGCCGGGTTGACGATGCAGCCGCAATCATGCGCCACTGCAAAGCGCTTGGCATGGACTTTACCCGTGCGGCGGTCGACATCGACTTCGGCCGCGACCACGACAATCGTGTTGAGACGTTTTGTATAGGCGATGCCGCGACCCGTCACGACATCGGCCTTGCTATCGCCTCTCGGACCCGACACGCGCGTCTCCCAACCGAATTTTTCCGCGGCGGCTTTGACGGCTGCCGCGTCGCGCCCGCTCAGATGCTTCAAGCGGAAGTCGACGGGATCGATCTTCGCGGCGAGCGCCAGCTCGTCGATGAAGCTCTCGCTGGCGAAATGGATCTGCGGGCCAACCGGATCGCGCAGATGCGAGGTGCGCAGCGGCGAGACGCGATCAAGCGGCGGCGCGATCGTTTCCCAGGCCAAGAGCTTGTTCGGGACGTCATAGGATTCGTCCGGCGTACCAAAGGAATCGAGCGGCTTGAGTGCGACGCCCCATTGCTGGCCAATCAGGCTGTAGGCCGGATCGGATTCATTGCTGTCGAGATCGAGGCGCGAGAAGCCTTTGCTCTCAAATTGGTAGGCGATGATCCTGCCCGACGCATCGAGGCCTGCTTTCGCGTGGTGAACCGAAGCCGGTCCTTTCGCGTCCCAGGTGATGCCCTCGGGCCGCATACCTTGGATGCGTACCGGTTTACCGGTGGCCTGAGCAAGGAAGGCGGCTTCAAGCGCGGCATCGCCCGCATCGTTCCGGCCATAGGAGCCCGGCCCTGTGAGCCAGATTGCACGGACTTTCTCGGGCGGCAGCTCCAGCAACGCCGCGACGCCGTCGCGCGCATAGTGGGGCTTCTGCGAACCGGTCCACACGGTCATCACGCCGTCTTTCATCGCCGCCACCGCGGCGGCTGAGCCCATGCTGGCATGCGATTGGAACGGCCATTCGTAATCGGCCTCGACGATTTTCGCGGCTTTTGACATGGCATCGTCGACCGAGCCGGTATTCTTCTCGACGGTACGTTTACGTACGGGCGCCTTGCGAATGTAATCGTAGAGTTGCGCTGGATCGGGGAAGGCCGGTGCAGGCTGTGTCCATGAGACTTTGAGTTGCTGCGCCGCGCGGACCGCATTCCATTCCTTCGGCGCAACGACGGCGATGTAACCGTCTTTCTGGACAACCTGAGCCCCGGGGATGCTTTTGATCGAGCTGTCATCGACCGATGCGGGCGTCGCGCCCGCCACGGGCGGACGGATGACGCGCGCATGCAGCATGCCGGGAATGCGGATGTCGGTGACATAGGTCGCTGGCTGCGCGAAGACTTTGGGTTTCACATCGCGGCGCTTCGGCGTCGTGCCGACAACCTTGTAGTCGGCGGGCTTCTTCAACGGCGCGCCGCCATCGACATCGAGATCGTTGCCGATCTTGCCGTTCCATTTCATCGCGACATTGAAGAACTTGCCGCCCAGGAGCTGGCCATAGGTCGCTTTTTGCGCAGGCAAATCGATAACTGAGATCACGCCATCGCTGACGGTGAGCTTTTCGACCGGCGTCTTGAAACGCTGCGAAGCGAGCTCCAGTAAGGTCTGACGTGCTTGCGCGGCCGCGTGGCGCATAGGCTTACCACCCCAGGTGATACCGAAGCTGCCGCTGGCGCCGCCTTGATTGATGGTCGTGGCGGTGTCTCCCATCACGACGGCGACCTTGTCGGCCGGTAGATCAAGCTCTTCGGCGACGATCTGCGCGATGCCGACATCCGTGCCCTGGCCGCCATCGATCTTGCCGAAGAAGACCGTTGCGGACCCGTCGCGGTGGATCGCGAGATAGGAATCGAGCTGTGTCGGATCGAGCGGCTTGGGTGTCGCGGTCGCCGCCGTTGCGGCTGCGGCGATTGATGCGGGCGCGGCGAAGCTGATGACCAATGCGCCGCCGCCTTTCAGGATGCCGCGGCGCGTGAGGTCAGTGCGAAGAATGCTGAGTTTCGTCATCGCTGCCTCCCTCATGCCATCGCCGCCGCGCGTTTCACCGCGCGGATGATCGCCATGTGGGTGCCGCATCGACACTTGAGGCCGCTCAGCCCTTTGCGTATTTGTTCGTCGCTCGGATGCGGATTGTCGTGGAGCAGCGCCGCGGCTGTCATGATCCAGCCGTTGATACAGTAGCCGCATTGCGGGACTTGCTCTTCGACATAGGCCGCTTGCAGCGGGTGCGGGTGCTCTTGCGTGCCGAGGCCGGCAAGGGTGGTGATCTTCGCGTCCTTCACCGCCGAGAGCGGCGTGACGCAAGAGCGCGTCGCCTGTCCATTCACGTGCACGGTGCAGGCGCCGCATTGCGCGAGGCCGCAGCCGAAATGCGGATTGGAGATGCCAAGCTCGTCGCGCAGCGCATAGAGCAGCGGCATGTTCGGATCGTCGACGGAAAGCGTGTGAGACTTACCGTCCACAACGAGGTGGATCTGTGTCGCCATGCGATTTCACTCCCTTTCGCTTGACCTGTTCGACTTGGATCGCTTTGCGTGACAGAGTATTCCCTCAACAGACGTCTCACAAGGACGGGGAGAGGCTATGAAGCCGTCGCGGACAGCTCTGTTTCTTGCGCTGCTTTTCGAGCTCACGACGGCGTTACCGAGCCTCGCCGCGGAGCACATCAAGATCGGCGTCGTCCGCTCCAGCGGCGGCATTCCCGCGATCATCGGCAAGGAAAAGGGCTACTTCGCCGCCGAAGGCGTCGATGCGGAATTGGTGTTTTTCGAGTCGGCTCAGCCTATCTCCGTCGCTGTCGCGTCGGGCGATTGCGATTTCGGTTCAACCGGCATCACCGCCGCTTTTTATAATCTGGCGGCGCAGGGCGCTCTGAAGGTCATCGCCGCGGGGACATGGGACAAACGCGGCTTTCAAAGCGTCGGCATGATCGTCTCGAATCGCGCTTATGCGAACGGGTTGCATTCGTTCAAAGACCTCGGCGGCCATTCCGTCGCGATCACGCAGCGCGGCTCGCCGCTCGAGCTTTTCGTGGTCGAGACGGCGCAGGTCCTCAACATCGATCCGGCGAGCATTAAATTCCAGGCGCTACAGTCGAACGGCGTGGTTGCTTCAGCCATCGCCGGTAATCAGGTCGATGCTGCGGTCCAAACATCGGCGCCGTCTTATGCGCTCGTCTCGAAGGGCGATGCCAAAATCCTCGGCTGGTTCTCCGATGTCCTGTCGGGACGCCAGGGCGAAGCGATCTTTACCTCGACAAAGGTCGCGAACGAGCGACCCGAAGCAGTGCGCGGCTTTCTCGCGGGCATGCGCAAGGCGATGGTCTATTGGGACGATGCTTTCGTTGACGCGAAAGGCGATCGCCAGAACGGCCCCACCGCTGACGAGGCTATCGCGATCGTCGCCAAAGAGCTTAACCAGCCCGAGAGCGTTGTTCGGGGAGGTGTGCCTTATTACGACCGTCAAGCGCGCATCTCGACGAAGGACATGGCGGCATCGCTCGCCTGGTACAAATCGCAGAACATGGTGAAGCCCAATGTCGAGCTCGCACCGATGATCGATAAGCGCTACGTGATCGAAGTGCCGGAGCAGTGATGACGCAAGAATTCACCGCCGAGGACGTCGAATATCTGCGCCGCCCCGACAAGCCGTTACTGGCACGGCTCTATCGCCCGAGAGGTCCAGGACCGCATCCCGGCGTGGTCGAGGTGCATGGCGGCGCCTGGACGACCAATGACCGCTTGGCGAATGTCGTCATCCATGAAGCTTTAGCGCGTGCCGGCGTCTTCGTGATGGCAGTGGATTTCCGCATGCCGCCCGAAGCGCAATATCCGGCCTCGATCTGCGACATCAATTACGCGACGCGCTGGCTGAAGCTGCGCGCGAAGGAGTTCGGGCTGCGCTCAGACCGTATCGGCGGCCTCGGCTCGTCAAGCGGCGGGCATCAATTGATGCTGTCGGCGCTGCGGCCGCGCGACGCGACCTATAGCGCGACGCGTCTGCCCGGTGGCGAACTGTTCGATGCCAGTCTTGCTTACGCCGTGATCTGCTGGCCGATCACCGATCCGCTGGCGCGCTATCGCATGGTGACGAACAACGGCAATACGCGGCTCGCCGATGCGCATCGCGCCTATTGGCCCGATGAGGCGGCCATGGCCGATGCCAATCCGCAGCTCATCCTGGAGCGCGGCGAGGCAGGGGCGTTGCCGCCCGCGCTCGAGCTGCAAGGAACGAATGACGACAACGTCGTGCCCGATATGGCCGATCGCTTTGCTGCGGCTTATCGCCAGGCCGGCGGTACGATCGAGTTGGTGAAATTTCCGGGCGCGCCGCATGCTTTCACCGCACGCCATCCCCATTCAGCCGATACGGCCCGCGCGCTCGAACTCATCATCGATTTCGTCCGACGAACCGGCTCGTAGGCCCGGCTTCCTGCGCTTCCTTGGCCATGCTACACCTTGGCGTAGCACCGCGCCGGGGAGGGCAGGGCCATGGCCAAGATTCGCCATATCGCGCTTGCGACCAACGATCCGATCAAGACCGCCGAGTTCTACAAGGAGGCCTTCGACTTCAAGGAGGTGGGCCGCACCGGCAACCCGGACGATCCCGGCGGGATCGCCTGGGGCATCTATCTGAGCGACGGCACGCTCAACCTCGCCGTGCTCAAATTCAAGAATGTCGATCAGCTCGGCAAGGGGCTTGATTACGTCGGCATCCATCATTTCGGCGTCCTGATCGACGATCTCGATAGCTCCATCAAGAAGCTCGAAGGCATGGGCGCGCCGTGTTTCATGCGGCCCGACCCGGGCATGGGCGGTGTCTTCTTCGAGACGAAATTCCGCGGACCCGATGGGGTGGTGTTCGACTGCTCGGAACATCCCTGGGTCGGCGCAGCGCCCGAGAACAGGGATGAGGTCGAAGTGAAGGAATTCGCGCCGGCGAAGTGAACGAGCGGCGCCAGAGCAACGATAAGCAGGTGGGAGGTCGAGTGATGAGTGCCGATGGAAGATTGAGCAACGAGCCGCAAGCGGTCGAGCGGCCGCTGCCTTCGGAGGGCAGGAGCCTTTGGGGCAGCGATGTCGCCGGCGACATGCTGCGCGCGCTCGACATTCCCTATGTCGCGCTCAATCCAGGCGCGTCCTATCGCGGACTTCATGACAGCATCGTCAACCGGCTCGGCAACGAGAAGCCCCAGATGCTGCTCTGTCTTCACGAAGAGGCCGCTGTCGCGGTCGCGCATGGCTGGGCGAAAGTGACCAACAAGCCGATGGGCGCGATCGTCCACAGCAATGTTGGGCTGCTGCACAGCTCGATGGCGGTGTTTAATGCTTGGATGGATCGCGCGCCGCTGCTGCTGTTCGGCGCTACCGGCCCGGTCGATGCGACGAAGCGACGGCCGTGGATCGACTGGATCCACACGACAAAGGATCAAGCGGCGCTGATCCGCAACTTCATCAAATGGGACGACCAGCCCGGCTCGGTCGGGGCGATCCCCGAAGCGATGTTGCGCGCCAAGCAGATCTCGACCACAGCGCCGTGCGGTCCGACCTACATCTGCTTCGATGCCGCCTTGCAGGAGCAAAAGCTCGAAGCGCTGCCGCCGATGCCGGATGCGTCCCGCTTTCCGTCGCCGGTGCCGATCGCGCCGCCGCCGGATCAGGTCGAGGCGCTGGCTCAGAGACTTCATGCCGCCCAGCGGCCGCTCTTGCTGATGGGGCGCTTCTCACGCAGCGAAGAAGGCTGGAAAGAGCGCGTCGCGCTTGCCGAGGCGCTCGATGCGGTGGTCCTTACTGAATTGCGCAACGGCGCTGCCTTTCCGACCGATCATCGGTTGATGGGGGTGCCGCCGCTATCCAATCATTCGGTGGCGGCGACTGAGTTGCTGCGCCAAGCCGATGTCGTCGTGTCGCTCGATTGGGTCGATCTCGGCGGCCTAGTGCAAGGCGCCGCCGGCAAGGGCAAGCTCGGCGCCTATGTCGTGCGCGTTTCCGTCGATCAGTATTCGCATAACGGTTTCGGCATGGAGTACCACATCCTGCCGCCGGCCGACCTCTATCTCGCGGCTGAAGCTGACGCGACGGTCACGGCCTTGCTCGCGGCGGTGAAGAAGCTCGGTGCGCGCAAGGCGCCGGCGTGGCCTGACCGCAAACCCGCGCAAGCGCCGGCGCTGCCGACGCCTGATGCGTCGGGCACCATCTACGTGCCGTATATCGCGGCCGCGCTGCAGAAGCTGACGGCGGGCCGCAAGACCAGCTTGCTGCGTCACTCGCTTTCGTGGCACGGCCATTTCTGGCCGACGAAGGATCCGCTCGACAGCCTCGGCACGGATGGCGGCGGCGGCGTCGGCTCTGGTCCAGGCACGTCGGTCGGAATGGCGTTGGCGCTCAAGGGCAGCGGCCGGCTGGCGATCTCGGTGCTCGGCGACGGCGACTTTATGATGGGCAACCCGGCGCTCTGGACCGGCGTGCATTATCGTGTGCCGCTGCTCATCGTCGTGTGCAACAACCGGTCTTTCTACAACGACGAACTCCATCAGGAGCGCGTCGCCAAGGAGCGCGACCGTACGGTCGCGAATAAATGGATAGGCCAGCATATCGGCGATCCCGATCTCGATCTCGCGACGCTGGCGCGCGGGCAGGGCGCGGTCGGCATCGGCCCGGTCGAGAAACATGACCAGCTCGAAGCGGCGCTGAAACAGGCGATCGCCGCGGTCGATGACGGCAAGGTCGTCGTCGTCGATGTACGGGTTGCCGGAGGCTACGACGCGGGCGCTTCGGCCAACGTGCCGCGCGGCCAAAAGGATTAGCGGCCGGCGCCGGCAATGCGCGCGGCAGTGCCGCTGATTCCGGGCGAGGAGAGCGGCAAGACCCGCTCGTCGGCGCTCGCTGTCGAGGCGTTGACCAAACACTTTGCCGATCTGACGGCGATCGAGAGCGTCTCTTTCGCCGTCGACAAGGGCGAATTCGTTGCGCTGATCGGTCCCTCGGGCTGCGGCAAATCGACTCTTTTCAGCATCATCGGCGGCTTGATTGGCGATTATTCGGGCCGCGTGCTGGTTGACGGCGAGCCGATTACCGGCGCGCATCGGGCAATTGGCATGGTGTTTCAGGAGGAATCGACCTTTCCGTGGC
>DASXCX010000072.1:0-24197 GCA_036490955.1 Allostellaceae bacterium | reverse complement strand
TGACCATCACCGAGCCCGAGAACATCCTCGCGCTGATCGCCTTCCTGGTCGCGGCGGTGATCGCCAGCAATCTCGCCGCCAGCACGCGCGCGCAAGCCGTGACGGCGCGCTCGCGCGCCCGCACCACCGAGGAGCTGCTCGCCTTCAGCCGGAAACTGTCCGGCGTTGCGACGCTCGACGATTTGCTCTGGGCGACGACCTATCAGATCGCGTCGATGCTGAAGCTGCATGTCGTGATCCTGATGCCGGAAGGCGTGAGCCTCGCGGTGAAGGCCGCCTATCCGCCGGAAGACGAACTCGACGGTGCCGACATCGCCGCGGCGAAATGGAGCTGGGCGAACAACCATCCCGCCGGCCGCGGCTCCGACACGCTGCCCGGCGCGCGGCGGCTCTTCCTGCCGCTCAGGACCGGGCGCGGCGTGGTCGGTGTCCTCGGCCTCGATCGCGAGCTTCCGGGTGTGATGCTCGCGCCTGATTCGCGCCGCCTGCTCGATGCGCTGATGGATCTCGCGGCGCTCGCCATCGAGCGCATCCATCTGCAAAGCGATCTCGACTCGACGAAGCTGCAGGCCGAGAGCGAGCGGCTGCGCTCGGCATTGCTCACCTCGATCTCGCACGATCTCGGCACGCCGCTCGCCTCGATCATCGGCGCCGCTTCGAGCCTCAAAAGCGTGGGCGAGCGCTATACCGGCGTCGAGCGCGAGCAGTTGCTCTCGACCATCCTCGATGAAGCCGAGCGTCTTAATCGTTTCGTCGGCAATCTCCTCGATATGACCAAGCTTGAATCGGGTGCGATCGCGCCCAAACAGGAGATGATCGATCTCGCCGAGATCGTCGGCACCGCCTTGCAGCGCGCCGGCAAGGTGCTGGCCAATCACCGCGTGAAGGTCGATCTCGGCGGCGATCTGCCGATGCTGCGCTTGGATTTCGTGCTCTTCGAGCAAGTGCTATTCAATCTCCTCGACAACGCCGCGAAATACGCGCCGGCGCAATCGACCGTCGAGATCCGCGCGCGCCGCCGCGACAGCGTCGTCGAGCTGCATGTACTCGACGAGGGCAGCGGCATCCCGCAGGATCAGACCGAGCGCATCTTCGACAAATTCCATCGTGTGGCCGAAGGCGACCGCAAGCGGCCCGGCACGGGCCTCGGCCTCGCCATCTGCCGCGGCTTCGTCACCGCGATGGGCGGCACGATCCGCGCGCGCAACCGCGCCGATCGCAGCGGCGGCGACTTCATCATCGAGCTGCCGATACCGCCGTCGCAAGCGGAGGCCGCATGAGCACGCATCCCGTACGCATTCTCGTGATCGACGACGAACCGGCGATCCGCCGTTTGCTCAAGACCAGCCTCAGCGCCGAAGGCTACGAGGTCGAGGAAGCGGCGACCGGCGAGGCGGGCTGGGTCCAATTCAACAAGGTGAAGCCCGATCTCGTGCTCTTGGATCTCGGTCTCCCCGATATCGACGGACGCGATGTGATCAAGCGCGTCCGCGCCGCGGGGCTCGTGCCGGTCATCGTGCTTTCGATCCGCAGCGACGAGCGCGGCAAAGTCGAGGCCTTGGATCTGGGCGCCGACGATTATGTGGCCAAGCCCGTTGGCATGGATGAGCTCAATGCGCGCGTCCGCGCCGCGCTCCGCCACCGGCTGCAGCAGGAGGGCGCCGAGCCGATCTTCAAGAGCGGCGATCTCGCCGTCGACCTGGTGCGCCGCAACGTCACGGTGAAGGGACAAGAGGTGAAACTCTCTCCCAAGGAATACGATCTCTTGCGGCTGCTCGTCATGCATGCCGGCAAGGTGCTGACGCATCAACATATCATGCGCGAGGTGTGGGGCGCGGCGACCGACGTGCAATATCTGCGCATCTACATCCGCCAGCTCCGCCACAAGATCGAAGCCGACTCCGAGCGCCCGGCGCTGATCCTCACCGAAAGCGGCGTGGGGTATCGCCTGAAGGTGGACGACTGATCGGCTCGACGTGTCGTCGCAGCGTCAATGCTGGACTAGCTTGATCAAACCGCCAATGTCGCGATCGATGGTCGGATGCGCCTGCCACCAATCGACCGTCACGTCGATGAATGTGATGCCTTGCGCGCGTTCGCTCTCGACCAGTTGGCGCGCGTATGAATCGCGATAAAGCCCGAGATCGAGACCGGTGTAATCGGCCATGACTTTTTGCTGTCCCTCCGGCGAGAGGAGATAGAGCGCATAGAGGATGGCTGCGTTGGGATGCGCGGCGTGGCGCGGGATGGTGAGGTAGGAATAGCGCCGCTCGGCGATGTCGCCGAGCACTTTGCCGGCGATCACATTCTTGCCGCGATAGGGAAGGCTGTTCGGCCAGCCGCCGCTGCAATCGAGCGCCAGCGCTGGAATCTCGCCCGAGGCAATGCGGTCGACCGAGCCGCAAGTCGTAAAGCCGGCGATCTGGCCAGCGAGCTGCTTGACGTAGGCGGTGGTCTTATCGACGCCCCAGATCTCGTCGCCGAGCAGCGCGTCGAAGCCGCCAAGGAATGGCGTCGTCATGAACTTGCCCTTGATCTCGGGCCGGAGGAGATCGGCGGAATTGTTTACGGCGGCGATCCACGGCGCCGCCTTGATGTTGTAGAGGACATTCGGCACCGATAGGACGATGCGGAGCGCTTTGCCGCTGGCCTCGACCGCGTCTGGCGGCAGCGACGGCATGACGGCACGCCAATCGACGGTGCGGAACAGGCCTTTTTCCAAATAGGGCACGATCTGCGCGGGCTGCAGCGCCAAGACATCCGTCGACGCCGGGGTGCCCGCCTGCATTTCCTGAAAGAGCTGCGCGGCGAGCGGCCCATAGGCCGCGCCCGGGCTCCATTCGAGCGGAAGGTCGATCCCGAACAGGCGTTTGATGCCTTGCTGCGCCACCTGCTGCGCCTCGGCGCCAGCGAGGGTCGAGGCCGGGTTCGAGCGCACCAATAGTTTTCCTTCACGCTTCGCGCCGTCGATGATTTGGGCGAGCGTCGGATTGGCTTGGATGCTCTGCGCGGCGGATGGGCCAGCGGCAAAAAGCATGATGGCGGCGCAAGCGGATCCGATCTTCATCCGACGCATGACGCTGTCCCTCCCGATTTCCTGTGTCGCCGATGGGCGTACCGTTCTTGCGTGATCGACAGTCGCGCCGTTAAGAATTCTCTCGGTATCATCGTCGGCCGGGAAGGACTTTGTATGGCAGCGTCGTCGCGTCAACGGCCTAAAGCATCGGCTATCAAGTTTCGCGGTCACACAAAATCCGGCGCCGCTTTCACCGAGCTGGTGCTCGAGACGTTTCGGCTTAATGCGCGCCTCATCGCCGCAGGCGATCATCTCACCAAGAAGATCGGCATCACCAGCGCACGCTGGCAGGTGCTGGCGGCGCTGCGGCGGGCGCCCGCGGCGGCGACGGTTGCCGCGATCGCGCGCAGCATGGGGCTGCAGCGGCAAAGCGTGCAGCGCACGGTCGATCTCCTGGTCGAGGAAGGCTTGGCGGCGTTTGTTGACAATCCACGTCACGCGCGCGCCAAGCTCGCCGTGTTGACTCCCAAAGGTAGCCTCGTCCTCAAGCGATCGCATCCGCTGCAAAGCGACTGGGCGAACCAGACCGCGCAAGGCTTCAGCGCCGAAGATATCGCCTTCTGCTCCGAGCTCATGCGCGCGTTGCGCCGGCGCCTGGGCGACAGGTCTACCGTGGCGTAAGCGCGGCGGCGCTTTCGATCATCGTCTTGCGCGCTTTCACCGCCCATTGCGTGCGCAGGCGGTAGTCCTCCCAGCCCCAAGGCTCGTGCGGGAAGGGCGGGTTGAGATGGCCGCAGCTCTTGCAGGTGCGCAACGCGGTCGAGTCGTTGAAGGCGAGCGCGCTCGCCGCGCTTTGCGAGATCGTCGGCAGGCCGATGATTTCCGAATCCGACGGGCCTTCGAGCGCGCCGGGAAAATCATAGGCATCGTAATCGCGGCGGAAGAGCTCGGTGTCGCACTTCTCGCAATGGAAGACTGTCGCCTCGTTCTGCGGTACGTCGACTGCCTGGCGCTGGGTGATGACCAGCATCATCACCGAATAGGCGGCGCCCGGCGGCTGGCCCGGCTTGTCGCCGACAGGATGCGTCAACGGCCCGACCGCGACCATGCCCGGGAAGGGGAAGGGCGCACCTTCGGCGCCAAGACAGAGATTGACCTCCTGCACCGTGTTGCGATGGATGAAATAGCCACGGTCATTGCGCTTCGGGCCTTGCATGATCGCGCAAGGCACCATCGAGCCTGGCGTGAAATAAGGAAAGAGCGGTGCCAGCGCCGTCGGCGCCATGCGCGCATGCGCGTAGGCGTTGGCTTTGAGCGGCGCCTTGTCGGCCGCGGATCGCGCAATCGCCGGCGCTTCGCTGCGCGGCTCGTGCGGCGGAGGCGTCGCGCCTTTGCGGCGCGCGCGCTCCTGCTCGCTCGCTTCCGCCGCTTTGATCTCGGTGGCGACGGCTTCCCAGCGGAACGGCGTCAGGTCGATCTCGGGTAGCGTCGCGCCGGTGGCCTTGCTGGTGCGCATGGCCGGTGTCGCATTGAAGGCGCGGCAGGCGCGCAGATACGCTTCTTGCGGCAGCTCGTCGGCGCAATCCCAGGTGACGCGGCTGATTTCCCGACCCGACGCCTCGTCGAACCAGGCGACCGCTTCGAGGCCGGGATGCTCGGCCTTATAGCGCAAATGGATCGACTCGCTCTTCGGCAGGATGCGATGCGGCGTGCCGCCCGGGACATAGACAAAATCGCCGATGTCGGTATCGAAATAGCCGACCGAGGAATCGCGGAATTCGATCCGCGCCGCGCCGGAAAGCTGAGCGATCATCGAATCCTGTTCGCAGATCAGGAAGAACGGCTGCGCGATGTCGTTGCGGCTCAGGTGGAGCTGCGGATCGATGCCGATCTCCAGCATCGGGAATTCGTCGTAAGCCTCGCGCGCGGCTGCTTCCTGGAAGGCACTGAAACGGTTCTTGCGCGGCATGGCGGCATCCTTTCGCGGGGCGTTGGTGGGAAAATCTACGATCGATGACAGAACCCTGTCAATTTGGACACGAAAACCTATTGCCAGGGACCGGGCTTTTTGACAGCATCATGTCAATCGAGATGGGAGGAAAAGCATCGTGGCCGAGCCTCGAATTTCGCGCGCCGTCCGGCTGCAATTCCAAGGCGATTGGGGACAAGCCAATCTCCACCGGATTTGCGGCTGGCTGTCGCAGGAGATGCTCGACCGCGCCGGGGCGGGCTCGCACATCGGCATCTGGACCGGCCGCGGTGGCTATGATGCGATCCTGGCGGCCGGCCGGGGCGAGGTCGATGTCGCGCTGGCGACGCCGACCGCTTTCGCGCCGTTGGCGATCGAAGGCAAGGGCATCGCCACCGGCGAAGCGTTTGCCGATCTCTGCGCCCTTGGCACCATGCCGCAGACCGATCGCCTCGTCCTCGCGATCGACGGCAAATTCGGGATCCGCAGCTTCGAGGAGTTGCGCCGCAAGGCGCCGCCACTGCGCATCGCCACCTCGCCGAACAACGGCGTCAATGTCATCGGCTATGCGGCGCAGCGCGTGATGGCGCTCGCCGGCATGCCGCGCGCCACGATCGAGGCCTGGGGCGGACGCTATATCGAGCGCGAGCGGCCCGACACCTGTATCGCTCTGATGCGCGACGGCGAGGCGGACGCCGTCATCCACGAAGCGATCATGACGCCGTGGTGGCAGGAGCTTGCGGACAGCCGCGAAGTCGCGTTCCTGCCGATGGAGGAAAATGTGCTCGCGGCGATGGAGCGCGACGAACGCTGGCCGCGCGCTCGCCTCCCCGAAAATTACCTGCGTGGCATGGCTGGCCCGTTCCCAACCCTCGATTTCTCCGATTTCCTCCTCATCGCGCGGCACGATCTGCCCGACGACGTCGCGCATATGATCGCCTGGTGCTTGTGCGAGAAGCGCGCCGTGCTGGAGCGCATGTACCGACATATCCCGCCCGAGCGCAGCCCGGTGACCTATCCGCTTGAGCCCAAGAAGATCGCGACCACGAGCATCGAGCTTCATCCGGGCGCCGAGCGTTATTACCGCGAAGCGAAACTGATTTAGCAAACGCCCGCGCGGCGACCGATCGCGCGGCAGGAGGGGGAAACGAATGACGGATGTTTCGCTGCAGAGCGAGAGGATGATCGCGGCGCGGCTCGAGCGGCTGCCGGTCTCGTCTTGGCATATCAAGGTCTCGACCGTGCTCGGCGTTGCCGTGTTCTTCGATGCGTTCGATTCGATCGCGCTCGCTTTCGTCCTGCCGGTGCTCGTCGGCGCGTGGGGTATCGCACCGCAGCAGATCGGGGGCCTCATCGCGATCGGCAATGCCGGTCAGGCGCTCGGCGCGCTCGGCTGCGGCATCATCGCCGAGCGCTTCGGCCGGGTGAAGACCGCGCAATGGACCATCCTGCTCTTTGCCGCAATGAGCCTCGCTTGTGCCTTTGCGCAAAATTTCGACCAGCTCTTCTGGCTCCGCTTCATTCAGGGCATCGGCCTCGGCGGCGAGGTGCCGGTCGCCGCGGCTTACGTCACCGAGATCACGCGCGCCGACCGGCGCGGCAGCGCCTATCTCTTCTATCAAATGATCTTCCCGGTCGGCTTCCTGCTCGCCGCCATCGCCGGCGCGTTTATCGTGCCGCGCTTCGGCTGGCAGTGGATGTTCATCATCGGTGTCGTGCCGGCGGCCATCGCGGCGGTGCTGCGGCGTTATTGCCAGGAATCGCCGCGTTGGCTCGCCTCGCGCGGGCGGCTCGACGAGGCGGAGAAGACGCTCGGCGAAATCGAGGCCATCGTGTCGCGCAACGGCGCGCGGCCGCTGGCGGCGCCGGTGCTTCTCGCGGTCGCGGGCGACGCCAAGCGCACGCGCTGGCAGGAATTGTTCGAGGGCCGTTATCGCAAGCGTACCCTCATCGCCTGGGCGCTGTGGTCGAGTGCCTATCTCGTTTCCTACGGATTGCAGACCTGGCTGCCGACGCTCTACCGCACCGTCTATAACGTGCCGCTGCAGCAAGCCCTGAATTACACGCTTATCGCCAACATCTGCAGCCTCGTCGGCACGCTGCTTTGCGCTGCGCTGATCGACCGGTTGGGCCGGCGCGCGTGGTTCATCGGCGCGTTCTTCCTGACCGGGCTGCCGCTGATCGTGCTCTGGGGCATGGGCACGCAGACCGTCCTCGCCGTCATCATCGCGACCTCGACCTGCTACACCTGGGTCGCCTCGATCTGCCTCGCGGTCTATCTCTATACGGCAGAGATATATCCGACGCGCATGCGCGCCTTGGGGACGAGCTGGGCGACGTTCTGGCTGCGCATCGCCGCGACGATCGGTCCGCTGCTGGTGGGCTTCTTCCTGCCGAGCCTCGGCATCGGCGGGCTGTTCTTCATTTTCGGGGCCATCGCCTGGCTCGGTTTCGTCGCGGCGTTCTTCACCATCGAGCCGCGCGGCCGCATCCTCGAGGAAGTCTCACCTTAGCAGCGCTGATTCATCGCTGTTTGACCGCCGCTGCCGCTTTCGGTAGGGGCATCTGCATGAAAATCTGTATCTACGGCGCCGGTGCGATCGGTGGGCACCTTGCCGGCCGCTTGGCGAAAGGCCGGGCCGAGGTTTCGGTCGTGGCGCGCGGGGCCAATCTGGCGGCGCTGCAAGCGAACGGGATCAGGGTGAAAACGCCGCGCGGCGAGATCGCGGCGCCGGTGCATGCGACGGACGATCCAGAGACGCTCGGGCCACAGGATGCGGTCGTGGTCGCGGTCAAAGCGCCGGCGTTGCCCTCGATTGTCGGCGGGCTGGCGGCGCTGATCGGACCGCAAACCAGTGTCGCCTTCGTGATGAACGGCATTCCTTGGTGGTACCTGCACGGGGCGGGCGGGCCGCTCGCGGGCAAGCACTTGTCGCGCATCGATCCCCGTGATGCGTTGCTCGAGACCGTCGGTGTCGAGCGCGCCATCGGCGGCGTGATCTATGGTGGGTGCGATGCTGTCGCGCCGGGCGTGGTGCAGGTCGAGGCGCCGCAGACGCGGCTGATCCTCGGCCATCCGGACGATCGCAAATCGGCGAGCATCGATGCGCTCGCCGATGCGTTGCGCGCCGACGACTTCATCGTCGAGGCGAGCACGAATATCCGCCGCGATGTATGGGCGAAGCTGCAAGTGAATATTACGGGCGGGCTGTATGCGTGCCTCACCGATCAGTCCCTGCGCGA
Source organism: Allostellaceae bacterium (assembly GCA_036490955.1). Classification (GTDB taxonomy): domain Bacteria; phylum Pseudomonadota; class Alphaproteobacteria; order ATCC43930; family CGMCC-115725; genus CAIKMD01. Next base: position 15,969 of record DASXCX010000072.1, on the reverse strand, counting down.
GGCGTATGAGGAGCCGCTCTGCGAGGAATCGGTCCGTAGCCTGGTCGACGAAGTCGTCGCGCTTGCCGCGGCGATGGGCTGTGCGACTGGATTCAATGTGGACCGGCTCTCCGGCCAAGTCCGCGGCCAACAGCGCAAGACGTCGATCGCGCTCGATCTGGAACTGCGCCGGCCGATCGAGTTCGACGCCATGTTCGGGGCGCCGCTCGAGCTTGCGCGTTGGCTAAACGTGTCGACACCGACCTTCGATGTGTTGGCAGGGCTGCTGAAGCTGCGCGCGATCGCTGCGGGCTCTTATCCCGCGCCGAGCTGACCGCACCCGCGACACCACCTATGCGAAAGCCGGGGGTGTCTGCTCGATTCCCGCGCGCTAAAAATGTCGGTCATTTCGTAAGCGGGAATCCAAGGAAACCATCGCGCCGCTTCCCTGGGGTCCCGTTTTCGCGGGGACGACGCACTATTTAGATATGAGCGAGACGAGAAGCGTTATGCCGGCGGAGACGACGAGGGACGAGATCGGTGCCGCGTCGGCAACAGCCGCACCGACCATTGCGCCCGAGCGCCGCGTCCTCATCTTCATCGCCGCTCTCGCTTCCGCCTTCATCACCCAGATCGAGAGCACCATTGTCGCGACGGCGATGCCGACCATCGTCGGCGAGATCGGCGGCTTCGAATTGCTGAGCTGGGTGTTCACCGTCTATCTGCTGACTCAGGCGGTGACGACACCGATCTACGGCCGGCTCGCCGATCTCTACGGCCGCAAACCGATCCTGCTGTTCGGTATCGCGCTGTTCCTCCTCGGTTCGCTGCTCTGCGGCCTCGCTTGGGACATGACGTCGCTGATCGTCTTCCGCGCCATCCAAGGCCTCGGCGCGGGGGCCATCTCGCCGGTCAGCCGCACCCTGGTCGGCGATGTCTATCACGGCGCCGAGCGCGCGCGCATGCAAGGCTGGGTCTCGGGCGTGTTCATCAGCGCCGCCGTGCTCGGCCCGGCGGTCGGCGCGTTCCTTGTCGCGCACACGATCTGGCAGGCGGTGTTCTGGATCAACATCCCGCTCGGCGTGATCGCTGCCGCGATTCTGATTTGGGCGCTCAAGGAGAACATCGAGCGTCGCCGCGCCCGCGTCGATATCGGCGGCACGCTGTTGCTCTCGCTCGGCAGCTTCTTGTTGCTCTACGCGCTGGCGCAATCGGCCGTTTTACCAACACGATGGTTCGTGCTGCTCTTGGCGTTGGCGGTGATCGTGCTCGTCGGATTCGGATTTTACGAGCGCAGCGTCGCCGAACCGATCTGGCCGATGAGCCTGTGGCGCGACCGCATGTCGACGAGCGGCAATCTCGTCTCGCTCGCCCTCGGCGTGACCATGATGGGCATCGCCGCCTACCTCCCGGTCTACATCCAAGGCGTGATGGGCGAGAGCGCCATGACCGCCGGATTCATCATCATGTCGATGTCGGCGACCAGCCCGTTCGGCGCGGTGCTGGCCGGCCAGATCATGCTGCGTTCGTCCTATCGCGTCTCCGCGAGCCTTGGCGGGCTGTTCTTCATCGCGGGCTGCGGGATGCTGACGTTGCTCGATGCCCAAAGCGGCCCGGTTTGGGTGATGGTCAGCGGGCTGCTGGTCGGCTTCGGACTTGGCCTCAACAACAACACGTACATGGTCGCGATCCAGGCCGAATGCGGCTGGGGCAATCGCGGCATCGCCACCGGCGTGTTCATCTTCTCGCGCATTCTCGGCCAGGCGATCGGCGCCGCCGCTTTCGGCGGCATCCTCAACGCCGGTCTGTCGCGCTATTTGAGCGGCGGCGGCGATATCCTGACGCGCATCCTGACGCCGGAACAGCGCGCGACCTTGCCGCCGGAGACACTGGCGCCGCTGATGCAAGCATTCAGCCACTCGCTGCATATCGTCTTTATCATCCTCGTCGGCCTCGCGGTCGCGACCTTGCTGATCGGCGGCATACTGCCGAAAGGCCGCAGCATCCGGCGTTAGGCCGTGACGCCACGGTGTCGTCGTCTGCGCTTTGGGTGCGGCGCCTGCTCGGCCGTTGACGACTATTTCGCGGCGGCGCATTGCGTCGGCAGCAAACCATCCCGACGCATCGCGGCGACGACGGCAGTGGCGAGATCGCGTCCGAGCGCGCTGTGATCCGAGAGCAGGGAATCCCAATGCATATTCACGACCGCTTTCCACACCGTCTTTTTGGTGCCCAGATCGTCGAGTGACGCGCTATAGCCCAGCGAGGTCTTTACGCCGTTGCTGGTCCCCGTTTGCGTTGTTTGCACAACAAGGACTGCATCGACTTTGGTCGCTCCGCCGCCGCTATCCCGGGTCGCCGCCGCGATCACATAAGGATTGGGCACCCCGGCAGCCGGTGTCGCTGTCACTCGCACGCCGCATACTTCGAGGGACGTCGTAAACTCGGTCTCGAACAGGTCGACTTGATCGCTGGGCAAGCCGCCGGCGATCGCCGGGACAAGCACGAGGTTGCGCGGTTGCGTCGTATAATCGGGCGCCTTGTTGGTTTGCGTCACGGGCCGGACCTCACAGCCGACCATCGGCAACGCCGCCACCAGGATCGCTATTGGGAAGAGCCGGTTCATTTTACGAAGGTCCCTTCGACGGAGCGCAGTCGCGTAGAACCGCCGCCTCCTTCATGTTGGCAAGGGCGCTTTCAGCGAGCTTGGGGCCCGCATTCCAATGAACGTATAAAGTGGATCGCGCCGACCATATTCCCTGTCGTGTTTTCGCATCGGTGAGATCGAAGCTGTAACTCACGCTCTCATCTGAAACATGACCGTTGCTGGTCGTTGTCATGGAGGTCTCGTTGACGACGAGTATCGCGTCGCTGCCGAACTTGTTGGCTGCCGCCAAAGCCGCCTGTCGCTTGGTCTCGGTATCGAGTGCGAGGGGCGTGTTATCGATCCGGTAGAATTCGCTCGAAACCCCGCATTCCTGCAGGCCCTTCGTCAGGTTCGCCTGAAATTCCTCGTAGCCGTGGTCCATATGATTTTGAAGCGCGCCGAACAGCGATTCGATGACAAAGATCTTTGTCAGACTCGTTGTCTCATAGGGCCGCGCGAAGGTCGTCTGTGTCGTTACGCTGCTCTGGCAGCCAGTGAGGCACGAGGCCGCAGCAACAGTCGCGACAAGCAGCGCTCGATATTTTTGCGCCATTTTTGGCCTTCCCCCCGAAAGAACTCCCCGTTCTATCGCAATGCCTTGCATGCCTTCAAGAGGGCTCAGGCGTCTCGAACTCCTGCTTTTATATCTGCAAAGCGGGCTGGCTTTGATCCCGTGCGATGGCCCGGGAGCCCTATACTCAGCGCATGGAACAGGCAATCAGCTTCATTTCGGACGGACTAGCGCTGAGGGGTTTCCTGCATCTGCCGGAAGGCGCAGAGAAACACTCCGGTCTCGTGCTTTGCCACGGCTTCGGGGGCTCGTGCCAGGGTGCGGGTCATCCGGAGCTCGCCAAGGTGTTGGAGCGCGCAGGCTATGTCGTGCTGCGCTTCGATTTCCGCGGCTGCGGTCAGAGCGAAGGGCGGCGCGGCGATGTCATCGTCGATGAGGAGATCGCCGATCTGCGTCACGCGATCGATTTCCTGGAAGCTCAGCCAAGCGTCGATGCCGCGCGCATCGGCGTGATCGGCGCCAGCCTCGGCGGCTCGGTCGCGATCGAGGTGGCGGCGCGCGACGCTCGGGTGAGGATCTGCGTGGCGAACGGCTCGGTCGGCAATGGCGAGCGCCGCTATCGCGCGCAATATCCGGATGACGCGGCGTGGCAAGCCTTCCTCAAGCGGCTCGACGAGGCGAAGCGCGCCAAGGCGCCGCTCGACCGTTTCGAGATTGTCTACATCCCCGAGAGCGACCGCGCCGGCCTGCCGCCGGGCGCGATCATGGAATTCACCGCCGCGACGGCGCAGAGCCTCCTCGATTCATGTCCCGAGCACGTCGTCACCAGGATCGCGCCGCGGCCGTTGCTCCTCGTCCATCCGCGCGGCGATCGCGTCGTGCCCTTCGGCGAAAGCGAAGCGCTCGCCGCCGCCGCGGGCCCCAATTGCGAGAAGCATATCATCGAGGGCAGCGCGCATTTCGGCAGCGGCAGCGCCGAGATCTCCGCGCTGGTGCTCGATTTCTTGCGGCGGCATTTGCCGGCGTAGCGACGCTTCGTCAAAGAATTAACGTCTTGGCCGGCCTTGTGCCGGGTATCACGTCAGGAAAACAACTCGTCGTGGAGGGCTGGGACAAGCCCGGCCATGACGAATTAGAATTAGATGAAGCGATATCGTCGGCTTTGTGCCGCGTGCCCGCGCGGCGTTATAATCCCGCGCAGATCGGGCATTCATCGGGAGGGCGGCATGACCACCGCACACGAGAACGAGATCCTCACCAGGATTGGGCCGGGCACGCCGATGGGCGATGTCATGCGTCAGTATTGGGTGCCGATCTGCAAAAGCGACGAGGTCAAGACCGACGGCGATCCCGTGCGCATCATGATTCTCGGCGAGCCGCTGATCGCCTTCCGCGACAGCGCGGGCCGTTTGGGCGTGATGGATCACCGCTGCGCTCATCGCTGCGTCTCGCTGTTCTTCGGCCGCAACGAAGAGAATGGTATCCGCTGCATCTATCACGGCTGGAAATTCGATGTCGACGGCAATTGCGTTGACATGCCGAACGTGCCGCCGCACCAAGATTCGAAGCACCGCGTCAAGGCAAAGGCCTATAAGGCGCAAGAGCGTTACGGCGTGATCTGGGTCTATATGGGCGATCGCGCCGTCCCGCCGCCTTTCCCCGATTACGAGCTGAACGATCTCAAGGAAAGCGAGATCACCGTTCAGTGCATCCAGCAGGAATATAACTGGCTGCAAGGGCTCGAGAACGATCTCGACACCTCGCATTTCGGATTTTTGCATCTCGGCGGCGCCGATCCGAACAATCTCGTGCCCGGCGACACGATGCACTACCTCTGCTCGGACCGCACGCCGCAATTTCACATCGAGGAAACGCCGCTCGGCCTGATGTATGGCGCCTATCGCCCGGCCGATCCGACCAATGTCGATACGCATTGGCGGCTGGCGCAGCTCGTCGTGCCGTGCTGGGTCATCCCACCGGCAGCGATGCTCGAAGATCAGATCATGATTAAGGGCTACGTCCCGATGGACGACACGCACACCATGGTCTACACGATCCAGCGCACGGCGCAGCAAAAGCAGCGCGCGCGCACCAAGGACGGCAAGTCGATCCCCGGCCTCGGCTTCATCCCGAACGCCAAGAACGAGTATAAGCCGAATACCACCGATTGGTTTGGCCGCTGGCGCCTCGTCAACGATGCGAGCAACGATTGGCTGATCGACCGGGAGGCGCAGCGCCACGGCGGCATCTTCAGCGGCATCACCGGCCTTAATGTGCAGGACACGGCGGTTGGCGGCATGCTCGGCGCGCTCAGCGACCGCACGCTCGAGCATCTCGTGCCGAGCGATGCGATGATCGTGCGCGCGCGCCGGAAGCTCCTGGCGCTGGTCGAGGGCTTGGCGGCGGATAAGACGACCACGCTGCCGGGCGTCGACGATCCGAGCGTCTATCGCGGCCATCGCGCCGGCAATTTCATCGCGCCGACCGGCAAGCCCTTTCGGGAAGCCTACGAAGAGCAGATGCGCATCCACGCCAACGCCGCGCCGCGCTGGGCCGCCGAATAGCGTTCATATTGGGGGCCGAGGCGATGGGCGGGCGGCTGGTGCTGATCGTCGTCGCGTGTCTGGCCGCGGGCCCGGCCTCTGCCGCGACCAAGATCACGCTGCTCTACACGCCGGGCGACAGCTTCACCGAAAGCTATGTTGCTAAGGATCACCGGATTTTCGAGAGACACGGGCTCGACGTCACGCTGACCGTCGGACAGAACGGCTCGGTCATCACCGCAGCCCTGCTCGCGGACTCGGCGCAGATCGGTGCGCCGACACCGACCGTCTTTCTTCAGGCGCATGAGCAGGGCGCCGATCTCGTCATCCTCGCCAGCGCCAATCGCAATCCGGTGCAGCCGCCGGTCAGCAAGACCGGCATCGTCGCGCGCGAGGGCAGCGGCATCAAAACCGCCGCGGATCTCGTCGGCCGGAAGCACGCCGTTCAGGGTCTCGGCGGCACGATTGACGTGCTGACCAAGAAATGGGTCGCAGCGCGCGGCATCGATTACCGCAAGGTCGACTGGATCGAGATGCAGTTCCCGATGATGCCGGACGGGCTGAAAACAGGCCTCGCCGATGCCGTCTCGGTGGTCGACCCGTTCCTCCATCGCATCCTCGGCGCGAAGACCGGCGCCCTCATCGGTGATTTCGGCGAGGTGATGCCGGCGGGCACGATGGTCGTGGTCTATGCCGCGACGCGGGAATGGGCGAACGTGCACGCCGAAGCGGTCGCCGCGTTCCGCGCCTCGCTCGATGAAGCGCGCGCCTTCATCGAAAATCCGGCGAATGCGGCAACGGTCAAGGCCAGCATCGCGTCTTATGTGCATTTGCCGCCGCAAGCCGCGGCTTTCATTCAGATCCCGGTCAATCTCGATTCGCATGCGGTGCCGCAGGGCCTCGCATTCTGGATCGCCACCACGCGCGAGCAGGGCCTCATCAAGAACGCGCCCGACGCGGCGATGCTAATCGCGCCGTGAATTTCCCCTTTAAAAGTAACGAAGGAAAGCCCCTGTGTATCGCTTGCCTCTTTGCCTTGTCGCATATGTTTTTGTGCTGGCGCAATTCATTGCGCCGGCCGAGGCCGATAAATTGCGCGTTGGCTATCCCACCGCCGCGCCGGTCGCGCCGATCTTCGTCGCGCAGGAGAAAGGCTATTACGCGGCCGAAGGCCTCGATGTCGAGCTCGTGCCCTTCGACGCCGCCGGGCCCATCCCGGTGGCGATCACCTCGGGCTCCGTCGATATCGCGCTCGCCGGCAGCACGGCGAGCTTCTTCAGCCTCGCGAGCCAGGGCGCGGTCAAGATCATCGCCGGCGCGGTTCACGAAGTGCCGGGCTTCCACGCCGAGGCGATCGTCGCGACCGACAAGGGCTACGACGCGGGCGTTAAGTCGCTGACGGATCTCGGCGGGCACAGCCTTGCGACGACCACGATCGGCTCGTCCTTCTATTATGCCCTCGGTCTCGTCGCCGAGAAATACAAGATCGATCTCAAATCCCTGCGCATCGTTCAGACGCAGGTGAATGCGAATACCGTCTCGGCCGTCGCCGGAAATCAGGTCGATTTTGCGGTCGGCACCTTCACCGGCTTCACGCCGCTGATCAACGAGGGCAAGGCCAAGCTGCTTGCCTATATCGGCGACGAGGTGCCCTGGCAGATCGCCTTCATCCTCACCTCATCGAAGATCGCGGACAACCAGCCCGAGACGGTCGAGCACTGGCTCGCGGCTTACCGCCACGCGGCGAAGGATTATCACGACGCTTTCACCGACGCGAAAGGGACGCGCGAGGATCAGGCAGGCGCGCCCGCGATTCTCGCGATCATGGAGAAATACCTGAAGCAAAGCGCGGCGCAGCTCGAAGCCAACATCGGGTACGTCGATCCCGAAGGACGGCTCGATGTGCCCGATGTGCATCATCAGGCGGAATGGTTCGCGTCGCAGGGCCTTGTCAAAGGCAAGCCGGATGCCGACAAGATCATCGCCGCTCGCTACATCCGCCCGTGGACCGGCATGCACGGGACAGATGGATCACGATAAGCAAACTACAAAGGGACGGTGAGCCGATGAGAGAAGAGTCATCGAGATGCGCGCCGGATGCCCGCTTCCGCGCGCATGACGGACTGCAGGACGAGGTTCTCTAAACCAAATCGAACAGCAGAACTTCGGCTTCGGTCTCCGCTTCGATCATCGCGTTCTTCTCGTCTTCCATCGCGGCGCCATCGCTTTCGCGCATTTCGGTGCCGTTGAGTCCGACGATGCCGCGCGCGACTTGCACCCAGACGCCGCGGCCAGGGGCGATATCGTGGCTGATGCGCTCGCCGGCGGCGAGGTTGGCGACATAGACGCGCGCATCCTGATGCAGGGTCACGGCGCCGTCCTTCGCATCGGGCGCCGCGACGAGGCGAAGCTTACCTAGCCGATCTTCCAACGGCACCGGCTTCTGCTCATAGCTGGGTGGCAAGCCGCGCTTTTCCGGGATGAGCCAGATCTGGAGGAAATGCACCGGCTCGCTTTGCGAGGCGTTGAACTCGCTGTGTTCGATGCCGGTGCCGGCGCTCATGCGCTGGATCTCGCCGGGGCGGATCACGGCGCCGTTGCCAATACTGTCCTTGTGCTCGAGCCCGCCTTCGAGGACATAGGAGATGATGTCCATATCGCGATGGCCGTGGCGCGGGAAGCCCGCGCCGGGGACAACGCGGTCCTCGTTGATGACGCGCAAGCTCCGGAAGCCGAGCTGCGCCGGGTCGCGATAATCGCCGAAGGAAAAGCTGTGCCGGCTGTCGAGCCAACCGGTGCGTGTCCGGCCGCGCGCCTCGCGATCGCGAAAGGTTATCATGTGCGGTCTCCTCAAAGCGATTATAGTTGGGGAGCGCGTACCGCTTTGTCGAGAGGACGGGAAGATGGACGAGACCGATCGCTGGCCCGCGCTCGATTATCTTTCATGGCGCGACACGGCGCTGACATTGCAGCTCTGGACGCAGATCGTCGGCAAGATCCGCCTGGCGCTGACGCCGTGGCTCAATCACTCCTGGCAAGTGCCGCTTTATGTCAGCGCCCGCGGCCTGACCACCGGCCCGATCCCGACGGCGGATAAGGAAATCCTCGAGATCGAATTCGATTTTCATCGGCAGCAGCTGCTGCTACGCACCAGCCGAGGCGCGGAGTCCGCGATCGATCTGCCGGGGCAATGTGTCGCCGATTTCTATGACGCGACACTCGACGCGCTCCGCCATCTCGGCGTCGTGGTGACGATCAACGATGTGCCGAACGAACTTCCGGACCCGATCCATCGTTTCCCGGAAGATCGGGTGCATGCGACTTACGATCCCGCCGCCACACGGCGCTTCTGGCGCGCGCTGATCCAGGCCGATCGCGTCTTCAAGCTGTTCCGCAGTGGCTTTCTCGGCAAGGCGAGCCCGGTGCATTTCTTCTGGGGCAGCTTCGATCTCGCGGTGACGCGCTTCTCCGGCCGTCGGGCGCCGCCACATCCGGGCGGCGTGCCCCATCTGCCCGATGCGGTCGCACGCGAAGCCTATTCGCATGAGGTGAGCAGCGCCGGCTTCTGGCCAGGGAGCGACGCATTCCCGCGCGCGGCGTTCTATTCCTATGCTTATCCCGAGCCGCCGGGTTATCGCGTGCGAGCCGTGACGCGGGGCGCGGCTTTTGACCAGAGCCTCGGCGAATTCATTCTGCCCTACGATGCCTTGCGCGCGGCAAGCGATCCCGATGCGCTTCTGCTCGATTTCCTCGGCACGACCTATGCGGCAGCGGCCGATTGCGGCGGCTGGGATCGTGCCGCGCTCGAATGCGGGATGGGCGCGCCAGGCAAAGTGCGGCCGGTCTAGCGCAAGCTATTTCAGCCGGTCAGCGATTTTGGCGAGCCCGGCTTTCGCGCACGCCTCATCCTTGTCGCCGCCCGGTGCGCCGGCAGCCGCGATAGCGCCGATCGTCTCGTTGCCTACCTTGATCGGCACGCCGCCGGCGCCCGACGCCATCTGCGGATCGTAGGTCGAGGGATTGAAGCCGCCACTGGCGATACGCTTGGCGAAATCGTCGGTTGAGATGCCGAGCAGCGTCGCGGTATACGCCTTGCGCCGCGTCACCTCGCGGCCAACGCCGCCCGCGCCGTCGCCGACCAGCACAAGTTTCGGCAGGCCGGTGCGATCGGCGATCGTCACCGAGACGTTCCAGCCTTGCGCTTTGCACGAAGCGATGGCGGCTTGGGCCGCTTCAATCGCGAGATCGGCAGTCAGCAATTTGTAGGTCACGGTCGGCAGGCTGTCGGCCGCCTGTGCAGTGGCGGCGATCATAGCCGTCAGGCCGAGCGTGGCGGCGAAACACGTCCAGCGAATCATCGTCATCCTCCCTTCGATGATTGAGCGGTTATTGGATCACGCACGGCGCGCGGACGCTACCGCGGCCCTTTCAACTTCCCGTGCTCGGTTTGCGCCGCCAGCGGCTCGGGAAGATTATCCAAGTGGTGAGAAGCGCGAGGCTGCAGCCGAGCGCGGTGTCGTAAATGCGCTCGGAGAGCAGCGGCCGGTCGCCGCCTTCGCTTAAGAGCGCCATATCGAGCAGCACCAGCGCCATGGCGGTGATCGCGGCAAAACCGCTCCAGCGCTGCCAGATCAAGCCCGGCGAGATGAGGAAAGCGAGGAGGATCGCCGCTGCGGTGAGATGCCAGGCGTCGTGGCTCAGCGACACGATCCCCAACGCGATGCCGACGCCGATCAGCGTGCCGAAGGCGCGCTGTACCACAAGCTGCACGCATTCCGAATCATTGGGCCGCATCACGGCCAGGGTCGTGATCGTCACCCAAGCGGCGTGCGTTGCGCCGAAATGGATGGCGAGGCTGAGGCCGAGCGCGGCGGCGAGGGCATAGCGCACCCCGAAGCGCCAATCCGAATCATGCTCGCCCAGTATATTGTGCAGGCCGGCCCGCACGCTGGCGCCGGTCTCGACGACATATTGCCGGCGAAGCTGATGATCGGCCCAGACGATCAGCATCGCCCAGGCGGCGCCGGCGATGACCGGCAGCAGCAGCGTCCAGCTGACGAGATCGAGGCTCACCGCGATGACGAAGCTGAAGCCCATGCAACGCGCCGCGTTCTCGAGGCCGCGGCTGGTGTTGTGCACCCAGCCGATGATGACCGCGCAGACGAACAGCACGACGAGCTGCGCGCCATAATGGTGGCCGGCGATGAAAGCGAGGATGCCGCCGATGATGATGGCATCGCCGCTCGTCGCCATATTGATGAGGCGATCCTCGATCTCGCCGCCGAGATCGTTCATCCACGGCCAGAGCGCGCAAAGCGTCGCGATGAGGCCGAGTTCCGGATTGCCGAGCGCAACGCCGACGATCATAGGACCGGCCACCGAGAGCGCGCCGCGGATAGCGCGGTCCCAGAGTAGCGACTGGCCGTGATAGCGGACGAGATCGAGAGGGTCGAGATCAAAGAGGCGCATCACGATCGATGCGCGTTCTGCCTCAACGTTCGGGCGCGCCTTCGTTCTGCGCCGCGGCCGCGGCCGCCGCCTGGCGCTGCTCTTCCGCCTCGCGTGCCGCGGCTTCCGCGGCGAGCTTCAGCGGATCGATGCCTTCGGCCTGCATCTCCGCTTCTTCGGCCGATTGCGCGATGTTCGCCATCACCTGCACCGAGACTTCCGGATGCAGCACGACCCTGAGCGGAAAGAGGCCGAGCGTCTTGATCGGCTTCTCCAGCACAACCTGACCGCGGCCGATGGTGAATCCCGCCGCCGTTATCGCGTCCGAGAGATCGCGCGCCGAGACCGAGCCGTAGAGCTGGCCGCTCTCGCCGGCTTGGCGGATCAGCACGACTTTGAGGCCGTTGAGCTTATCCGCAACTTGCTCGGCTTCACTCTTGCGCGTCAGGTTCTGCGCTTCGAGCTGCGCGCGCTGCTTTTCGAAATAGGCGAGATTCTCTTTCGTCGCCCGCATCGCTTTTTTTTGCGGCAGGAGGAAATTGCGCGCGAAACCCGGGCGCACCTTCACCACTTGGCCCATCTGGCCAAGATTCTCGACCCGCTCGAGGAGGATCACATCCAACATGGCGCTTGGCTCCTAGCGCAACGCGTAGGGCAAAAGCCCCAAAAAGCGCGCGCGTTTGATCGCCTGCGCCAGCTCGCGCTGCTTCTTCGTCGAGACGGCGGTGATGCGGCTCGGCACGATCTTGCCGCGCTCGGAGACGAAGCGCTGCATCAGCTTCACGTCCTTGTAATCAATCTTTGGCGCGTTCGGGCCCGAGAACGGGCAGGATTTGCGCCGGCGGAAGAAAGGCCGCCGCGCGGCCGGGCGTCCGCCGCCTTGGCGTTCGTCGTTATCGGCCATCGGTCGCCTCCTCTTCGCGTGGATCGCGGTCGCCATAGCCGCGGCGCGGGCCGCGGTCGCGATCCCGCTCGTCGCGTTCGCTGCGCCGCATCATCGCCGACGGCCCGGCTTCGAGCTCCTCGACGCGGATGGTGAGGTAGCGCAGCACGTCTTCGTTGATCCGCATGTTGCGCTCGAGCTCGCTCACGGCGGCGGGCGGCGCCTCGAGATTGAAGAGCACGTAATGGCCCTTGCGGTTCTTCTTCATGCGGTAGGAGAGGTTGCGCAGACCCCAGTATTCGCGCTTCTCGACCTTGCCGCCATTCTCGGTGACAAGAGTGGTAAAAGTGTCGGCCAGGGCTTCCACCTGGGCGGTGGATATGTCCTGACGCGCAATAAAGATGTTCTCGTAGAACGGCATCTAATCCCCTTGTGGCTGTTTTGCGGCCCGCCGCTGGTCGAGAAACTCGACGGTCAGCTACACGGGCCTAGCCGGCTCTCGCCGGCAAGGAGGCACGCGACTATAGGGGCGTGCTTCCGGCCTCGCAAGCCGGTCCAGCGGGCGGAAATGGGAAATGTAACGACTATTCCCTAAAAAGTTGTCCCACCGCGTTATGACAACGCGTAACATCGCTCTATATCAATCAAAGGTGGGAAAATGACGCGGACGAATGCCTCGTTGGGCAAAGGGCGTCCGGTTGCGTTAGGCGGGGCTACTCACCATGACAACGCGGCTCATCTTGTGCTTCGACGGAACTTGGAACAGCCCCGGCGAGGATCCCGGAGCATCGACGGCCGTCGAAACCAATGTCGTGCGTTTCCATGAATCCGTTCGCAGCGGTGCGCTTCCAAGTGGGTCGACGCAGACAAAATGGTACGACGACGGCGTCGGCACGGATTGGTACGACAAGATATCCGGCGGCGCCTTCGGCTTTGGTCTCGATCAGAAAATTCGTGACGGCTATAAATTTCTCGTCGAGACCTATCCCAATCCCGATCCCGGCGATCGGGAAGTTTATATCCTCGGCTTTAGTCGCGGCGCCTACACCGCTCGCAGCCTTGTTGGCATGATCCGCAACGTCGGCCTGCTTCTGCCGGAGAACGTCGATCGCGTGGATGATGCTTATGCCCTCTACCGCACGCGCGACGCGGGTGCCGATACGGATGAGGCGACGGCGTTCCGCGCCCGATATTCGCGCTCCATCGCGATAAAATTTCTCGGCGTCTGGGACACGGTCGGCGCTCTTGGAATTCCGGTATCGGCGCTGGAATGGCTGAACTCTGCGATCTACAGCTTTCACGACACGGAGTTGAGCGGCATCGTGCAGAACGCGGCGCACGCGGTCGCGATCGACGAACACCGGATCGATTATCAGGTCACGTTGTGGCAGCAGATCGCGAAGACGGGTCAGTCCGTCGAGCAGCGATGGTTTATCGGCGCGCATGCCGATGTCGGCGGCGGCTATCCGAGCCGCGATTTATCCGACATCACGCTGAACTGGATGCAGGCCAAAGCGAAAGCTGTCGGCCTCGAACTTGATCCGGCCGAAGAGCCCGTCATTTCCGCCAAGAACTGGCAGGGAGCAGCGACCGATTCTTATCACGCGTTTCTCAATGGCGCCTATGCGCTGGCGCATGAGCCCTTCTACCGACCGCTCGATCTTGCCGCAGACGATCAAACCATGGACATCGAAGTCCAAAATCGCGCGCGCCAAGATCCAACCTATCGGCCGCAGAATTCGGGGTTCCCGCTGCCGCCCGCCGCGCCGGCGGAGGCGTAGCCGAACAAGTCCGCCGGCGCCTGTCGTCAAGCCCGGCTGGACACGCCGCGCCCCAAATGTTATCGCAGCGTGACAGGGCGGGGAGCGCGCGATGAATCGATCGCTTTATTTTGTTGTTCTTCTTGGGCTTTTGTCAGGTTGCGTGCCGATCAGCATCGATCCGGCGCGTGATCAATTCGGTGTCTCGACGGCGCGGCCCGATGCCGCGGCCGCAGCGCCGGACGGCCCGCAACTCGCCGAGCTCGACCGCAAGGCGCGACAGGTCTGCACCACCGGTTATGACGGCGCTGCGCCGACCGTCCTGCCGGCGCAGGACGGTCGGCAGCTCGTCGATCAGAAGTTGCGCTGCGGCCACTACGATCGGCTGAACCTCGACTACTTCCATATGAGCTGGTCGAACGTCTTCTAACGCGGCGACGATGACGATGGGTTGGGAAGCGGCATGACGCGTGCCCTGGTATTTCCGGGCCAAGGTTCGCAGGCGGTCGGCATGGGGCGCGATCTGGCGGGCGCCTTCGCGACGGCGCGCGACGTCTTCGCCGAGATCGACGAGGCGCTGCATCAGAATCTCTCGCGCCTGATGTTCGAAGGGCCGGAGAACGATTTGACGCTCACCGAGAACGCGCAGCCGGCGCTGATGGCAGCGAGCCTCGCCGTCGCGCGCGTGCTCGAGAAGGATGGCAATCTCGATCTCAAAACCCATGTCGCTTTCGTCGCCGGCCATTCGCTCGGCGAATATTCGGCGCTTGCTGCCGCGCATGCTCTCGAAATCGCCGATGCGGCGAAGCTCTTGAAACGCCGCGGCCTCGCGATGCAGCGCGCGGTGCCGGTCGGTCTCGGCGCCATGGCGGCGATGCTCGGCGCCGAGCTCGATCTCGCGCGCGCGGTTGCCGAGGAAGCGGGACAGGGCGAGATCTGCGATTTTGCCAATGACAATGGCGGCGGCCAGCTTGTCCTGAGCGGCCACAAGACCGCGGTCGAGCGCGCGATGGCGATCGCGGCGGCGCGCGGTGTGCGCCGCTCGATCATGCTGCCCGTGAGTGCGCCTTTCCATTGTGCGCTGATGCAGCCGGCCGCTGACGAGATGGCCGAAGCGCTCGGCGAGGTGAAGCTCGGCGACCCCTGGGTCCCCCTCATTGCCAATGTCAGCGCCGCGCCGGTGCGCGATCCCGATGAGATCAAGCGCTTGTTGATCGAGCAGGTCACGGGGCTCGTGCGCTGGCGCGAATGCGTGCTCGCGATGAAAGAGCAGGGCGTCACCGAGTTGCTCGAACTCGGCGCCGGTAAGGTGTTGACCGGCCTCACCAAGCGCATCGATCGCGAGCTCGTCGGATCGGCCATCGGCACGCCGGCCGAGATCGAAGCGTTTTTGAAGACGATGTGAGTGACCAAGCCTCAGGCGTCACCCCGCTTTCGCGGGTGTGACGATCTAAAGCAAAAGGACAGCGAATGTTCGATCTCACCGGCAAGGCTGCGCTGGTCACCGGCGCCTCGGGCGGCATCGGCGGTGCGATCGCACGCGCGCTCCATGGTGCCGGCGCCAAGGTGTTGCTGAGCGGCACGCGGCAAGCGGCGCTCGATGCGCTCTGCGCCGAGCTTGGCGAGCGCGCATTCGTCGCGGTCTCCGATCTCGGCGATCCGGCGGCGGCCGATGCTTTGGTGAAGACGGCGGATGAGGTGATGGGCCAGCTCGACATCCTCGTCAACAATGCCGGCCTCAATCGCGACATGCTGGCGATGCGGATGAAGGACGAGGATTGGCAGAAGGTGATCGACGTCGATCTCAGCGCCGGCTTCCGTCTCGCGCGTGCGGCGCTCAGGGGCATGGTGCGGCGGCGCTGGGGCCGGATCATCGCCATTACTTCGGTGGTTGGCGCGACCGGCAATCCCGGACAGGCTAATTATGCCGCCGCGAAGGCCGGCATGGTCGGCATGTCGAAAGCGCTGGCGGCCGAGGTCGCGCAGCGCGGCGTCACCGTCAATTGTATCGCGCCCGGCTTCATCGCGACGGCGATGACCGACTCGTTGAACGATGAGCAGAAGGCCCGCATTGCCCAGGCGATTCCGATGGGCCGAGTCGGCACGCCCGAGGAGGTCGCTGCCGGCGTGCTCTATGTGGCGAGCGAAGAGGCCCGCTATATGACGGGGCAAACCTTGCACATCAACGGCGGGTTGGC
>DASXCX010000071.1:0-12817 GCA_036490955.1 Allostellaceae bacterium | reverse complement strand
TACTTTGCGCGCTTCCTCGAGCGCTGGCCCAGTGTCGAAGCGCTTGCCGCGGCGACGCTCGACGACGTGCTGCATGCTTGGCAAGGCCTCGGCTACTACGCGCGGGCGCGTAATCTCCATGCTTGCGCGCGAGCGGTGGTCGCACGCTATGGCGGCGCATTCCCGGCGAGCGAAGCCGAATTGCTGAGCTTGCCGGGCATCGGCGCGTATACCGCGGCGGCGATTGCGGCGATCGCGTTCAACCAACATGCCGCGCCGGTCGACGGCAATATCGAGCGCGTCATCGCGCGGCTCTATGCGATCGCGACGCCGTTGCCCGAGGCGAAGCCGGATTTGCGTGCCCGCGCCGCGGCGCTGGTGCCGAAGGATCGCCCGGGCGATTTCGCGCAAGCCGCGATGGATCTCGGCGCGACGATCTGTACGCCGACCAAGCCCAAATGCGTGCTCTGCCCGTGGCGCGCGGAATGCCGCGCCCGCATCGAAGGCATCGCTGAGGAATTGCCGGCGCGGCAGGCGAAACGCGCCAAGCCGCTGCGTCGCGGCATTGCCTTTTGGGCGGTGCGCAGTGACGGTGCGGTGCTGCTGCGCAAGCGGCCGGCGAAAGGCCTGCTCGGCGGCATGATGGAAGTGCCGTCGAGCGATTGGGTGAGCGGCGCGCTCGATCGCGAAGCGGCGGAGAAAGCGGCGCCGGTTAGTGCGCGCTGGTCGGCGCTGTCCGGTGTGGTGCGGCACAGCTTCACACATTTTGACCTCGAGCTCACGGTGTTGACCGCCAAAACCAAAGCAACCGAAGCCGAGGGCGTCTGGGTGCAGCCCCACGCGCTTGATACGCAAGCGCTGCCCACGGTGATGAAGAAGGTGATCGCCTTCGCGCTTGGCGGATTCCCGCGCGCGATGTAGCGATTGCCATGTTGCAATTGCCTCTGGCCGCCGCATGGGGCACCATCGGTGGCGCAGGGAGGAAAAAGAATGAAACGCTGGCCAGGAGCGGCCGTGGTTGCGTCGTTTCTCGCTTTGGCGAACGCGTTGCCGCCGTTCTTCTCGCCGGCCTGGGCGCTCGATCACATCAAGATCAACTACGTTGAGCCCGCGCCCTATTACGCGCCGCTCTTTCTTGCGATCGACAAGGGCTATTTCGCCGATGACGGCATCGAAGCCGAGCTGGTACAGGCAGGCGGCGGCGTCGCGACGCCGGCGCTGATCGCCGGCGATCTCGATTTCAGCACGTCCGGCTCCGTTGCGATCAGCGCCATCCTCAAAGGCGCGAAGCTGCGTGTGCTCTTCGTCACCAGCGACCGTCCGGCATTCGAGGTTTGGGCGCAGCCCGAGATCAAGACGCTCGAGGACCTCAAAGGCAAGCAAGTCGGCATCATCAGCCGCGGCGACACCAGCGAGATCGCGTTTCGCTATTACCTCTCCAATCACAAGCTGCCCGGCGATTTCGTCGCCTATACGCCGCTCGGTACCGGCACCGCCCGCATCGCCGGCATGGTGTCGGGCACCTATGCGGCGGCGCTGCTCGGCATCAACGAGATGGAAGAGCTCAAGGCCACGGGCAAGTTCGATCGGCTGCACCTGCTTGCCGATCTAGCGAAAGACGTGCGCATGGTATTCAGCGGCCTCGCCGCGCGCGACGCGGTGATCGCCGAGAAGCCCGATCTCGTGCGCCGCGTGCTGCGCGGCATCGTCCAAGGCATGGCGCACACCAAAGCATCACGCGCGGATGCGATCGCGGCGATGGTCGCGCATGGCGCCGGCGATGCGAAGCAAGCCGCTGCGCAATATGATTCGAGCGTCGGCCTCTTGGATTCGACGGGCACCACCTCGCTGCAGAACGAGACTGTCGAGCTCGAGTTGCGCGGCGATCTGCTCGGCATTCCGCGCGCCCAGCTCAAGCAATCGGCCGATGTCTTCGACTTTAGCTTTGTCCAGAAAGCCGCGGCGGTGCTCAAAGCCGAGAATTGGCAACCGAGGATCGGTAAGCCTTGATGATGAAACGCCTCCTCATTCTTCTTGTCCTCATCGCTGTCGCTTTCGTTGCGCCTGCGCGCGCCCTTGAACACGTAAAGATCACCTATGTCGTGCCGACGGTGATGTATGGCGATCTCCTTCTCGGGCTCGACAAGGGCTATTTCAAGGACGAAGGCATCGATCTCGAGCTCGTGCCGGCCGGCGGCGGCGCGGCGACGCCCGCGCTCATTGCCGGCGACGTGCAGTTCTCCGGTTCGCCGGCGGCGGCGATCAGCGCGATCCTCAAGGGAGCCAAGCTCAAAGTCCTTTACATCACCTCGTCGAATGCCGCCTATCAGCTTTGGGCGCGCAACGACATCCAATCGCTCGACGATCTGAAAGGTCAGGCGGTCGGCGTCATCAGTCGCGGCGACACGACCGAGATCGCGATGCGCTATTACCTTGCCAAGCACAATCTCTCGGGCGATTACGTCTCCTACGCGCCGCTCGGCAACGGCACGGCGCGTATGGCGGCGATCACCTCGGGCGCCTATCCCGCCTCGCTCCTCGACGCGCTCGAGACCGCTTCGCTCGAAGCCGCCGGCAAGATGAACGGCTATCACATTCTCATCGATCTGCACAAAGACGTGCATATGACCTTCAGCGGCATCGCAACGACGGATGCGCTGATCAAATCCAATCCCGATCTCGTGCGGCGTGTGATCCGTGCGGCGATCAAAGGCATCGCCTCTTCGAAAGACGATCGCGACTCGGCCATCGATTCGGTGATGCGCCACGGTACCGCGGACCGCAAGAATGCCGAGGCGGACTACGCCGCCTTCGCTCCGGAGCTCAGCCTCACCGGTACGATGCCGATCGAGGATCAGCGACTGGAATTGCAATTGCGCGGCCAGATGCTCGGGCTTGCCGACGATAAGATCGCCAAGCCCGCCGATGTGTTCGATTTCAGCTTCGCCGAGAAAGCTGCCGCACAGCTCAAAGCCGAAAATTGGAGGCCCGCAAAATGATCCGCTTCATCATATCCATCGGCATCGTGCTCGGCGCACTCGCCGCCGTCTCGTCCGCTCGCGCGGCCGAGCATGTGAAGATCAGCTTCGTCGTTCCGACCGTGCAATATGGCGCACTTCTGGTCGGCGTCGATAAGGGCTTCTTCAAGGATGAAGGCATCGATGTCGAGCTGGTGCAGGCCGGCGGCGGCGTCGCGACGCCCGCGCTCATCTCGGGCGATCTGCAATTCTCGGGCTCGCCGTCGGTCGCGATCAGCGCCGATCTCAAGGGTGCGCATCTCAAGGCGATCTTCGTCGGCTCCGATCATTCGGCGTTTCAGCTTTGGGCGCAGCCCGATATCAAGACCTTCGAGGATCTGAAGGACAAGCAGGTCGGCATCATCAGCCGCGGCGACACCACCGAGATCAGCCTGCGCTATATTCTCGCGAAGAAGAATCTGCCGGCGGACTATCTCTCTTATACGCCGCTCGGCACCGGCACCGGCCGCGTCGCGGCGCTGGTCTCCGGCACCTTCCCCGGTGCGCTGATCGATGCCGGCGAGGTCAAGGACATGCGCGATTCCGGCCACCTCACGAAGCTGCATCTGCTCATTGACATGGCGAAGGACGTGCACATGACCTTCGGCGGCTTCGCGACCTCGGATGCGATGATCACCGGCCATCGCGATACAGTCGAGCATGTCGTGCGCGCCCTGATGAAGGGGCTGACCGTGGTGCGCTCGTCGCGCGAGACGACGATCGCCGCGCTGGTGAAGCATGGCTCGACGGAGAATGCGGCGAATGAGGATTACACCATCAACGCGCCGATCCTGTCGCCGACCTCGGTGGTTTCGGATGCCGATCAGGCCTTCGAGCTGAAGCTGCGCGCCGAGATGCTCGGCGTCGACGAAAAGAAAATTCCGCCGACCGGCTACTTCTTCGACTTCAGCTTCGTCAAACAGGCGGCGGCCGAATTGAAGAAAGAGAATTGGAAGCCGTGAAGCGCAGCTGTGCCGCTGTCATCGTCGTCGTTGCCCTCGTGCTGGCGGCTGCCGGCGCGCAGGCGGCGGACAAGGTCCGGCTCTCTTACGTGCTGAGCTCGGTCGAATACGCCGACGACTTTCTTGCCATCGACAAAGGCTATTTCACGGAAGAAGGCATCGATATCGATCTGCAGCAGGCGGGCGGCGGCGCGGCGGTGCCGGCGCTGATCTCGGGCGACATCGATTTCACCGGCTCGGGCTCGGTTGCGATTAGCGCGATCCTCAAGGGCGCGAAGCTCAAAGTGCTGCTCGTCGTCGACGCGCATCCGGCGATGCAGATCTGGGCACTGCCTGCGATCAAGAGCTTCGCCGATTTGAAGGGCAAGCCGATCGGCATCATCAGCCGCGGCGATACCACCGAGATCGCGATCCGCTACTACCTCGCCAAGCACAAGCTGCCGGAGGATTACGTCTCCTACACGCCGCTTGGCGCCGGCGTTGCGCGTTTCGCCGCGATCGCCTCGGGCAGCTTTCCGGCGGCGCTGGTCAACGCCAGCGAGGTCGAACAGATGCGCGCTGGCAACAAGCTCGGCGACCTCCACCGCATCGTCGATCTCCGGCAAGAGATCACCATGGCCTATAATGCGCTCGCCACCTCCGATGCGCTGATCGCCAAGAACCCCGATCTCGTTCGCCGCATGGTCCGCGCAATGCTGAAAGGCGTGCTGACGGTGAAGGCTTCGCGCGAGGAGACGATCGCGACGCTGATGAAGCACGGCCAGAGCAACGCCGATGCGATCGGCAGCGAATACGACAATCTGATCGATTCGCTCACCGATAACGGCGCGATGCCGCCGGACGCGCAGGCGCTCGATGTGTCGCTGCGCGCGGAAATGCTCGGCGTCCCGAAAGACAAAGCGCCGCCGCCTTCCGGCGTATTCGATTTCAGTTTTGCCGACAAGGCACTCGCCGAATTGAAGGCGGCGCATTGGCAGCCGCCGAAGTAAGGTAGAAGCATGGTCCGCGAAACACCGCGCTCGCGTGTCGGCAATACGCGCAACGATCCGTCCGCGCCGATCCTCATCATGGGCGGCAGCTACGCCAAGCGCTCGGCGACGACGGTGCTGATGCGCTACACGGCAAAGCTCTGCGAGGAGCGCGGCATGGCGCACGAGCTGCTGCCCTTGGGCGCGCTCGATCTGCCTTTCTATCATCCCGATCTGCACGAGACGGAATGCCCGCCGGCGGAGTTCCTGCTGTCGGCGTTTCGGAAGGCACGCGCCTTCGTCTGGTGCACGCCCTCCTATCACTACAGCATCAGCGGCGCGTTCAAGAACGCGATCGATTTCCTGGAGCTCACCGCCGAAGACGATCCGCCTTATCTCGGCGGGCGCCTGGTCGGTCTCATCGCCACCTCGTCGGGGCCGATCGCGGCGGTGCATGCGATCGGCGCGATGGAGCAGATCGTCCACGCGCTCCGCGGCTATGTCGTGCCGGCAACGGCGCCGATCTGCCCGGTCAGGGCCGCCGTCGACGCCGAAGCGGGAACGATCCGGGACGAGCGCACCAAGCTGAAACTGGTGCAGATGGTCGAGGAGATGCGCGATGCGTTGGCGGTTCGGGCGTAGGCTTCCTCGCGTTCAATATTGTCGCCTTCCCTGCGAAAGCGGGTATCCGGGGCAAGCGCTCGCTGTGCGGCCCCGGGCCCTCGCTTGCGCGGGGGAGGCGATGAAAAATTTATTGCTGAAGCTTTTAGCCGCAGTATTTGCGTTCTTTGCCTGCGCCCCCGCCCATGCCGAGGATAAGATCCGCTTCTCCTATGTGGTGCCGACGATCGACTACACGCCGCTGCTTGTCGCGATCGACAAGGGCTATTTCACCGAGGAAGGCATCGCGGTCGAGTTGGTGCAAGCGCAAGGCGGCATCGCGACCCCGGCGCTGATCTCGGGCGATCTCGATTTCAGCGGCTCGTCCTCCGCCGCGATCAGCGCGGTGCTGAAAGGCGCGCATCTCAAGGTGCTGACCACCGGCGAGGATCGCTCGGCCTATCAGCTTTGGGTGAAGCCCGGCATCACCAGCCTCGAGCAATTGCAGGGCCAGCAGGTCGGCGTCATCAGTCGCGGCGACACCACCGAGATCAGCTTGCGCTACGTCCTGGCGCAGCGCCATTTGCCCGACGATTTCGTGTCCTACACGCCCTTGGGCGCGACGGCGGCGCGCATCGCGGCGATCACCACCGGCAACTTCGCGGCGGCGGTGATCGATGGCGGCGAGAGCTCGGATATCGATGCGATGCAGAAATCGGGCAAGCTCAGCATGCTCATCGACATGCACAAGGACGTAAAGATGGTGCTGTCGGGCTTTGCTACCTCGGACGCGCTCATCGCCAAGAAGCCCGATCTCGTCCGCCGCACGATGCGCGCGATCTACAAAGGCACATCCACCGTCAAAGCGAGCCAACAAGCGGCGGTCGATGCCATGGTGAAGCACGGGCTCGACAAGGGCGCGGCCGAATTCTCGGCCAAGGAATTCGTGCCCGGCATGCTCGCCTCGGGCAGCGTGCCGCGCGAGCTGCAGGAGAACGAATTGAAGCTGCGCGGCGACATGCTCGGCCTGCCGCCCGACAAAGTGCCGCCGCCGCAGCAGGTGTTCGATTACAGCTTCATCCTGAAAGCGGCCGAAGAGCTCAAAGCCGAGGGCTGGAAGCCGAAGCTTTAGACGCTCATCTCTGCCCTGATCTGCTGGCGGAAATGCTCGATCGGGACGGGCTGGCCTTTGCGGTCGACGAACCAGAATTCCCAGCCATTGCATGACGGCGCGCCTTGCACCTCGGCGGCGACCTGGTGGATCGAGCCTTTGGCGTCAGCCGAGATCAGTGTGCCGTCGGGCCGCACCTTCGCGGTCCAGCGCCGGCGTGCATCGAACAGGACCTCGCCGGGCTTCAGGAGCCCGCGCTCGATCAGGCTGCCGAAAGGGACGCGCGGCGCCGAGTTCTTCTCTTCCGTCGTCGCGATGTCCTCGCTGTTGCTCGGCTCGATCGCGGCGATGCGCCCGCGCGCGACCGCGATGTATTCCTGGTTTTGCTCGATGCCGATCCATTGCCGGCCGAGGCGACGTGCCACCGCGCCGGTCGTGCCGGTGCCGAAGAAAGGATCGAGCACGATGTCGCCGGGCCGCGATGAGGCGAGCAGCACGCGATGCAGCAGCGCCTCGGGCTTTTGCGTCGGATGCGCTTTCTTGCCGTCGTCGCCTTTGATGCGCTCGCTGCCGCCGCAGAGCGGGATCAGCCAATCGCTGCGCATCTGCACGCCTTCGTTCAGCGCCTTCATCGCCTGATAGTTGAAGGTGTAACGGCTCGCTTGCGACTTCGCGCACCACAGCATCGTCTCGTGCGCGTTGGTGAAGCGCCGGCCGCGGAAATTTGGCATCGGGTTGGTCTTGCGCCAGACGATGTCGTTCAGCACCCAATAGCCGAGATCCTGGAGGATGGTGCCGACGCGATAGATGTTGTGATAGGAGCCGATGACCCAGAGCGTGCCGTCGGGCTTCAACACGCGGCGCGCGGCGGCGAGCCAATCGCGCGTGAAGCGGTCGTAGCTCGCAAAATCGGCGAATTTATCCCAATCATCGTCGACGCCGTCGACGCGGCTGTTGTCGGGACGGGTGAGCTCACCGGCGAGCTGGAGATTGTAGGGCGGGTCGGCGAAGACGAGATCGACCGATTCCTCAGGGAGTCGGTGCATTGCGGCGACGCAATCGGCGGCGATGATCGTGCCGTCCTCGACCGCCATTTCATCGATCGCATCCGCGTGATCAACGGATTTGTCACGACCAGACGGCCGGCCTGAAGCCGAATCCCCCGAGGCTTTCCCCATGGGGCAGGGATTCTGATCCGCGCGACTCGGCGCGTCAACAGCAATATCTAAGGATTCATAGGAACTTGGTCAGCCAAGCTCACATCGAAGGCGAGGCTGAGCTGCAGCGGCGCGAAGCTCATGCGGTGATGCCGCGTCGGCCCGAGCGCCAGGATCGCGGCGCGATGTTCCTCCGTGCCGTAGCCAACATTGGTCATCCAGCCATAGCCCTCGTAGCGCAAGGCGAGCGCGCGCATGAGCTTGTCGCGCGTCGTCTTGGCGATGACGGAAGCGGCGGCGATCGAGAGGGAAAGCCCGTCGCCGCCGATCACGGTCTTCACCGCACAAGGCAAAGGCGGCGGCTGATTGCCGTCGATCAGCGCGATATCGGGCATGAGCCCCAAGCGCAGCAGCGCGCGCCGCATGGCGACGAAGGTCGCTTGCAGGATGTTGATGCGCTCGATCTCGCGCGTGCTCGCCGCGCCGACGCCGATCCGTACGGCGCATTGCCGGATCATGAGCGCGAATTCGTCGCGCTCATCGGCGCTCAGCTTTTTCGAATCGTCGAGCTCGGCGCGCAGCCGGCGCGGAATCTTCCGCCGGTCGAGGATCACCGCCGCGGCAACCACCGGGCCGGCCAAGGGCCCGCGTCCCGCCTCATCGATGCCGCAGACGATGCCGTCGCAGCCGCGCTCCAATGCGAAATCGGGCATTCCCCCGGAAGACCCTTCCTTACGTTTCGATGGTCAAGGTGCTGCCGATGGCGAGATGAAGCAGATCGGCGGCACGGCCGCGATTGACCGCGATCTCGACCAGACCGTTCGAATTCTCATACCAAAAGGCGTTGCCCTCGGGCACGGCGGAAAAGGTCGCGGCGTGGATAACGCGCGTCTTATCCCCAAGAATCAGCGTCGCGCGTTCGGACAAGGTGCTGCCGCGCAGCCCGGTCATGGCGTTGCCGTAATGGTCGACATAAACGATCTCCGCGAGATCGTCGGGCCATTGGGGCTGGCGAATCGTCTCGCGGGCGCGGACATGCGGCCGCTCGGCGCGCGCCAGCATTGCCGCGACCGGCGCGAAAAGATCGCGGCCCTGGAAGCTCGCCGACAGCTTTGGCGGATGCCAGGTGATCTCGTGACAACGGATATTTTGCGCGCGCCGCAAAACCAATTCGAACAATCCGTTCTCCGGCCCGACATACCAGCGGCGATCGGCCTCGATCATCAGCGGCGCGCGCGCTCCGCCGACGCCGGGATCGACGATCGAGAGAAAGATCGTGCCGTGCGGGAACCACGCGGCATAGGCCGCGAGGAGATAGGCGCTGGCGCGCGGATCGCCGGCCGGCGCATCGGCGAAGAGATCGATGATCTCGGTCTGCGGCGCCTCGCGGCGCAACACCGCCTTCATCTGCCCCGTGTAAGGGCCGGCGAGGCCGAAATCGGTGAAGAGCACGATCATCGCGGCGAATTATGCGCTGCGGCTTTGATTGAACAAGAGCGTCGCGCGGTTGGGGGCGAGTCGCGCTTGACCGTCAGCGCTCACTTGCGGCAGGTCATAGTCGATGACGGCAACCGAAGCATTCGCCAAACCCAAGCTCCCGCCGCTGCATCACACTTTGCTTGGCGCTGCGGCGCATCTCGTCCCGCCGCGGCCGGGCATGGTGGCGAGCGCGCTGAAAGCCGCGCCGCGCGGCGACGGCCATCCGGTCATCGTCGTGCCGTCCTTCCTGCGCGGTGATGGCCACACCGCGCCGCTCCGCCGCTTTATCGCCGGCTGCGGCTATGCGGCCTTCGGCTGGGGCCTCGGCACCAATCTCGGCCCGACCGCGGCGGCGCTCGATGGCATCGAGGCGTTGCTCGCCACCGTCCACCGACGCCAAGGCCGCAAGGTCACGCTCATCGGTCACAGCCTCGGCGGCGTGATCGCGCGCGAACTGGCGAAGCAGCATCCCGATCGAGTGCGACAATTGCTGGTGCTGGCGAGTCCCATCCGCCTGCCGACCGCGAGCCCGCTCGAGCCCGTCTACAAGCTGCTCACGCGCTGGCACAGTATCGATCCGGCAGGCGCGGCGGCCGAGCTCAACATGCCGCCCGCCGTGCCGGTGACCGCGGTCTACACGAAGAGCGACGGCATCGTCGCCTGGCAAAGTTGCCGCGAGGTCGAGGGCGAGCGCCGCGAGAGCATCGAGATCCGCGGCGCGCACGGTACGATGGTGCGCAATCTCGCGGCGTGGCGGATCATCGCCGACCGCCTTGCCCAGCGCGAAGGCGAGTGGCGGGCTTACATGCAACGCGCATAGAAGCTCGTCATGCCCGGCCTTGTGCCGGGCATCCACGTCTCAAGACAAACTCGTGGATGGCCGGGACGAGCCCGGCCATGACGATGTTTATTTGTCTGATCTTCAGAACAGGCTGAGCTGCGCGGTTTCTTTCTTCTTGGCCGGCGCTTGGAAAAGCGAGCAATCGAGCCGCCGATTGTCGCGCTTCTTGTCGAGGCCGAGGCGGTGGCAGGCGGCTTCGTGGCGGATGCGCAGCATTTCGGCATAAGGGCCGGTGCCGATCATCCGCGTTCCCCATTCCGACTGATAGGCTTTGCCCGCGCGGCTCTGCTTGATGAGCGACATCACGTGCTTGGCCTTGCCGGGAAAATTCGCTTGCAGCCATTCCTCGAAGAGGCCGGCGAGTTCGAGCGGCAGCCGCAACAGCACATAGCCGGCCGAGCAGACGCCGCGCTGGACTGCGGCTTCGAGGATGGCCTCGAGCTCGGCGTCGTTGAGCGCCGGGATCATCGGCGCCGCCATCACGGCCGTTGGAATGCCGGCGCCGGCGAGCGCCTCGATGGTCTCGAGCCGGCGCTCGGGCGTCGCGGCACGCGGCTCCATCTTGCGCGCGAGGTTGCGGTCGAGCGTCGTCACCGAAACGGCGGCGCTGCAGAGATGCTCGCGCGCCATCGCGGCGAGAATGTCGATGTCGCGCTGGATGAGAGCGGATTTGGTGAGCAGCGTTACCGGATGCTTGAACTCGTAGAGTACTTCGAGGATGCGCCGCGTCAGGCGAAGCTTCCGCTCGATCGGCTGATAAGCATCGGTATTGATGCCCAGCGCGATCGGCTTTGGCTTGTAGGAAGGTTTCGAGAGCTCGGCGCGGAGTAGCGCCGGCGCGTCTTCTTTGACGAAGATGCGGCTCTCGAAATCGAGACCCGGAGAAAGGCCGAGATAGGCATGGGTCGGCCGGGCGAAGCAATAGATGCAACCATGCTCGCAACCGCGATACGGATTGATCGAGCGGTCAAACCCGACATCCGGCGAATTGTTGCGCGCGATGACGGTTTTCGATGTGTCGCGCAGATACTGGGTCTCGAGCAGCGGCGCTTCTTCGTCGGCGCTTCCCCAGCCATCGTCGACCGCGACATGCGTGCCGGGCTCAAATCGGCCATCGGCATTGCTGACGGCGCCCCGTCCTTTACGAGGAGCGGAAGGGATTGCCTCATCCATGAAACTAATATTGGCTCGTCCTTGGAACAAATCAAGAACTACACGCGGCCGCAACGGAGGCCTCGCGATAAGCCATCGAAAGCGCAATGAAATCTGGGTTACCGAGACGGACGGGAAAACCTCGGGGGCAGCATTTGAGGGGCGGCGGGAATCCCGAAGAGCGCGTATCCGCCTTCGGCCGAAAAACAGAAAGCGAACAACCAATTCAATAGGTTATGGCGATGGCGGTGGGCGCCTTGCCAACCGGTTGTGAGCCTTGAAGATCGGCTCAGCCTGCCTGGGCTGGCTGCGTCAGATGCTCTTGCAGCCGCGGCATCAGCTCGACGAGGTTGCAGGGACGATGCCGGTTGTCGAGCTGATGCTTGATGATGTCGTCCCAGCCATCGCGGCATGCGCTGGGCGAGCCTGGAAGGGCAAAGAGATAAGTGCCGCCGGCGACACCGGCGGTGGCGCGGCTCTGGATCGTCGAGGTACCGACCTTCTGATAGGAGAGGAAGCGGAAGAGCTCGCCGAAGCCGGCGATCTCTTTCTCATAGACGTCGTGAAAGGCTTCCGGCGTGACGTCGCGGCCGGTGACGCCGGTGCCGCCGGTCGAGATCACCACATCGATCGCCGGATCGGCGATCCAGGCCTCGAGCTGGGCGATGATCGCCGCTTTCTCGTCGCGCACGATCTTGCGTGCACCGAGCTTGTGACCGTCGCGCGTGAGCATGTCGATCAGCGCCTGGCCGGATTTGTCGTCCGCCTCGCCGCGCGTGTCGGAGACGGTCAGGATCGCGATATTGACCGGAAGAAAAGGCCGCGTGTCGTCAATTCTGCCTGGCATAGAGGCCGTCACCGATTTGTGCGGCGGCGCTCTTGGTCGTCGCGCCGTCATAAGCGGTATAGGTCGGCCATCTACCGCCAGCAAGCGCATCGAGATCGGGCATCGGCTGGTCGAGGCGCTGGCGATAGATCCAGTAATTCGTCAGCACTTTTTGCGTGAACACGCGCGCTTCTTTCGAGGGGATGCTTTCGATGAAGAGTAGCGGGTCGGTGCGATATTCGGGATGCGCCGCTTCCCAATGCGCGGTCGCGGTCGGTCCCTGGTTATAAGAGGCGGCGAAGAGGATCAGATTGTTCCGGATATGCGTGTCGTGCAGCAGGAGCTTCACGTATTTCTGCGCCAGCATAAGGTTGTATCCGGGATCGTTGAGAGCGGTGCGCTCGTCGTTGCCGTTCTGCTTGTCGAGCGGCGCGCCGGCGAGCTCCGCCATGGAGCGCGCGGTCGAAGGCATGAGCTGCATCAACCCGGCGGCGCCCGCGGGACTTTGTGCGCCCGGCGTGAACTTCGACTCCTGGCGCATCAACGCGTAGAGCAACGCGCGGTCGACGGTGAAGCCGCCGATTGGGCGCCAGCGCGGCACCGGATAAAGCGCGACCACGCGGCTCTTCTCGCTATCGCTGAGTTGTCCCGCGAGGCGGATGCTGACGCCCGGCAGATTCGCGTGGTCGGCCAGCGCGGCGAGGGACTGCAAAAGGGTCGATGAA
>DASXCX010000070.1:0-9021 GCA_036490955.1 Allostellaceae bacterium | reverse complement strand
ATCAGTTACAATCTCAATCATTACGTCGCAGCCGCGTCGCAATCGGCCGACGGTATGACCATTACCCTCAAGCTGGCGCATCCGGTCGAGCTGAAGAGCGATATCATCGGCAACAACATCGTCGCCATCGATCTCGTCCCGCAGATTCTGACTTCCGCGATTAAGCCGCTCGACCGGGGCAAGCCCGCCAAAGCCCGGCCGCCGAAGACCGTAATGGCCCGTGCCAAAGCCGCAATACCCGGGCACAAGGCGAAGCCGGAACAACTCGCCGCGCTCGAGGCCCAAGCGCAGGCTGCGTCACTTGCCGCTGTGCCGCCCGGCGGTGTTGACCCTATGCCCAATCCGGCCGCGGGCGGATCCGTCGCCGCGAGCATCGCTCCGGCCGAAAGCAGCGTGCCGGCTCCGCAAGCCGCCACACCGGCAAGCCAGACGACGAGCGCGGCCGGCACGCTCGCGCCGCAACTCATCACCGAAGCCGACCAGACGAGCTTGCGCTTCGATTGGCCGTCGCCGACAGCCGCGGCAATCTATCGCCGCAGCAGCGCGCTGTGGATCGTCTTCGCCGCCGCGACGAAACTCGATGTCGACAGCCTGCGCGCGCACAGCCAGGGCGTTCTCTCGGCGATCGATGTGGTTTCGGCGGGGACGGGGACGGCGCTGCGTCTCGTCGTCGCCGACGGCCTCAATCCCAGCGTGCGACGCGCCGGCAACTCCTGGATCATTGATTTGAAGCGCGTCGCGGCGACACCCGACGCGCCAATTACCGTCGATCCACGGCCCGACGCCGCGGTTCCGTCGGTCGATCTGCACGTGCACCAGGCGGTCGCGCCGCTCTCGATTAAAGATCCGGTTCTTGGCGACACGCTGGTCGTTGTGCCCGTCGGCGAACTCGGCCGCGGTATCGATGCCGCGCGCAGCTTCGTTGATTTTCGCCTGCTCCAAAGCGTGCAAGGCATCGTCATTCGCCCGAACACGGATGATCTTGTCGTCCGGCCCGATACCGACGCCGTGGAGATCACGCGGCCGCATGGCCTGGCGCTTTCCGACGAGCACGACCGCCTGGTCGGCCGCATGCCGGCGGATTTCCATCGCCTTTTCGATTTCGCTGCCTGGCGCGGGCCCGATAGCGAGACCTTCATCGCGCGCCGCGCCAAGCTGGAACGCGCCGCAGCCGATGCGGCGTCGGCCGCGCGCACCACGCCGCGGCTCGATCTTGCGCGCTTCTATTTCGCCAATCTTTTCGGCGCCGAGACGCTCGGCGTGCTGACCCAGATCGAGAAAGACGATGCGGCCTCCGCGACCGATCGTGGCGTTCAAGCGCTGAAAGGCGCCGCCTGCTATCTCATCGACGATCGCGACTGCGCCAAGAAACAGTTCAACAGCCCGGCCTTCGACAAAGAGCCAGAGATCGCGCTGTGGCGCGGCGCGCTCGCCGCCGATATGGCGGATTGGAACACGGCCGCGCGCGAGTTCACCGATAGTATCGGCGTCATCTCGACCTATCCCAAGGTGCTGCGTGACCGCTTCGCGCTGGCTGCGGCCGAAGCGATGATCGAGACCGATCGCGGCTCTGCCGCCGGTCCGCTGCTCGATACCGTGCTCAAGGACGCGCCCAGCGCCAGCGACCATGCGATGGCTGAATATCTCGCCGGCCGGCGCGAGCAGCAGCTCGGCCAGCTCGAGCCGGCGCTCGAGGCATGGGTCAAGGTTGCGGCGTCGGGCGATCGCAAGGCGCGGGCGCGGGCGCTCTACGGGCGGGCAATGGCGCTTTACGACAATAAACGGGCAAGCCGTCTCGATACGATCAACGCGCTCGATGCTCTGCGCTTTTCGTGGCGCGGCGATGCTTTCGAGTTCACGCTGCTGCGTCAGCTCGGCGAGCTGCAGCTGGCCGAGGGCGATATCGATGGCGGCATCGAATCGCTGCACGAAGCCGCGGTGGATTTCCCGGACTATCCCGCGTCGAAGGACGTCGCCAAGGAAGCGGCCGACAGCTTCGCCAGTCTCTATCTCGGCGAGAAGGCTGACGGCGTGCCGCCGGTCAAGGCGCTCGCGCTTTATACCCAGTTTCAGGATCTCGAACCCGCGAGCGAGCGTCACGACGAGATCGTGCGCAAGCTGATCGATCGGCTGGTATCGGTCGATCTTCTCGACCAGGCAACGGCGCTGCTCGACGAGCAGGTGAAGAACCATTTGAGCGGACGCGACAAGGCGCGTGCCGCCACCCAGCTCGCGCTGCTCCGGCTCATGAACCGCCAACCCGACGCGGCGCTCGCCGCGCTCGATGTCGATGTCGGCAACGACATTCCGGCCGACCTCGCTCGCCAGCGCCAAGAGTTGCGTGCCCGGGCCCTGACCGATCTCAACAAGATTCCGGACGCTCTGGCGTTGCTGAAGAACGACAACAGCGTCGATGCGGCGCGGCTGCTCGCGGATATTTATTGGCGCCAGAAGGATTGGGACAACGCGGCCAAGGTCTTCGGCGAGCTGGCGGGTACGCCGCCGGCGCAAGGCCCGATCGGCGTCGATCTCTCGCGCGTCCTGCTCGCTTGGTCCGCGGCGCTGGCGCTCGACGGCGACCAGGACGGGCTCGACAAGCTGCGCAAGGATTGGGGGCCGGCCATCGCCGGCACGCAAACGGCGCAGGCTTTCAACCTCATCACCGAGCAGGCCGATGCGGGGGTCGCCGGCGGCGGCACGGCGGCCGATATGGCCGCGCGCGTCGCGGAGATCGGCAATTTGCAGAACTTCATGGCGGCCTACCGCAAGCGTCTCGCCAGCAACGGTCTCAACGCCGCGGTGAATTAAGGTTTCCTTGTGCTGCCCGCCGCTATTCGGTCAGTGGCACGACGTAGCGCTTGTCGATGATCTTATCGCCGTCGACCTCGCCTTTGATCATGCCTTCGGATTTGTACCAGGCGATCTGGTGCAGCACGTCCTTCACATCGAGCCGCGCATCGGCATCGACATAGGCGAGGGCGGGCTCGATCTGCGTCACCGGTTGCTGCGTATACTTCGCGATGATGGCGAGAATTTCCGGCGCCGTCGGACCCCTGCGCGGCTTCTCGTCGGGGCCGATGAAAGCGTCGTGATAGTCGCGCGCGCCCTTGCGCAATGCGCGCAGATAACGCCGTACCAGATCGCCACGTTCATCGGCGGTCTTCGTGGCGATGACCATGGCGCCGCCTTGCGTCGGCACCTCGTCGCCAGGATAGCCCAGAAGTTTCACATCGCCTTTCTGAATCGCCGGCAGCACGGCCGAAGCGGGGGTAATCCCGCCATCGGCTTGCGCGCCGGTGACGGCCGATATCACGTTGACGATTGCCTGCATCGGCAGCACGCGCACGCTTTTCAGATCGACGCCGTGCTTTGCGGTGATCAGCGACAGGGTATAGTGCGCCGGCGCGCCGACTTCGCCGAGCGCGACCGACTTGCCGGCGACATCGCCGTAGGATTTGAGCCCGGCCTCATAGGCTTTATTCGATACGATGAAGGCGTAAAGGGGAAAGCCGGCAGCGTCGCGCGCGTTGGCGGCGATGATGCGAAGCTGGCCCTGGCCGCCAAGCTGATAGAGCGCCGCCGTGAGTCCGGCCGAGCCGAAATCGATATCGCCCGAGACGGTTGCCACCGCCACCGGGAGCGAGGCGGCGAAGAACACCATCTGTGCGTCGAGGCCTTCTTCGGCGAAATAGCCTTTATCGATCGCGATGAAGACTGGCCCGCCGGATGCTATTTTGGTCGAGCCGATCTTGATGGCTTCGGCATTCGCGCTTGGCGAGAGGCACAAGCATGCGGCAAGAAGCAACATTCCCCAGACAAGCTTCATCCGCATTCGCCTTTCCCCGCGCGCTTTCTCGAACGGCGCGGGCAATCTAGCGAACTAGAGGAAACCGGTCGAGGAGACGGTTCAGCCGAGATGAATCTTGGCGAAGAGCCTTGCCGTCGCACCGATGTCGGTCGTGCTTACAACCGTCAGTGCGACCCAAACGACCATCGAAAGATAGATCAGGAACCGCATATGCCAGGGTATTAGGCGAGAGGACGATCTCGCATCCCCGACGTCCGGCTTCGGATTAGACTTTCGACGGCTCCTTGAACACCATCTTCTGGTTCTTGTCGGCCTTCACGCCCGAGGTCGAGAGGTCGAACTTGTTGCGCTCGACATCCATGCAATAGTCCTCGACATACGAGCGATCGCTCGGCGGCTTGAAGGGCACGTGGCCCATCTTCTCGAGCCGCTCGTAAACACCTGGTTGCTCCTCGGCGTCGAGGGTGATGCCGAAATGATTGAGGCCGGTATGCACATGCATATTGTCGGCGCGCTTCAACAGCGCGATGTCGAGATAGCCGTCGGTGAGCCAGACGGAGGCTATGCCGCGCCCGGTGACCTCGAAACCGAAGGCGTTGACATAGAACTTCGCCATCTCTTCCGGACTGTCCGCGAAGAATGCGAGATGTCGGATCTTTGCCATGTTCTGCTCCTGCTTACGCGCCTTTGATGAAGGGGATCGCGAGGCGATAAACGTCTTGCTCTTTGTCCCACGGCACCATGTGCTTGCAGCCGTCCATGATATGAAGGTTGACCTCGGGATGGCTTTTCTTGAAGAGCTCGGCGCGTTCGCCGGCGTGGGCGCGATCCTCGCGGCCATAGATCAACAACACCGGGATCTTGAGATCGAGCATGCGCTGCCATTGCGGCACCGCCGGCTGCGCGCCGCTGCCGCCGGCGCCTTCATCCGACCGCGCGCGCTTGGTGAAGACCTGGAAGTTGCGGCCGATGCTACGGCTGTGACGTAGCGCGAGCTCTTCCGGCGTCACCAGCTCGGTATGGAAGAGATCGGCTTGCATCAGCTTCTTCGTGTCCTCGATCGTCGGCTCGCTTTCGGCCATCTTGCGATCGACGCGCGCCGCTACCTGGCTATAGCGGCCCTCGATATCGGCCGGCAGGGGCGGAATCAGCGTGCCGGTGCCGAGCACGACGAGGTGCGAATAACGCTGCGGCTCCTTGCCCGCGAGTTGCACCGCCTGGCCGCCCGAGCGCGAATGCGCGACCAGCGCGACCTTGCCGAGGCCGAGCGCGTCGATGAATTTTGGCGCGGTGTTGGTCTGATAGGCGAGGGAAAGGTCGTCGCCGGCTTCGCTGAGGCCATAGCCCGGGAAGTCGAATGCGATGGCGCGGAAACCGGCCTTGGCGAAGTTGGGGAGATTGCGGCGGAACACATCGGCCGACGAGCCGAGCGAGGCGCCGTGCATGAAGAGCACGGGATGGCCCGAGCCTTCCTCGAGATAGCGGACCTTCAGCCCGTCGATGGTGACGTATTTATCCGTGGTCATCGTGGCGAGATGCGTGTCCATGCTTCCTCCATAGGGCCTTCGAGCGGCTTGATGACCGATTCTTAGCTCCATCGTCATTCCCGCGAAAGCGGGATTCCGGGGCGATGACGGGATTCCCGCCTTCGCGGGAATCCCCGAAGAACCAAGGCTACGATTGGCTAGTACCCCGCCTTCAGATCGACGGCGTCCGTCATTTTCTCGCCGCGCTGGAAGCGACGGATATGGCCGCAGATCAGCGGCGTGATCTCAGCCGGGAATTGGCCGCGCGAGGCGTGCGGGATGACGGTGATCCGCGGATGGCGCCAGAAGGGATGCTCCTTCGGCAGCGGCTCCTGGCGGAAAACATCGAGCGTCGCGGCGACGAGTTGCTCGCCATCGAGCGCGGCGATGAGATCCGCGTCGACGACATGCTGGCCGCGGCCGAGATTGATCACCGCGGCTCCTTTCGGCATGAGCGCGAAATTCTTGGCGCCCAAGATGTCCTCGGTCTCCGGCGTGAATGGCAGCAGATTGACGATGATCTCGCTGCGGCCGAGGAAAGCGGCGAGCTGGTCCGGCCCATGAAATACCTCGACGCCTTCGAGCTGGCGAGGATGTTTCACCCAGGCCGCGGTTTGAAAGCCAAGATCGCGTATCGCCTTGGCCGCAGCGACGCCGATCGGCCCGAGACCCATGATGCCGACCTTCCGGTCGCGCGTTTTGAGCCGTTTAGGGCTCGCCCACTCGCTTTTTTGCTGTGCAAGCAGCAATTCCGGGATTTGTCGATGATGACGCAGCACGTGCAAGATCACGGTCTCGGTCATCATCTGATCGCCCGCGGGATTGGCGGCGCGCACGACCGGAACGTCGCGGGGAATGGTCTTGTCGCTGAGGAACAGATCTTGCCCAGCGAAAAGCGAGACGATGAGCTTGAGATGAGGCATCGAGCGCAGCGCGTTGTCGGGCATGCGACCGCAAGCAACGATGTCGATGGTCGTAAGGTCGCCTGCTTCGGGCCAGAACCGTACCTCGAGTTCGGGCATCTCGCGGGCGAAGTGCTCGCGCCAGACGTGAGTCGGCGCGAAGATCGGGGTCATCAGCAGGATCATGGTTGCGCGATTGAGGCAGAAAGCCGCGTCAGGTGCAAGACGCGGCTTTCGGCGATAGACTGAGTGATAAAGCCGAACGGGGAGGGAACCATGAAATTTCTGCTTGCGCCGGTCGTCGCGGCGACGTTGATCGGGGCCTTTCTGCTCGGCACGGCGCCGCTCGCTCGCGCGGGCGATATTCCGATCACGCCGGCGCTGCAAAAGGTGATCGACGGCGCCAAGCAGGAAGGCAAGCTGACGCTCTCCTACGCCGCGAATATCCTCGGCGGCCCCGACGGGGCGCGCGTCGGCGCGGCCGGGATCAAGAAGGAATTCGGCATCGATATCGACGTCACTTATTTCCCGGGGCCGTCTTTCGCGCCGATGGCGGCCAAGCTCTTAACCGAGATGCAGGCCGCCCAGCCGGCGTCGACCGATCTCTATAACGGCACCGCGGTCGAGGTGTCGCCGCAACTATCGAAAGGCCTCTTCCGCAAGGTGCCGTGGACAGAGCTCTATCCGAGCCGCATCACGTCCGAGATCGCCGAGGCCGATAGCCGCGCGCTGCGCATCGTCACTAAGGTGCCGGGCATTCTCTACAACACGAAGGTGGCGCCGGCCTTTGGCGAGGCGATGAGCATCGAGGATCTGCTGAAGCCCGAGTACAAAGGCAAGCTCTATACGACGCCCTATCTCGCCGGTTTCGACGTGCTCGTGGCGAAGGATGTCTGGGGCTACGACAAGACCGCGCAATTCGTGAAGCAGCTCGGGCAGAATATCGGCGGCCTCGTCGCCTGCGCCGGCGTCGACCGCATCGCCTCGGGCGAGATTCCTGCGCTGGCGCTATCCTGCTCCGGCTCCGAGGCGCATCTACCAAAATATGGCGGCGTGCTCGGCGAGGCGGTGATGATCGACGTGGCGAGCCGGCGCTTCGATTATTTGTGCGTGCCGACCAACGCGGCGCATCCCAATGCCGCGATCCTGTTCGCGCTCTATGCCTCGTCGCCCGAAGGACAAATAAAGATCCTACATGACGGCTTCGGCGCCGAACTCGACACCTATCCCGAGACGCCGACGCATCAGGAGATCGCCGCGCTTCAGCAGAAAGGCGCGAAATTCATCGATGTGACGACCGATTGGTACGGCGCACATCCCGGGATCGAGGACGATCTCGGCAAGATGATCAAGCTCGTGACGAAGCAGTAGCGGACTGCGCCACGGCTTTCGCCGGGCAGAGGTTCTGCGAACCTCAGCTTCCACCGAAGCTTTGCACGAGGCTGCCGGCGACGAGATACCAGCCGTCGACCAGCACGAAGAAGATCAACTTGAAGGGCAGGGAGATCGTCACCGGCGGCAGCATCATCATGCCCATCGACATGAGGATCGACGCAACGACGATGTCGATAATGAGGAAAGGCAGGAACAAGAGGAAGCCGATCTCGAAGGCGCGGCGCAACTCGCTGATCATGAAGGCGGGCACGACGACGCGCAGCGGCACGTCCTTCGCCTCCACCGCCTTTACATCCACCTTGGCCATGCCGGCGAAGAGGTCGAGATCCTGCTCGCGCACATGGTTCATCATGAAATCATGGATCGGCGCGGCGGTGCGGTCGAAAGCTTCCTGCTCGGTGATCTTGTCGGCGATCAGCGGCGCGATGCCGTTGTCGTAAGAGCTCTGCAAGGTCGGCGCCATCACGAAGCCGGTGAGGAAGAGCGCGAGGCTCACCATCACGATGTTGGGCGGCACCGTCTGCGTGCCGAGCGCGTTGCGCAGGAAGGACAAAACCACGACGATGCGCGTGAAGGAGGTGACGGTGATGAGGATCGCGGGCGCGAGGCTCAGCACCGTCAGCAGCATCAGCAGCTGGACGATGTGACCGGTCGAGGAGCCGGCATCGCCCATATCGAGCGTCAGGCTTTGCGCCGTGGCGGGGGACGCTGAGACCAGCAACAGGAAGGCCGCGGTCCAGCCGATGCCTCGCAACCAATTTTTGGGCAGCGACAATTTCATGGCCGTGACCCCGGTAACAACGCGGCAAAGCTCGGTACCGGCTTTTCCAACGGCTGATCGGCAGGCGGGACAATGCCCGTCTCGACCACGACGTCGTCGTTGAGGCCGAGGAGAATGAGGTGCTCGACACCGTCTCGCTTCAACAGGACGAGGCGGCGTTTGTTGTCGAGGGAGAGCACTTCCTGGATGCCGAGCCGGCGCCTGCCGCGGGCGGCGGCGAGGCGGCCGCCGAAGCCCAGGCGCTTGGCGACCCAGGCGAGGACGAAGATCAGCGCGATGACGAGGACGAGCGCGCCGAGGAAACGCCAATACATGTCTTCCATCATGGCGCGGTCTCGACTGGCCGTTGATCGGCGGCAAGGAGATGAAAGAGCAGATCGGCGGCGACCGCGAAAGGCGCGATCGGAACCTGATCGCTGATCCTCAGCGAGGCCAGCAGGTCGGCGAGCCCCACATCGCTCTGGATATTCGCGCCGTGCGCGCGGGCGAGATCGCGGATGCGGGCGACGATCGCGTCGGCGACGGGATCAGGAGCGGGTCCGGGCAATGGTTAATCCTTGGGCTCGTTAAGGCCCGAGAGTGCTGCGGATATGGTTAATTTTGTGTTGC
>DASXCX010000069.1:0-10357 GCA_036490955.1 Allostellaceae bacterium | reverse complement strand
CGCCATATGATCGGTCAGCATATCGACGATCGCCGGCCGATGCGCGGCGATGAAATCGGCTTTCATCACCCAAAACAGCGTCTCGTCGTCGCCGCCGACCGCGTCGGTGGTGGTGAAAAGCGTCCGATAGCGGTCGGTCGCCTGGAAATCGTGATTGAACTGCGCCATCACCGGCGCGGCATCGCCTTTGCCGGCCTCGAGCATTGGCAACATGTTGGTGAAGTCCGCCTCGAGCTCGGTGAATTCGCTATCGCCGAGACCGTTGTTTCGCGTCATCTTGCGCAGCAGCATGTCGGTCGTCGCGCCTTTGGCGTTGACGATCACCGTGCGACCTTTGAG
Organism: Allostellaceae bacterium; assembly: GCA_036490955.1. GTDB lineage: Bacteria > Pseudomonadota > Alphaproteobacteria > ATCC43930 > CGMCC-115725 > CAIKMD01. The sequence goes on along the minus strand of DASXCX010000069.1, from coordinate 10,018 downwards.
ATCGGCGAGCGTCTTGATCGGCCCGTCCTTCCGCACCGCCCACCAGGTCGAATAATAGCCGTGGCTGCTGCCATCCTGCGCGATGTCGGCGACGACACGGGGATCGAGATGCGCGTTGGTGACGGAAAGTGCGAGCGCCGAAGGCCCAAACGCCGCGACCTCGATTTCGCCGGCGGCAAAAGCCTGTATCTGCGGCGGCGAGCCCTGAAAGCGGACGGGCTCGTAGGTGTAGCTGCGGTTGAGATTGGGAAAGAGCGCGGGTTGCTTCTTCGCCAGCTCGGCGACGAGCGGCGTCATCTGCGTCGGCACTTGCGCCCAACCGATCCGTAAGCGCATCGGATCGGCGCTCGCCGTCGCGGCAACACCGGCGGTCAGCAGCGCCGCCAAAGCGATGGTCCTGATCTTCATGGCTTCCTCCCCCTTAGCGGCAGCTAACCGCATTTAGCGCCGCTCGGCAATCATCCTTCCGGCATTGTCGCCGCTTTGCCTCGCCGGTAAGGTGGGCAAAGAGAGTCTTGGGGAGGAATTCATGGCCGCGGTCATGCGTATCGACGTCCATCATCATTTCGTGCCGCCGGCCTACAAAGCCGAAATGAACAAAAAACGGCCAATGCAACCGGTCATGCAGAGTTGGACGATCCAGAATTCGATCGACGACATGGACAAGGCCGGTACGCAAATATCGCTCGTCTCGATCACCACGCCTGGGCTTTATTTCGGCCACGTTGAAGAGGCGCGGAAGTTGTCGCGCCTTTGCAACGATTACGGCATGGAGATGATCCGCAACCATCCCGGCCGTTTCGGACTCTTCGCCGCGATCCCATGGCCCGATGTCGAGGGCTCGCTGAAGGAAGTCGAATACGCGCTCGATACGCTCAAAGTCGACGGCATCTGCATGTTCACCAGCTATGGCGACCGCTGGCTCGGCCACAACGATTTCAACCCGCTTTTCGAGGAGCTCAATCGCCGCAAGGCGATCGTCTATGTGCATCCACATGCCGCGGCGTGCTGCATGAACCTGATCGCCGAAGTGAACGAGTCGATCATCGAATACGGCACCGACACGACCCGCGCGATCAACGGCATGATCTTCACCGGCGCGAGCACGCGCTATCCCAACATCCAGTGGATCTGGTCGCATGCCGGCGGAACGATGCCCTTCCTGATCGAGCGCATGGTCAATCTCGCCAAGCTTCCGCATGTCGCGGCCAAGCTCCCGAACGGGTTGATGCATGAGCTGAAGCGCTTTTATTACGACACGGCGCAAGCCTCGAACGGCGTCGCACTCGGCGCGCTCAAAGCGGTCGCCGGCGCGAGCCAGATCGTCTTCGGCACCGACTATCCCTATCGCCTGTCGATCGAGCATGTCGAGGGCGTCGCCGGCGCCGGTCTCACCAAGGATGAGATGATCGGCGTCGATCACCGCAACGCGCTGCGCCTGCTGCCGAACCTCGCAAAGCTAATCAAAGCCTGAGCCGGCGATGGGGACGCCGCATCGCATCGACGTCCACCACCATTTCGTCCCGCAAATCTACAAGGAAGCGCTGATCGCGCTCGGCAGCGCCTGTCCCGCGCCCGGCTATCAACTGCCGATCGCCAATTGGACCGTTGAGCGATCGATCGATCAGATGGACGAGGCCGGCATCGCGGTCGCAATCACCTCGGTAACGACGCCCGGCATTCATTTCGGCGACGATGCGGCGGCGCAAAAACTCGCGCGACAATGCAACGATGCCGGCGCCAAATTGGTGCAAGCCCGGCCGCGGCGCTTCGGCCTCTTCGCCGCGCTGCCGTTGCCCGCGATCGATACGAGCCTCGAAGAAATCGCGTACGCACTCGATCAGCTCAAGGCTGACGGCATCGGCCTTTATACCAATTACGAGACTGGCGGCGTCAAATTCCTCGGCGATCCTGAGTTCAGGCCGGTCCTCGAGGAGCTCGATCGCCGCGAAGCGGTGGTCTTCGTCCATCCGACCTCATGCCTCTGCTGCAGCGATCTGCAGCCCGCCATCGCCGACGCGATCATCGAATACGGCACCGACACGACGCGCACAATCGCGAGCTTGGTCTTCAGCGGCGCGGCCGCGCGCTATCCCAACATCCGCTTTATCTTCTGCCATGCCGGCGGAACGATGCCTTACCTCATCCAGCGCTTCATCGATTTCAGCGGTCGCGACGAAGTTGCGATGCAGGCCGCGATGCTCAACGGCATGATGCACGAGCTGACGCGCTTCTTTTACGACCTCGCCCAGACCGCGCATCCCGGCCCCGTCGGCGCGCTGCGTAATATCATCCCGAATTCGCAGATTCTTTTCGGCACCGATTATCCGTACGGCTTCGGCTGCCTCGATCAGGTGCAACGTATCGCGGCTTGCGGCTTCTCGGCCGCCGAGCTCGCTTCGATCGATCGCACCAACGCGCTCGCGCTGCTGCCGCGCTTTGCCTGAAGGCTCGCATGAAACACTTAGCCGCACTCGCCGTTGCTCTGGCAGCGCTTTCTGCCGTGAGCATGGCACGCGCCGCGGCTTCGGAGTGGGACGATCTCGTCACCACGGCAAATGCCGAGGGCGAGGTCGACGTGCATGGCGGGCCGGGCAAGCTCTACGAGCAGGTGCTGACGCAAGGTTTCCGGCGCACATTTCCCCAGGTGAAGGTCGTGTTCAGCGGCTCGAGCGGGCGCGACGCGATCCCGCAGATCACACGCGAGCGCGCGGCCGGGGTTTACAATTGGGACGTCTATATCGGTGGCACGCCATCGATCCTGCAAAGCCTGATGCCGGCCGGCGCTTTCGTACCGTTGCGCCCCGCTTTCATGTTGCCCGAGATCACCGACGACGGGGATTGGTTCGGCGGACTCGATCTCGGTTGGATGGACTCGGGCAAGCGCTACGTCCTCGGCTTCGAGGCGACGGTAACGGCGCCGGTCATGGTCAATTGGGACTTCGTCTCGCATGACGATCTCAAGGCCCATGCGGATCTGCTCGCGCCGCGTTTTGCGAATAAGATCGTGTGGGACGATCCGCGATTGCCTGGCGCGGGCGTCGGCGTCGGCCAGCGGCTCTTGAACAATTTCGGCGCAGATTTCCTGCAGCGTCTCTATGCCGGGCAAAAAATCGTCTACAGCACCAACCCCCGCCAGGAAGCGGAGTGGCTGGTGCGCGGGCAATATCCGATCGGGCTCGGCACGGCGGCCGAAGAGATCCGGCCGTTCCAGCAACAAGGGCTCGCCAAGAATATCTCCGGCTTCGATCTGCATTTGCCGCATCCGACCATGAGCACCGGCTTCGGCACCGTTTCGATGATGGATCACGCGCCGCATCCGCACGCGGCAAAGCTCTACATCAATTGGCTGCTGTCGAAGGCAGGTCAGACAGATTGGGGGCAGACCGGGCATAACAGCCGGCGTCTCGACGTGCCGCATCCCGATCCTGCGAGCTTTCCAACGCCTGGCATGGATTATGGCGCCGATCAATCCGAGGCCGCGATCCCCTCGCGCGACGCGGCCGCCGACCTCGCCAAGAAGTTCATCCCGGCAGAGCCGAGCAAGTAGCGAACCGCGCGCCTACCTCGCCTCGGCGAGCAACTGCCGGTATTGCACGATCACCTTCTCGACGCCCGGCCGGCTCTTCGCCCACTCTGCGATGGCGCCGTCGAGCCGCTTCTGCCAGGCCGCACGCGTTTCCGGATCGAGCGTCACCACGGTCTGCTTTGGATCGGCCTTGGCGGCTTCGCGGTTGTGGTTGTTGTCGCTATCCCACCATTTGCCCCAGGCGCGACTCGCCGCCTGGCCGGAATTACGGTCGAGCGTCTCCTTTGCCGCCGCCGGCAACGCATCGTAGCGCTTGCGCGACATGAAGATCATGCCCGCCGCCGTACCCATCGGCTGATCGATGTGGTAATGCGCGACCTCGCCGATCTTGAACGAATAATAGACGTTCCACGACAGGATCGTGCCGTCGGCGGTGCCGCGGTTCATCGCCTCATAGGCTTCGGGCGAGGACAGCGTGATCGGCTGCGCGCCCATATATTGCGCAGCAAGCGCGGTGAGCTGCGTCGGCCCGACAATACGCTCGCCGGTCAGATCCTTCAGCGATTTAGGCGGCTTCGTCAGGTGCACGATCGATTGCGGTAGAGCGATCAGCATCAGCGGCTTCGCTTGATCGAATTCGCTGTCGAGCGTGCCGCTTTGATAAAGACGCCACAGTGCATCCGAGCCGTGCTCGGAGGTGTCGGCAAGATTGGGCAGCGCGCCGACCTCCGCAAACGGAAATTTGCCGGCGACGTAATTGAAGAGCACGAAGCCCATCTGCACGACGTCGCTCATTACGCGATCATAGATATTCTGGTTGCTGGCGATCGCGTTACCGCCGCGCAGTTCGATAGTGAGCGCGCCCTGCGAATCCCCCGTGACCCTATCCGCCCACGGCTTGTAGAATTCCTCGTAATTGGCCTGACCCGGACTGGCGAGCGGGGCAAAGCGCAACACGACCGGATCTGCGGCGGCGACCTCCACCGTCGCGACGAACAAGCCCGCAGCGACCAACAACGACCGAGCGATACCACTCATCGATCCCTCCCCGTTTCGCCGGCGTTGCAAGGCCGGTCTATCGCGGGATTTTTAGCGCGGCGTTGCCGCGAAACCAGCCCAATCCGCACAATTTCAGCGAAAACGATGCTGGTATGGCTAATCGCTGTTAAGCCTGAACCGCGCGCCAGCCGCAACGAATTGTTCACCTCGCTTTGGGAGCATCGACACCGAGATCTGCATGTCGCGGAAAAGGACGCCCATGTTACGCATTTATCCCTCGCCGGCGCTGATCATCCTGATCGCTTGCGGTATCGCGATTTCTTACGCCTCGCAACAACAGCAGAACTTCGATCAGCAATGGCTCGCGATCTGCAGCCTGCTGTTCCTCGCCGGCTGTATCGTCTCTTTGAGCGTCACGCAGAAAACGCCGGCGCGTGCGCTGCGCATCACCATGACGCGCGCGATGTGGGAGCGCGCGAAGATCGGTCTCGCGGCCGGCCTCGCCTCGATCGTCGCCGCCACCGCCTGGCTGATCTGGGGCGCGAACGCGTTCCCGACGGGTGATTGGACGAGCGTCGCCATCGTCATACTCCCGACGCTTGCCCTCGGCCTCGCCGGTCTCGCGCTCGTTTATTACTGGCTCGGCCTCTGGGCCTTCGGCGAAATGGTCAAAGACCGGCCGGGCGAAGCCAGCGAACTGAAGAACGATCCGAAATAGGCAAAGCGCCGCGTCGACTCACCCGGCGCGGCTCGTTCACACGACTTTCAGGGCCTGTTCGAGATCCTCGATCAGATCCTGCGGATCTTCGAGCCCGACCGAGAAGCGGATCAGCGCGTCGGTGATGCCGAGCCGCTCGCGCTCCTCGGCCTTCAGCGTGCGATGCGTCGTCGTCGCTGGATGGGTTACGAGGCTCTTGCTGTCCCCCAAATTGTTCGAGATGCGCGCGAGCTTCAGTGCGTTCAGGAACCGGAACGTCTCGGCCTTGGTGTTGCCGACATTCAGCGTAACGACGGTGCCGTAGCCGCTCATCTGCTGCCGAGCCAGCGTATGCTGCGGATGGCTCTCGAGTCCCGGATAGCGGACGCGGCTGGCACGCGGATGCTTCTCGAGGAATTGCGCGATCTTCAACGCGCTGTCGCAGCTCTGCCCGACCCGCAGATCCATCGTCTCCAAGCCTTTCACCAGAATCCACGCATTGAAGGGGGAGAGCGCTGGGCCGGTATGGCGCAGGAATGGCGCCAGCGACTCGTTGATGTATTTTGCCGAGCCCAAGACGGCGCCGCCGAGACTGCGCCCCTGGCCGTCGATATGCTTGGTCGCGGAATAGACGACAATGTCGGCACCCAGTTGCAACGGCTTCTGCAAGAGCGGCGAAGCGAAGACATTGTCGACGACAAGCACGCCGCCCGCCTGATGGGTCAGCTCGGCGACGGCTTTTAGATCGACCAGCTCGAGGCCCGGGTTGGAGGGGCTTTCGCAGAAAACCGCTTTGGCGCCCGGCTTCAGCGCCTCGCGCCACTGATCGAGATCGGCGCCGTCGACCAATTGGCTCACCACGCCGTAGCGCGGCAGGATCTCCTGGATGATGTAAAGGCAGGAGCCGAACAGCGCGCGCGATGCGACAACGCGATCGCCCGCCTTGAGAAAACAGGCCATCGAAGCGAAAACCGCGGCCATGCCGGAAGACGTTCCCCGCACGGCTTCGGCGCCCTCGAGCAAACGCAGCCGCTCCTCGAACATCGCGATCGTTGGATTGGCATAGCGCGAATAGACATAGCGCGCGCCTTGGTTCTTGAACGCCTCTTCAGCTTCCTCGGCGCTTTGATAGACGAAGCCCGAGGTCATGAAGATCGCTTCGCAAGTCTCTTCGAATTGCGAGCGCTGCAAGCCGCTATGCGTCAGTACCGTGCGCGGACGCCACGTCGCTGAATGCTCGGGATTGATCACGGACATTATCGCTCTCCTTCGCGTTACCCGACCGGATCGCGACCTATTTGTCGGCCGGAACGACCAACAAAAAAAGCCCTAACCGCGCAGGTCAGGGCTTCGTCGAGCCTCCGACCTTTTAGCGGTTATTTTAACGTGGCCGCAAGCCGGTCGGCTGAATCAAATCGCCACGGAACGCCGTTACCCTAGCGCGACTGAAAGACCTGTCAAGCGGCGCGCGGCGTCGCCAGCGCGGTACGCACCGCGCGCTCGAGATCGGCGATACGGAACGGCTTTTGCAGCACGGGCGCGGCACGGAAATTCTCGGGCACGGCCGCAGCGCCGTAGCCCGTTGCGAAGATGAAAGGGAGTCCGCGCGCCCGGAGGGCCTCGGCGATCGGAAAAGTACGTTGACCGTTGAGGTTGACGTCGAGGATGGCAACTTCGAAAGATAGCGTATTTGCTTTGTCGAGCGCGTCCTGAAAGCGCGACGCGAGGCTGACGACCTCGCAATTCAGTTCCTCGAACATATCCTGCAGCAGCATGGTGATGACGGATTCGTCTTCGACCACGAAAATCCGCGCACCTTCGATGTTCGGCTCCATCTCTTCCGTCATGAACCCACCTTTTCTTGACGACTATCCGGCTTCTCGCCCGCCGTGTGGACTTCCGTGAGCGGTGCGCGGATCGCGCACACGACGCCGTGCGGCCTGAATTCAAGCTGCACCGAGCCGCCGAGGTCTTGCGCGAGACCACGCTCGATAAGGCGCGATCCGAAGCCGCGTTTCTGCGGCGGCGACACGGTCGGCCCGCCGCTCTCCAGCCAATCGAGCGCAAAGCCGTCTTGGGCCTCGTCGATCGACCAAGCGATATCGACACGGCCTTCGTCGCCCGATAGCGCGCCATATTTGACCGCATTCGTCGCCAGTTCATGAAACGCCATCGACAGCGCGAGCGAGGCGCGCGGCAGCAGCTTCAGCGCCGGCCCGTCGAACCACAGCCGCTGCTGTTCCGCCTCGGTCAAGTGCGCCGCGAGCGCCTCGATCAGGACGTCGTGCAGGCCCGCGCCCTCCCAATTCTCGCGTGTCAGCACGTCGTGCGCCTTCGCGAAAGCGATAAGACGCGCGATCAAGGCATCGCGCGCCTCGACGATGTTGGCGGTGCTGCGCAATGTCTGCATCGTGAGCGACTGCACCATCGCCAGCGTGTTCTTGACACGATGATTGAGCTCGTTGAGCAGCAATTGCTGGTGCTCTTCATGCCGTTTGCGGTCGCTGATATCGAGCGCGCCACAAACCGCGCCGAGGATCCCACCCAGCTCGTCGCAGATCGGCGCGGATTGGCAGATGATCGTCGTCGCCGTTCCATCGTCGAAACGCAGCTCCAGTTCCTCCTGCTCGACCGTCTCGCCGCGCAAGGCGCGTCGCAGCGGCAACTCGATCATTGGCGTCAATTGCCCATGGCGGTAGACGGCGAACGGAGCGCCGCCGCGACGGAAGGCAACCGGCCGCGTCGCGTTGAGCGGCAGACGCAACAGCCGCGCGGCGTAATCGTTGCCGAAAATCCCCTTCCCCTCGGGATCATGCGTATACCAGACCGCGGTCGGCACCGTCCGCACCGTGGCCTCGATCATGACGGCCTGCTCGCGCTGCGCGCTTTCCGCCTGCCGCCGCAGCGCGGCGAGTTGCAGATTGGCTTTGACGCGCGCCAACAGTTCGCGTGCCGAGAACGGCTTGCTGACGTAATCGTCGGCACCCGCATCGAGCCCCTCGATCCGTGCATCCTCGCCGGCACGGGCCGAAAGCAGGATCACCGGCAATTTGCGCAACGCCTGATCGCCTCGAATGGCCGCCAGCATCCCCAGCCCGTCGAGCCGCGGCATCATCACGTCGGACAGGATCAGGTGAGGCCGCGCCCGGCGCGCCGCTTCGAGCGCCGCCCGTCCGTCGGCCACGGCTTCGACCGCATAGCCTTTGGCAACCAGCAAGCGTCGAATGTATTCGCGCATATCGGCATTGTCGTCTGCGAGCAGGATACGCTCGCCCGCGCCAAGTGCCTCTCGATCATCGCCGAGATCGTCCATGGCGGCCTGGGCAACCGGCTCGGCCGGACGCGCTGCATCGGGCAGCCAGCGCAGCGCTTCTTGCACATAGGCATCAGCACGACTGCTCGCAGCCGGCGTTGGCGAGCGAGAATCGATCGCGCCTTGCGACATATGCGCCGTGCCGAACGGTACCACGACGGTGAAGGTGCTGCCCTGGCCGGGCGTGCTCTCGACCGTGATCGAGCCGCCGAGCTGCTTCACCAACTCGCTGACGAGCGCGAGACCGATGCCGCTGCCCTCGAAGGTGCGGCCTTGGCTGCCCTCGATGCGATGGAAGCGTTCGAAGAGCCGCGGCAATTCCTCGGTCGGAATGCCGGTACCGGTGTCGCGCACACTGAGCTCGGCCATCGCATCGCGAGCATGCAGCTCGACGGCGATCTCGCCAGCGAGTGTGAATTTGAATGCGTTGGAGAGAAGATTGAGCGCGATCTTCTCCCACATATCGCGATCGACGAAGACCGGTGCGCCAAGACTGGGACAATCGATGCGCAGCGCCAGCCCGGCGCGATCGGTCAAAGAACGGAAATTCGCGGCAAGATCCGCGGTCAACGCCGCCAGATCGGTGGGCTCGAACCGCGCCGTAACGCGACCGGCCTCGATGCGGGAGAAATCGAGCAGGGTGTTGACGAGACGCAGCAGCCGCAATGCATTGCGATGCACCATGGCGACGCGCTCGCGCTGCACCGGTGTCCGCTCGTTCAGCGCCGGATCGTTGAGCGCGTCTTCGATCGGCCCGAGCATCAGCGCTAGCGGAGTCCGGAACTCGTGGCTTATGTTTGAGAAGAACGCCGTCTTGGCGCGGTCGATCTCGGCCAGTGCTTCGGCACGGCGGCGCTCTTGCTCATAAGCCTCGGCATTGGCGATGCCGGCGCTGATCTCGCTCGCGACAAGATCGAGAAAGCGGCGATAGTCGTCGTCGAACAAGCGGAAAGGATTGAGACCTGCGATCAGCACGCCGGGCCGACCGGTCTCGCCGCGCGCCGGAATGCGGATCGCCGCCGCTTGTGTCGGCGGCTGGTCCCAAGCGCCCGTCGGAAAATCGCCTTGGAACTGCATCCCTAGTCCGCGCACCAACTGCGCGCGCTGATCGCGCAGCGCCGCCGCGATCGGCCATGCGGAGGGCGCATCGAGCGGCAGCGTCGCGAGTGCCGCGCGATGGTCGCGGGCAATGCCGGAAGTGCCGGCGAGCCGAAGGCTTCGCCCGTCGGACGAAGAAAGATAGAGCAAGGCAAAGGGCATATCGCGCACGTCGCTGGCGAGGGCGCCCACGCTGCGTTCGCAAGCCTGTTCGACAGTGCGCGCATCGACCGTGGCTGCCGCGAGCTCGCGCAGCAAGGTGAGCTGGCGCTCGCCGATGACGCGCCGCGTATCGTCGGTGTTAGCGCAGATGATGCCGCCGACACCGCCATCGTCGTCCGGAATCGGACTGTAAGAGAAGGTGTAGTAAGTCTCTTCGGGA
>DASXCX010000068.1:0-6279 GCA_036490955.1 Allostellaceae bacterium | reverse complement strand
TATCAAAGTCATGAGCAAGCTCGGCTATGTGATAGCGGCGGTGCTGGCCATCGCTTCGATGAGCGTCGCTTGGCAGGCCTGGACGGCGATGGCGGATGTCCAGATCAGCGTCGCCGGCACTCTTGCCATGATCCTTGGCGCACTAGGCGCCCTGGCGCTGGGCGGCGTGCTGATGGCGCTGCTCTTCATCAGCAACCGCCGGGGTTTCGATGACGAGGCGGGCGGGCAAGCAAAAATCGAACACAGAAATTATCCAGATTAGGGAATTTTGCGCCGTTGAGCCTGTGATGGGGCTTTCCGGAAGGGAGAGGCGGGGGAATCGGTAGTAATCCTGCGAGCGTCACGGTATAAATTTGATCCAGATTGATCGCTTGATCATTACGTACAGAGGGGGAATATGGCCGAAGTTCGTAAGGGCGATGACAACGCAGGGCGCCGCCGGCGCACGATTCGCGAGCACGGGCCCGACCCAGTCGACGTACATGTCGGCCGCCGCCTGCGACAGGCGCGATTCCTTGCCGGCATGAGTCAGGAAGAACTGGGTGCCGGCATCGGTGTCTCTTTCCAGGCGGTGCAGAAATACGAGCACGGGGAGAACCGGCTGAGCGCCAGTCGTCTTTACAAGGCGGCGAGGCTTCTCGATCGTCCGGTATCGTTCTTTTTCGAAGAGCTTGGTGGCGAGACCGCGGCCGGCTCGAGCAAGGGCTTCACCCGGGAAGAGATCGAGTTGGTGCGCCATTTCCGCCAAATCCCAAGCGAGGAAGTGCGCGAGCATCTCTTGCAGATGACAAAGCGCATCGGCGGGCTCGAAGGCGGACCCGACGCCGATAAATCGGCCTAAGCGTCCTTTTTCGCGAAAAATCTGTCGTGACGTGCCGCGGGCGAGGCCGTGCCCGCGGGCTCCCCGCGCGTTTTTGTTATCGCCGCATACGGTGGCCTTGCGCTAGAAAGTCCCGGCTTTTGGCGACAGCTATCTTCCGAAAGGGCGCGAGGACATGATGGTGCGTCTCATCTCGACGGCGCTCGGCGTTGTGGGCGCGATGCTCGCTCTGGCGGGCCTTCCCGCGCCGGCTGCGGCGTTCGACCAAGTCACCTTCGGCACCGATTGGCAGGCTGAGGCCGAGCATGGTGGTTATTACCAGGCGCTGGCCACCGGCATTTACGAGAAATACGGGTTGAAGGTTACGTTGCGTCAGGGCGGGCCGCAGGTGAACCACACGCAGCTCCTCGCCGCGGGGCGCTTGGATTTCGACGAAGCGCCGGCCTCCTTTACCGCGATGAATTTCGCCAAAGAGAAAATCCCGATGGTCGCGGTCGCGGGCTTCTTCCAGAAGGATCCGTCGGTGCTGATCGCGCATCCCGGGATCGGCAATGACAGCCTTGCCGCGCTCAAAGGCAAGCCGATCATGATCGGAGCCGATACGCGCGTCGGCTGGTGGTTGTTCTTGAAGGCGAAGTTCGGCTACGGCGATGATCAGATCCGTCCCTACAATTTCAACATGACGCCATTCCTCGCCGACAAGAATGCGGTGCAGCAAGGCTATCTGACGAGCGAGCCGTTTCTCATCGAGAAGCAGGGCGGCGTGAAGCCGGCGGTCTTCCTGCTCGCCGATGCCGGCTATACCAGCTATGGCTCGATCATCGAGACCTCGCAGAAGTTGATCGATGAGAAGCCCGATCTCGTGCAGCGCTTCGTCAACGCCAGCATCGAGGGCTGGTATTCCTTCCTCGATGGCGATCCGTCGCCGGCCTATGCCTTGATCAAGCACGACAATCCAGACCAATCGGACGACCTGCTCAAATACGCGCATGACACGATGAAGGCACAGGGCATCGTCGATAGCGGCGATTCCAAGAAGGTCGGGGTCGGAGCGATGAGCGACGCGCGCTGGCAGGATTTCTTCACTGTGATGTCGGGCGAAGGCCTCTATCCCAAGGACATGGATTGGAAGAAGGGCTACGCGCTGCGCTTCGTCGATCAGCGCGTCGGCATGAGCGCCCAATCCAAATGATCAAGCCGAAATGAATGCGAACGGGACCGCGTCGCCGATTGTCGAGGTCCCCCTCGTTGACGTTAGGGGCATCGGCAAAACCTTCCGAACCGGCACGGTCGCGCTTAGCGGCATCGATCTCACCATCGCGTCAGGAGCATTCCTCTCACTCTTGGGCCCGTCGGGTTGCGGCAAGAGCACGCTGCTGCGCCTCATCGCCGGCCTGACGCCGCCGAGCGAAGGCCGCATCGCCTTGCACGGCGTCGCGCGCGGCAAGATCGGCTTCGTCTTTCAGGAGCCGACGCTGATGCCCTGGGCGACGGTCTGGGACAACGTCTATTTGCCGCTGCGCCTGATGGGCGTCGCGCAGGGCGAGGCGGCGCCGAAGATCGAAGCGACGCTCGCCGCGGTCGGGCTCGATGCTTTCGCCAGCACCTATCCGCGCGAGCTCTCGGGCGGCATGAAGATGCGCGTCTCGATCGCGCGCGCCCTCGTCACCGAGCCGCAGCTTCTCTTGCTCGACGAGCCTTTCGCCGCGCTCGACGAGATCACCCGCTTCAAGCTCAACGAAGATTTGTTGACGCTGTGGCAAGCGCATCAATGGACGGTGATCTTCGTCACGCATAGCGTTTTCGAATCGGTGTTCCTCTCGAATCGCATCGTGGTGATGACCAAGCGCCCGGGCCGCATCGCCGCCGACGTGCCGATCAACCTCGCTTATCCGCGTGAAGCCGCGCTCCGCACCGCGAGCGATTACACCGCGCTCTGCGCGCGGCTCTCGCACATCCTGGCGAAGGCGGCGCAATGACTCATCCCGCGCGCATCCTCGCGCCGCTGATCCTCGGCGCGGTCTTCCTCATCGCCTGGGAAGCGGCGGTGCGCATCGAGGGTATTCCATCCTACATCCTGCCCGGTCCGATCCTTGTCGCGGAGACCTTGTGGAGCGACGGGCCGAGCTTGCTCGGCTCGCTCGCCGTCACCTTGCGCATCACCTTGGCGGCCCTCGCCGCGGCCGTGATCTTGGGCGGCGCGATCGCGGTTTGCTTCGCGCAGTGGCGCTTGCTCGAGGTTTCGTTCTTCCCCTACGCGGTCATTTTGCAAGTGACGCCGATCGTCTCGATCGCGCCGCTGATCATCATCTGGGTCAACGACACTTTCGCATCGCTGCTGATCTGCGCCTGGATCGTCGCCTTTTTTCCGATCGTCGCCAACACGACGCTCGGCCTCAACAGCGCCGACCGTAATCTTGCCGCGCTGTTTCAACTCTACGGCGCCTCTCGCTGGCAGGCGCTGCGTTTCCTGCGCTTGCCTTCGGCGCTGCCGCTTTTCCTCGCCGGCGTGCGTATCAGCGGCGGGCTGGCGCTGATCGGCGCGGTGGTCGCGGAGTTCGTCGCCGGCACCGGGGGCACCTCGACGGGCCTCGCCTCGCGCATCCTCGAAGCCGGCTACCGGCTCGAGATTCCCCGGCTTTTCGCGGCGCTCTTCCTTCTCTCGCTGAGCGGCATCCTGATTTTCGCCGCGCTGTCCTGGCTGTCGAATGCACTCTTGAAACGCTGGCACGAGAGCGCGTTGCCGGACGAGGAATAGGCCGGCGATGGCAGACGCAACCGCGCCGCGCTGTTTCGTCTATATCCTCGGCAGCCGGCGCGGCGGCGATTGCCGTACCTATGTCGGCTGGACGCTCGATCTCGAACGGCGCCTCGCGCAGCATAATGGCGGGAATGGCGCGCGCTCGACGCGCGGCCGCGATTGGCGCCTGCTCTATGCCGAGTGCTGCGCGACACGCGGCGAGGCGATGAGTCGGGAGTGGCATTTGAAACGCGCGCGCAAGTTCCGCCAGGAATTGCGTGCGGCCCTGATCGACGAGCGATAGCCGCCCGAGTCTAGGCGACGAAATACGCGATCAGCATCGCGAGGACCGCAAGCGTCACCGAGATCGCGAGCACATAGCGCACGCCGTGGCCGCGCGTCGCTTGCCTTGCCTCGTTCGCCGAGAGAACGGGTTTCTCTTGTTCATCCATGCGTTGTTCAAACTGCGTGAGCGCCGCTTGGTTCCTCGACCGGGACATGCCGCGCGTCACCCTTCTGCCATTATTATAGTCATCATCCATTCCGATGAGATTCATCTGGACCCGACTCGAAGCGGTGGGATATCAGGCTTGCTCCTTGTGCGGGATTGCGAAAGAGGTGCGCACCCCGTCCTTGGGATCGAGGCGACATTTTTAGGGGAGCAGGAAGAGGATGAGCAGCGAAGCAAGTAACGAGTTGCAGCGTTTGCTGCGTCTGTTGACGGAAACCGCCGTCAAGGCCGAGACCGAGGCCTATGCAGCGGGATGGCGGGATTGCCGCGCCGCGATGGTGAAAGCACTCTCGGCCGTCGGCGAGGAGCCGGAAGCGCCGACCACCGACTACACGCCGGCCGCCGAGTTGAATGGGGCCAACGGGAGTTCTTACGCGAATTAGCGTCGCTGCCATTCGCTGATAGAATTTCCGGCCGGCGCGCTGCCTTCAGGGCGGTGTGCCGGCCGAACTGTTCCAGCGGACCGCGTTGCCCGGGAGACCGGCCAATTTCCGGGGACGATCATGACCTTTGCCTATTGGATGGTTGTCGTCGCGATGTTCCTCCCCTACGCGGCGGTGGTGCTCGCGAAATCCGGCGGCGTCGACAATCATGCGCCGCGCGCGACTCTCGCCGCGCTGACCGGCTGGCGGCAGCGGGCAAATTGGGCGCATCGCAATCATTTCGAGGCTTTCGCGCCGTTCGCCGCGGCCGTGATCGTCGCCGAGTTGGCACAAGTGCCGCAGGCGAAGGTCGATATCGCCGCCGGCGCCTTCATCCTGCTGCGGATCGGCTATACCGCGCTCTATATCGCCGATCTCGCGACCTTGCGCTCGATCGTCTGGTCGCTCGCCCTCATCTGTGTCCTCGCGCTCTTCGTCATGAGCGCGTGAAGCCCTAGGTGGCTTTCGGCGGGATGAGGATGCCGACGAGCTCGGCGACGCAGACCGGCTTGTCGCTGCCTTCGCGCTCGACGGTGGCTTCGCTGGTGAGGCGCGTGCCTTGCGGTACGTCTTCAACGGAGACGATGCGGAACTTGGCGCGCAAGCGGCTGCCGGCCGGCACGGGCGCCGTGAAGCGTACCTTGTTGCAGCCGTAATTGAGCCGCGCCGCGAGTTGCTCGACGCGGTAAGTCTCGCTGGAAAGCCGCGCGAGCAGCGACAGGGTGAGCCAGCCATGCGCGATCGTGGTGCCGAAAGGCGAGGCCTTGGCGCGCTCGACATCGACATGGATCCATTGGAAATCGCCGGTAGCTTCGGCGAAGCGGTCGATCATCGCCTGATCGACCGTGACCCAGCCGCTCACGCCGAGATCGCTGTCGCCCGCCGCAGTCGCCTGCTTCAGCGCGGCAATATCCGGAAAGATGCGCATACCATTGCCTCCGCGTGCGATTGTGCCGTGCGTCGGCGCTCGGATCAAATCACGGTCCGCGGCGTTGGTCTCCGATCGAATACGATGAGTCAGCTGCGCGTCAAATGGGCGAGGGCGCGCAGCGCGCGCACGCCGTGATAGCCGGTTTTGAGGGCGCCGAGCGCCAGAAAAATTGCCGCGAGGGCGTCGGCATCGTCGCCGAAAGGCTCTGCGCGGAATAACAAGTGCCGGAAGTGGGTGATGTCGCGATAAATGCCCCAGCCGAGCGCGGCGAGCAGGATCAGCACGAGTGCGTCGAGCGCGGGATGCGCCGCGGCGGCGCGATCAAGCGCGCCGGTCGCGCCGACGAAATGAAAGACCTCATAGATCGCATAGACGAGGAGGACCGCCGCCACCGCGATATCGATAAATTCGCCGATGCCGAAGGCGATCTCGGGATCGCCGACATAGAGAAGCAGGTGATTCTGCTCGGCATAGATCGTCCACAGCACCGCAAGCCAGGTGAGAAAGCTTAGTGCCGCACCGATCGCTGATCGCATGCGCATAATGATAGACGAGAAGCGGAGGGCTATCAGCTGTCAGCGGACAGCAACACTGTCAACGCGAGGTGAGTCAGCGCCAAGCAATGAGGATTGACTGGGTGAACGCTTTCACTGGCTGCCGCTCAGCGGCTGAAGCGTGCCGCCGAGATTACCGCTACCGACGCCGGCGCTGAGCGGTCCGCCATAGCCGTTGGCGCCGAGGTAATCGCTGCCGGGCAGCGGTCCGAAATGGCCGCGCGAGGGCACGACCGAGAGCGCCGGTTCCGGTGCCGGGGGCGTCAGCGGCTTCATCGTGCCGATGCCCCAACCGGCGATG
>DASXCX010000067.1:0-5216 GCA_036490955.1 Allostellaceae bacterium | reverse complement strand
AGCGACGACGAAATAGGGCCGGCCCTCGCCGCGGCAAGCCTCGATCAACCGCAGCGGCAGCTCGCCGGAGCCGGCGAGAATGTCGAGCTTACCCGCCATTAACGCTGGATTTGGGCTGGACCAGGCCGCGCGCGGATTCTTCCTTGATGAAGCGCAACACATCGTCGACCGGACGGATGCCTGCAAATCGCGTTGTCACGTCGACAACGCGATCGGCAAAGGTGCCGGTCTCGCTCTCGAACAACGCCTGATAGGCGTTGCGCAAGCCCTGGACCTCGTCGCGCGTGAAGCCGCGGCGCTGCATGCCGACGATGTTGAGACCGGCGAGCCGCGCGCGATCGCCCATCACCGAGCCGTAGGGGATCACGTCCCGCTCGACGCCGGTGACGCCGCCGATCATCGCATAAGGACCGACGCGTACGAATTGATGCACCGCCGAGAGACCGCCGAACACCGCAAAATCGCCGACCTTCACATGGCCGGCGAGCGTCGCGTTGTTCGCCATGATCACCTCGTTGCCGATGAGGCAATCGTGCGCGACATGGACGCCGACCATGAAAAGACAGCCGTCGCCGATCTTCGTCACCATGCCGCCGCCTTCGGTGCCGGGATTGATCGTCACCTGCTCGCGGATGACGTTGTTGCGGCCGATGACGAGGCGCGATTCCTCGCCCTTGTATTTCAGATCCTGCGGCTGATGGCCGATCGAGGCGAAGGGAAAGACGCGCGTGGCCTCGCCGATCGTCGTGCGCCCCGCGACCACGACGTGGCTGATCAGCTCGACATGCTCGCCGAGCTGGACATGGCGGCCGACATGACAGAAAGGCCCGATCTTCGTCGTTGCCCCGAGCTCGGCTCCGGGCTCGATCAGCGCGGTCGGGTGAACGTCACTCATTGGTATTGATGTTGTTGTCCATGATCATCGCGGCATAAGTCGCTTCGGCCATCAGCTTGCCTTCGACCAGCGCCTTGCCTTGGAACTTCCACACCGTGCCGCGGCTATGCACGCGCTCGACATGGATGTGCAGCGTGCTGCCCGGCACGACTGGGCGGCGGAAGCGCGCCCCGTCGATCGAGGTGAAATAGACGAGTTTCCCCGCCGCGAGATCGCCGATCGCGTCGACCACCATGACGGCAGCGGTCTGCGCCATCGCCTCGATGATCAGCACGCCCGGCATCACCGGCCAGCGCGGGAAATGGCCCTGAAAATGCGGCTCGTTGACGGTAACGCTCTTCACTCCGACGGCGCTCTGGCCGCGCACCACGTTGATGACCTTGTCGATCATCAGGAACGGATAGCGATGCGGGATCATCTGCATGATCCGCTTCAGATCGATCTCCGCGGTGACGACCGGCTGGTCGCTTTGCTGCGGCGTGTCGGTCATGGTCATGTCATTCGCCTCTTTTCTTCGCGGCGAGACGGCGGATATAGGCGGTCAGATAATGAAACTCCCGGATCGGCATCGACGGCGAGCCAAGCACCATCTCGCCCGCTTTGACGTCGCGCAGCACGCCCGCCTGGGCGCCGATCTTCGCGCCGTCGCCGATCGTCAGATGGCCCGTCAAGCCGCCCTGCCCTCCGATCATTACGTAATCGCCGAGCCGCGTGCTGCCGGAAATGCCGACTTGGGAAACGAGCACGCAGCCGCGGCCAATCTGCACGTTGTGCCCGATCTGCACCAGATTATCAATCATGGTACCCGAGCCGATGATCGTATCCGGCCCCGCGCCGCGATCGATCGTCGTGTTCGCTCCGATCTCGACATCGTCGCCGATGATCACGCGGCCCAATTGCGGGACCTTCACCGGCGCATCGGGATCGGGCGCGAAGCCGAAACCGTCCTGACCGATGCGCACGCCGGTATAGATGCGAACGCGCGTACCGACGACACAGTGGCTAAGCGTCGCATTCGCGCCGATGCGCACATCGTCGCCGAGAACGACCGAGGCACCGATCACCGTATTGGCGCCGATCGCGCAGCGCTCGCCGATCTGAACGCAGGGACCGATCACCGCATTGTGCTCCACGGCGCAGCCCGCGCCGAGTTTCGCGCTTTGGTCGATGACCGCCGTCGGGGCGATGCCGGGTTTCGGCGGCGCCTCGGGATAGAAGGCCTGTGCCGCGAGCGCATAGGCGCGATAGGGCTGCGGCGTGACCAGCGCCGTCGTGCCCTCGGGCGCTTCGACCGCAAACTTCGCGTTGACGATCACCGCGCCGGCGCGGGTTGCGCGGAAGCGGTCGAGATAGCGGTGGTTGTCGAGAAAAGAGAGATCGCGCTCGCACGCCGTCTCAAGCGGCGCGACGTCATGCAGCATGCGCCCGCCGTCATTAGCGCCGGCCAACTCGGCGCCGACGCGTTTCGCGATCTCGGCGACCGTGAACGGCCCTGCGACGGTAAAGAAGCGCGGATCGGCCATGGCTAGTGCGGCGGTTGCGGCAACGCCGTGCCGCCAACACGCGGCGATAGCGCATCGCCCGGCGGTATGACGTTGCCCGGCGGCGTCGCAGCCCCGTTCGGGGCAATTTGCGGCGTCGCGAGCTGCACCTGCGGCAGCTTCACGTCGAGCCGCTTGATCACCTCCTGCGTGATGTCGAGCTCGGGCGCCTCGAACAGCACCGCGGCTTTGGCGACGACGAGATTGGCCTTCCGCTCGGCGGCAACGTCGGAGATGATCTGCAGCGCGGTGTTCTCGACCTTGGTCATCGCGTCATTATAGGATTGCTGCAGCGCCTGTCGCGTCGCCTGGACCCGATTGTCGAGCGCGTCGTAGCTGCGCTGGAAATCGCGCATCTTCGTATTGAATGCGTCCGACGCCAGGGTACTGCGCTCTTTTTCGAGCTCCTCCTGCGTCTTCTGGAGCTCGTTCTCCTGATCGGTCACTTCCTTCGTGTAGCGATCGGTGCGTTGATCCATCTGCGCCTGCACGTCCTTCGCGACGAGGCTGTCGCGTAGAATCTGCTGCACATCGACGGTAATGATCACCGGCACCGGCACTTGCTGGCTATGCGCTTGCAGCGGCAACAGCGCCGTCAGCCCCACGGCGACGGCGGCGCCAAGACGGGCTCCGACACGCATTTAGAAATTCGACCCGAAACCGACCCGGAAGAATTCCTTTTTATCGAAATTCTGTTTGATGATGGGCACTGCCAAGTCGAGGCGCAAGGGGCCAAGCGGCGATTGCCAGGAGAAGCCGTAGCCGGCCGACACGCGAATCGTATTGAGATCCTTGACGATATCGGTGTTCGGCGGCGCCGTGTTCTTATCGAAGCTCCAGGCACTGCCGAAATCGGTGAACACGTGGCCGAGAAGGCCGAACTCCTTAGGCAGGCCGAGCGGCATGCTGAGCTGGAACGAGCCGAGCCAGTAGGCGTTGGCGCCGAGCGCGTTGTTGGTCGTGACGTCGCGCGGGCCGATGCCGCCGCTGGCGAAGCCGCGTAGATTGTCGCCGCCGATAAAATAGCGGTCCTCGATGCGCACGCCCTGGCCGAGGCCCATGATGTAGCCGGTCTCGCCGGTGGCGCTCGCGACCCAATTCGGCGCGATCGGATAGTAATAGCCGCCGTTGAGCCCGTTGCGCAGGAAGAACACCTGGCCGCCGAGGCCCGCGACGTCTGTGCTGTAGGACCCGTAATAGCCCGAGGTCGGCTGCAAGCGACTATCGCGCTTGTCGTACAGCAACACTTGGCTGACGATCGAGGCCAAGCGCGTGCCTTGCTGCGCGACGATGAAGGGCGATGCGCCGGCGACGATGTCGGAGACAGTGTCCGAGCGGATCGTGTAGCTCAGCGTCTGACGCAGCGCCTCGTTGAATTGATAGCCGGCACGGAGCGAGCCGCCATAGGAGGTCTCGATGTAACCGGCGAATTCCGTGAAGTCGCGTTGCAGAGCGAAGATATCGAAGCCGGCGGCGAGCTCGCGGTTGAGGAAATACGGTTCGGTGAAGCTCAGATCGACTTGACGCGTGCGGAAGGCGATCGTCGTGTCGATACGTAAATCCTGGCCTTTGCCGAGCAGGTTGCGCTCGTGAATGCCGATATTGGCGAGCGGACCGTCCGAGGTCGAATAGCCGACGCCGACCTGGAATTCGCCGGTCGATTGCTCCTGCACGTTGACGTGAATGATCGTCTTGTCGGGCGAGCTGCCGGGCGTGTTGGTGACGTCGACCTTTTTGAAGAAGCCCAGATTGTTGATGCGCTGCTCGGAGCGCTTCAGCTTCGTCGTGTTGAACGCATCGCCCTCGACGAGTCGGAACTCGCGGCGAACGACGCGGTCCTGGGTGCGAAGATTGCCCGTGATGTCGATGCGCTCGACATAGACCTCGGGACCTTCTTTCACGTCGTAAGCGACATCGATCGTATGGGTCTCGGGATTGCGCTTGACCGTCGGCGTGACCTGCACGAACGCGTAGCCGCGATTGCCGAGCGCGTCGCTAACGGCGGTCACCGAGCCGTCGATCAGGTCGGCGTTGTACCAATCGCCTTCGCGCGTGGCGAGCAGGGCTTGCAGCAGTTTCGGATCGACGTCCTTGAGCTCGTTGGTAAGCGTGATCTTGCCGAAATGGTACCGCTGGCCCTCTTCGAGCGAGAACGTGATGAGGAAGCCGGAGCGGTCCGGCGCCAGCTCGGCGACCGCCGAGACGACGCGGAAATCGGCATAGCCCTGCGAGAGATAGAACTTGCGCAGCAGCTCGCGGTCATAGGTGAGGCGATCGGGATCGTAAGTGTCGTCGCTCGACAGGAAGCGCCACCAGCGCGATTCCTTCGTCGAAACGACCTCGCGCAGCGTTCCCTCGCCGAATTGATCGTTGCCGAGGAAGGTGATGCCGCGGACACCGGTCGAAGGGCCTTCGTCGATCTCGAAGACGAGGTCGACGCGGTTCTGCGGCAGCTCGATCACCTTCGGCTGCACCGTCGCGGCGAAATGGCCGGCACGGCGGTACAGCTCGAGGATGCGCACGAGATCGGCCTGCACTTTCTCGCGGGTGAAGACGAGTCGCGGCCGGAGCTGGACCTCGCTGTTGAGATTGTCGTCGGTAAGCTTCGAATTGCCCTCGAACTGGATCCGATTGATCACCGGGTTCTCGACGACATGCCGGCCGAGCTGCTCGACCAGATCGTCCCGAAGATCCGCAACGGCGATCTGCTGCTCTGCTCGGCGACCGATCCGTTCTCGCGCCTGATCTCCTGGAGCACCAAGAGCCCCTGGACCCACGTC
>DASXCX010000066.1:0-8010 GCA_036490955.1 Allostellaceae bacterium | reverse complement strand
ACCCTCGCGCACATTCTCCGCCGTCGTGATCTTGTAGACACAGCTTTCGGAAAAGAAATCGGGCCACGCCTCCAGGTGATCGTCGTCGATGCACCGCGCGTAGTCCGCTTGCGCCCGCGCGATCAAGCGAAACGGATCTCGCGCCATCGCTTTCGCACCTAGAGGCCCAGGCATGCGCGATAGGCTTTCCAGAAGCCCCGGACCGAGGCCTCCGTCACGCGGCTATCGCTGCTCTCGGCGCGGCTTCCGCCCATCTCGACGACCGATTCTTTTTCGGATGCGGCCGCGATTCCGCGCTGAACGAACCCGCCGATGCAGCCATCCTCCATCGAGATGTATCCCGCCGGGCCGACGAGGTTGCATTGCTTGACGCGCATCAGCCGCTGCGCCGGTGTGTCACCTGCGAAACCTATGTAGGTCCAGTTGAGATCGGTCATCGACGGCGAGCATGGCACGATCTGCCGCACGGCAATCGCGTTTTGAATCTGTTGCAGCACGAATGTCGGAAAAACAGAGAGAATCTGTAGCGTAATTCCGTCGGTGTACTCCTCAAACCCTTCAAGCAGCGATGGATCGGCAAGACGATAGCCGCTGTCGGACCGTAGGCGCTGGCGAGAATACTCTGAATCCTTATCATCCTGACGTTCGATCATCGAATAGCTCACATGATGGCCGCCGCTCGCGTCGACGATGATCGCGCCCTTCTGCGATAGTCTGTTCAATTGAAACGTGGTGAAGAACAGATGGAGGATGCTCGCGTGGTAGGAGTCCTTCACGTTCTCGATGTAGAGCTTCCAGTTGTTGGGCAAGACCTGCGTGAAGCGCCCCAAGACCACCGGCACGCGGTCACCGAGGACGCGCTCGATGCGCGAACAGATTTCGGGGCCGAGATAATCCTCGATCGGCGGCACCGCGTCCGAAAACGAGCCGAATATCAGGCCCTGCAAGACAGCGACCTTTAATTGACGCGGACCATGCTCCTCCATCCGGAATGACTCCGGCATGCCACCCTTGCCTTTGACGCCATTCTTGAAGGCAACGCCTGTGAGATTGCCTTTCTTGTCGTAGGTCCAGCCATGGTAGGCGCATGTGAAGTCATTCTCGCGATGGCCGCGCTTGTCGAGGCAGATCAGGGCACCGCGGTGTGCGCATCTATTTTCGAAAGCATGGATCTCGCCATCCGGGCCTCTCGTCACGATCACCGGCGCGTCGCCCACTTTGGTCGTCTTGAAGTCGCCCGGCTTCGGCAACTCCTCGGTCAGTCCGAGATAGTGCCAATGCGCGCCGCGGAAGATTTTCTCCTGTTCGGCCCGGTAGATCGCTTCGTCCTGGAAAACCCAATAAGGAACCCGTGTCAGCCCGGGCGGCCATGCGGATCTCGAAGCCGCAGCTTCGGCGGTCGGATGCTGTGTCATGGCCGGCTCATTGCTCACATCCACCCCGTAACCTGTGCCCAGAGAGCATCGCAATCATCGGGCAGGCGATCGCCGCGCCACGCGACGTGGCGATCGGGCCGGATGAGCGCCAGATCGGCTTCGTAGAGCGCGCGGCCCTCGCGCAGCTTCACGTCGAAGGAAGCACAGGGAATGCCGCGCGCCTCAGCCGCGCGCGCGAGTGGCTCGCTGCTCGCATCGCCGCCGAGACGCAGCAGCGTGAAGCCGAGCCCGCAATGATCGAAGAGCGAATCGCCGCGGCCGAGGAAAAGGTGCGGCGCGCGGCCGCCGGGACAGGCGCTCGGCGTATAG
This sequence comes from Allostellaceae bacterium, assembly GCA_036490955.1. Taxonomy (GTDB): domain Bacteria; phylum Pseudomonadota; class Alphaproteobacteria; order ATCC43930; family CGMCC-115725; genus CAIKMD01. The sequence goes on along the minus strand of DASXCX010000066.1, from coordinate 6,265 downwards.
ACCGTCGGGTCGTCCTGGGGCGGCGCGGTGCCGTCAGTCGCGACAATACGCGAGCCGTCGTAGCGCGCGCCGAGCTGAATTCCGAGCGAGGCGAATTCTTCGCCGAAGCGCGCGAAGAACGCCCCGGTCTGCGCCCGCGCCGCTGCACCCGCCGCACTGTCTTCGAGCATCTCGGGATCGACCGGCGCAGCGCTGAGATCGACCGTAAATCGCTTCGCCATCCCGGTGTTGCGGAACGCGATCGGCCGCCGCTCGGCCTCGTAGCTGGCGAGAAGATGCGGTCCGCCCCAGCCCTGCACCATCGCGGCGAGCTTCCAGCCGAGATTGGCCGTGTCGTCGATGCCGGTATTCATGCCGAAGCCGCCGGTCGGCGTGAAGAGATGGACGGCATCGCCGGCGAGCCACACATTGCCGCGGCCGAAACTGTCGGCGACCGCCGCTTGTCCCGCGGTCCAGGGAAAATGCCCGACGAAATCGAACGGTACCTCTTCGCCGACGCAAGCGAGAAAAGTCCGCGCGATGTAACTGGGATCGGGCGGTTCCTCGATCGTCTTGATCCGCGTGTTGAAAAGAAAATCGCCCGTGCCGTTGAGCGACTGGATAAGGCCGCGCACCTGCGGGTTGAAGGTCCAATGCATCCAGCTTCGCTTATGCCGGCTCAAGATGCGATCGTAGAGCGCCGGCGCTTTCAGATAGGTCGAGCACGTGGCGCCGCTGCCATAGGCCTGCTCCGACGGCCGCTCGCCGCGATAGGAAATGCCCAGCCAATGGCGCACGATGCTGCGGCCGCCGTCGCAACCGACGAGATAGCGCGCGGTGACCTCCTCGCGGCGGCCGGTCGTCCCTTCCTCGATCGCGAGCTTGAACGAGCCGTCGCCTTCTTCCACGATCGCGCCGCAGCGCCAGCCATAGCGCGTATCGATCAGCTTCACGGTTTGCACATGCCGGAAGAGCTCGGCCTCGACGAACATCTGATTGGCGCGGAACAGCGGCTCCGGCACCTGGTCGGTCGGCGCCGCGTGTTCGAGCCGCGCTTGCTTCTCCTGCTCCGACGGCAAGATATGCCGCGCCAGCTCCCAGCCTTTCAGCGTCGTGAAATAGGCGACATCGGTCGGATGATCGGGTGGCAGCCCGAGCCGGCGCAGCTGTTTGCTGATGCCGAGACGCCGGTAATGCTCCATCGTTCGGGCGTTATGCGTGTTGCCCTTGGGATGCCAGCGCGAGCTCGGCTCGGTATTGATGAGGATCGAGCGCACGCCGAGGGCGGCCAAGTTCATCGCCAGGACCATGCCGACCGGGCCGCCGCCGATGATCGCAACCGGTGTCGCTGTCATGGTTCGACGATAGGCCGCGGCACGCAGCACGGCCAGTCGCTTCGCCGAGACGGAGACGCGATTGCCGCGGCTATGCCATGTAGCCGTGTTCGCGGTAGTAGCGTTCGGCACCGGGATGAAGCGGCGCGCCGAGGCCCTGCCACATCTTGTGCGGATCGATAGGATAGGTCAGCGGGCTGCGCTCGACCGGGATGTTGCGGAAGCGCGCCTCCATCTCGGCACGATGCTCCACCAACACGGCGGTGATGCGATAAGCGACTTCTTCGTCCATATCGTCGCGAACGAAGATCGCCCAATGCGAGAAATCGAGGCAGGGAATGTCCGCCGGCGCGCCGAGCCGGCCTTTCGCCAACGTCGCCGGCCGCAGTCCGTAGTCGCGTGTCAGCGCCGCAAGCGCGTCGTGGGCGAAGGGGAGAAATCGGACCTTCGTCTTCTCGATCCATTCGTACCAGCCCGGCGTCATGATGCCTTCGAAACACACCGCGTCGGCATCGCCGCGCACCGCTTGGGCAACGCAGCTTTGCGGCCGGTCGCTGCCGAGCCATCGTCCGCCCCATCGCTCGATATCGCCCGGCGCAATGCCATGCGCCTCGAGCGCGCGCTCGATCACGTAGGTCAGCAGATTGTCGGGATCGCGCACTGACGTCGCAAGGCGCAGCGGGTATTTCCGCTCGACAATATCCGCGAACGACGTGATCCCGGTGTCTTCGCGCACCGCGAAGATCAACCGGTCGTCTTGCGGGTAGTAGCCGAGCGTGCGCAGGAACGGATAGGCGCGGCCGGCGAAGAGATGCTTACCTTGCCGCGCCCATTCGAGCGGCACGTCGAGCGGCGTGGTGATGCCGAGATCGACCTCGCCGCGCGCGACCGCGTCGACATTGTCGCGAAATCCGGTCCCAGTGAGGATCCAGAAACGCGAGCGCGGCGCCGAGCGGAAGCGCATATTCGCCGCGATCATGCCGACGAGGGTGTGGAAATTGGCCACACCCCAATCGCCGACCATCTTTAATTCGATGCGCGGCCACAGCTTCTCGTCGCTCATCGCGCGTTACTCCGTTTCGACGAAGATCTGGTTGTCCTTCACCGTTACGAAATAACGGCGCAGTTCGAGAATGCTGGTCGTGCCGGGCAGCCTGCCGGTCGTGAGATCGAAGGGAAAGAAATGCCACGGGCAGACGATGACATCGCCGCGGCGCTTGCCCTCGGCCAGCGGTCCCAGCGCATGCGGACAGCGCGGCTCGAAAGCGACATAGCCGCTGCCATTGCTGAGCTTTGTCACGGCGATTTCGCCGATGCCGCTGACGCGCTTGCAGAAAATGGCGCCGTCGGCGACGTCGCTGGTCATACAGACAGGGGTGGTTGTCATGGCTTCAGCCGGCTGCGCGCGCAGCACGTTCCTCGGGCAAATCGGCTTCGGCGTGGAAGCCATAGATCGGCGGATGGACCGCGCCGCATTTCGGGCAGGTCCGCTGCGCGGCATCGGCATTGAAGCCGCGGACGCGTTTCAAGGCGGCATCGATGAAGCGCTCGTAGCCCGATTGCAGTCCGGCGAATTTTTCTTCGCCGAATCGCGCGGCGCATTTTGGGCAGACGAATAGGCTGGTCGCTTCGCGTAAGCCATCGGTCCGCCCACCGACGACCAGCATGTAATAGTCGGTCTCGCCGCGCTTGGCGTTCAACAGCAGCGCGTCGACATCGTTGACGATCCAAAAACCGAAGAGGCTCGATATGTGGTAGGGCGTTCCCGCCGGCACGCGGCGCATATGCGCATTGTCGTCGCGTCGTGGAAACGGGCGGACGCCGCGCTCGGTCCATTCATGCAGCACATAGGGCGGCTCGTTCGGCTCGCGCCGGCCCGACCAGATCGCGTGATTGCCCTGCCGGACCCAGCGCCCGTCGCCGGCGGTCACATCGACGTCGAAAGAGAGCGTCGGCGCCGCGCTCACCATTTCAGCCGCGCCTCGCGTTCCTCCGCCGTGTCCTGGGTGGCGAGCGCGAGGTAGCCGACCGGATTGACGTGGCCGCAGTTCCAGCACGTCCGCAGCTTGGGATCGGCGTTGTAGGTGCGCACCGTGTTGCGCTCCCAGGTCCAGAATTCCTTGAAGCCGAGACTGCCGGTGACAAGCTCGGTCATGTGGACGAGCTCGGTGCATTGCTCGCAATACCACGCCATGCGATCGGCTTCGTTGCCTTTCGGATGGCCCTGCATGAGAACGACATAGCCGGGCCGATCGGCGGCCGGCGGTATGTCGATCGTGATCTCGTCCACGTCGTTGATGTGCCAGTAGCCGTAGACATGTTCGGTGTGGTGCGGAGTTCCCGCGAGCATGACATGCGCGACGAGTGGCGTGCGCGGCACCTGGACGATCCCCTTGGGTCCAATCTCCCAATGGCGGCGGTGTTTCGCCGCGATGATCGGTCCCGTACCGGCCTGCTGCTGCTGCTCGACGGTTTGCGGCGCCTCGGGCAGAATCTGGCGCATGCCGTAAACGCCGTCACCGACCGGACGGAAGCCGAGGAATTTCGGCAGCACTTTCTCGTTCAGAAAGTCCCAGTCGTCGACGATCTTGTCGAGCGGCTCGTCGACGTAAACATCGGCATACATCATGACAGCGCTCCCGCTCTGGCTGCGATAAGACTGCGCCTCGCCCGCGGGCGCTGTCAATCGAGACAGGGTTTAAGACGCGAACCCCGGATCGAGCCGCTCGGCGAGGCGTTTCCAATAGCCCCAGGACATATCTTCGCGCGGCCCGTTGCGGCCGCCGGACATCTGCGCCTTGGTGCGCTCCTGCAGCGCCGCCGGGATCGGCTTGAGCTTGCCGCCGGTCGCCATCACCCGCTCCTGCAAGGTGCAAGAATCGATCAGCGCGCGCATATATCCGAAGGCCTCGGCTACCGAAGGCGCCGACGCTCAAGAGCCCATGATTGGTCATGATCAGCGTATGCTTGCTGCCAAGATCGCGCAGGATGCGCGGCACCTCGTCGTCGACGCGCGCCAGCCCCTCGAAAGCGTGATAGCCGACCTCGCCATGCAGCGCGCAGCCGCTTTGGTTGTAGACGACGAGACCTTCCTCGATCGAGCCGATGACCGCGCCCGCCGCGGCATGGACGTGCAGCACGCAGTTGATGTCGGGCCGAGCCTTCAAGATGCCGCTGTGGAAGTTGAACCCGGCCGGCGCCAGCTTCACGCCCGTGTGACTCGCGATCCGGCCTTCGTAATCGGCGACCGCCAGCGACGACGCGGTGATCTCGTCCCAGCCGAGACCGAGCGGATTCATCAGAAACGTGCCGGTGCCCGGCAAGCGCAAGGTGATGTGGTTGAGCGTGTCGTAATTCCAGCCGAAATGATGCGCGATGCGAAACGCCGCGGCGAGATCGATACGCAGCGCCTTCTCGGCCTCGCCGATGTCGCGCGCCACCGCCGTGCCGCCGATCCGCGCCAGCGCGTCGTTGCTCATGCGTCCCTCCCCGACTTTGTCGCGGGGTTAGTTTAGCGTGCGATCGGCGCTACTCCACCGTCACGCTCTTGGCGAGATTGCGCGGCTGGTCGACATCGGTGCCTTTGGCAACGGCGACGTGATAGGCCAGGAGTTGCGCCGGGATGGCGTAGAGCAGCGGCGTGACGAACGGATCGCAAGTCGGCACTTCGATCGCTTCGGTGAGCTGGCCGTCGAGCCGCGCGAGGCCTTCCTTGTCGGAGATCATCACGACTTTGCCGCCGCGCGCGAGGACCTCTTGCACATTCGATAAAGTCTTCTCGAACAGATCGTCGCGCGGCGCCAGCACCACGATCGGCACACGATCGTCGATCAGCGCGATCGGCCCGTGCTTCATCTCGCCGGCGGCATAGCCCTCGGCGTGGATGTAGGAAATCTCTTTGAGCTTCAGCGCGCCTTCGAGCGCCAGCGGGAAAGAGGTCCCGCGCCCGAGATAGAGCACGTCGCGCGCTTCCGCGAACCAAGCGGCCATCTTCTCGATGCGCTGGTCATGATTGAGGACTTCGCTGGCGCGCGACGGCACTTCGGTGAGCGCCGTCGAAAGCGCGGCCTCGCGCTCCTTGTCGATCTTGCCGCGCGCCCGCGCCAGCGCGATGGCGAGACAGGCGAGCACGACGAGCTGCGTCGTGAAGGCTTTGGTCGAGGCGACGCCGATCTCCGGCCCGGCCAGGGTCGCGAGCACCGCATCGGCCTCGCGCGCGATCGAACTTTCGGGCTGGTTCACCACCGCGACGATGCGCTGCTGCTGTGCTTTGGCATAACGTAGCGCGGCGAGCGTGTCGGCGGTCTCGCCGCTTTGCGAGATGAACAGCGCAAGGCCGCCGCGCTGCATATCGGGCGCGCGGTAGCGGAATTCCGAGGCGATATCGACCTCGCACGGCACGCGCGCGATCTGCTCGATCCAGTATTTGGCGATGAGCCCGGCGTGATAGGAGGTACCGCAAGCGATGATCGTCGCGCGCTCGATCGAGCTCAGGTCGAAGGGCAGATGCGGCAGGTGCACGCTGCGCGTCACCGGATTGAAATGCGCCATCAGTGTGTCACCGATCACCGCCGGCTGCTCGAAGATCTCCTTCTTCATGAAGTGGCGGTGATTGCCCTTGCCGATCGCCGCGCCCGACAGCGCCGTTTCCTTGATCTCGCGCTGCGCTTCGCGGCCGGCGGCGTCGCGGATCGTTGCGCCCGAAGCGCGCACCACCGCCCAATCACCCTCCTCGAGATAGACGATGCGGCGCGTGAGCGGCGCCAGCGCCAGCGCGTCGCTGCCGATATACATCTCGCCCTCGCCATAACCGATGGCGAGCGGCGAGCCGCGGCGTGCGCAAATGAGGAGATCGTGATGGCCGGCGAAGAGCATCACCAGCGCGAAGGCGCCTTCCAAGCGCGACAGCGTTTTTTCGACGGCTTGTTCGGGCGTCATTCCGTCGCGCAGGT
>DASXCX010000065.1:0-7223 GCA_036490955.1 Allostellaceae bacterium | reverse complement strand
CGGTCTTCTCCTTCCGCTACACGCGCAACATGTTGCTGCCCGATGGCAGCCGCAAAGAGGAAGAAGTCTCGGATTACGCCTATCGTCTCTTCCACCGCCTCAAAGGCGATGCCGCGCCGCTGCCCGAGTATTTCGTCGATGCGCAATCCTTGGCGCCCTCGGACCATGTCGTGATGCAGGCCGCCGTGCAGAAATACGTCGACAGCTCGATCTCGAAGACGATCAACGTCCCCGCGGATTTCCCCTTCGAGCAGTTCAAGGACGTCTATCTCCAGGCCTATGAGCTCGGTTGCAAGGGCTGCACCACCTATCGCCCGAACGACGTGACCGGCGCGGTGCTCGAGGTGAAGCCGGCAAGGGCCGAGGCCGCGCCGCAGCATGAGCTGCCGCTGCCGGCACCGCGGCCAAAGCCCAAGGACGTCTATGAGGCGGGCGGCGTCGTCTACATGACGCAGCCGCTCGACCGGCCCGAGGCGCTGCCCGGCAATACCTACAAGATCGCTTGGCCCCAAAGCGAGCACGCGCTTTACATCACCCTCAACGACATCGTACAGGACGGCCGGCGCCGGCCCTTCGAGATCTTCATCAACTCGAAGAACATGGAGCATTATGCCTGGACCGTGGCGCTGACACGCATGATCAGCGCCGTGTTCCGCCGCGGCGGCGATGTCTCTTTCGTCGTCGAGGAGCTGAAAGCCGTGTTCGATCCACGCGGCGGCGCTTGGATGGGCGGCCATTACGTGCCCTCGCTCCTCGCCGCGATCGGCGATGTGATCGAGCGCCATATGACGGCGATCGGCTTCATGGCGCCGAAAGAGGCGCAGAAGCAGATCGCGCTGGAGAAACAGGTCGTCAATCTCTCGGGCAACAATCCGTCGCGCATGGCGCAATGCCCGAAATGCGGCCAAGCCGCGCTGATCCGCCTCGAGAATTGCGATCAGTGCACCAATTGCGACTATTCGAAATGCGGGTGAGCGGGAGCCGCGGCCGAGCGGCACCGCTCACCTTTTAGCTCCTATCCCCCGACCACCTCGAGCTGCACATCGACATTGCCGCGCGTCGCGTGGCTATAGGGGCAGATTTTCTCGTGCGCCTCTTTCGCCAGCGCAGCGAGTTCGGCCTGCGGAAGGCTCTTGTCTTCGACATGCAGCTTCACGGCGATACCGAAGCCGCCGCCCTCGCGCGGGCCGATCGAGACCGCCGCAGTGATGCGGGCCTTCGATGCGTCCTTTTTCTGTTGCTTGCCGGCGAAATCGAGCGCGCCGCCGAAGCAGGCGGCATAGCCGGCGGCGAAGAGATGCTCGGGCGTCGCGGTGCCGGGCCTGCCAGGGCCGCCCATCGCCTTCGGCACGGAAAGATCGACCTTCACCATGCCGTCGTCGCTTTCGGTATGGCCGTTGCGGCCGCCGGTGGCGGTCGCCGTCGCGGTGTAAAGCGGATTGATCTTGTCCATATCGCCTCCGATCGTTGATTTTGCGCATCGGCACGGGCGACGGGAGGAACCCTTGTACCGGGCGAAAGAACTTGTCGCAGCCCGTCGACCCTTGCCTAAATTCCTATAAACTCGATCCATGCGCAATGCATCGGCCGCCCGCCGTATCGTGCTGCCGCTGACCGGTGTCATCCTGGTCGCGCTGATCGTTTATGCGGCTTACTGGCACTACCTCGCCGGGACGCTGCGTGATCAGCTGCTGCCCTGGGCCCAGGCGCGCGCCGCCGAAGGCTATGACGTCCACTGGGATGCCGCCGATCTCGGCGGCTTCCCCGGCTCGTTCCGTTTCAACTTCACCAATCTGAGTTTCGGTGCGTTGCGACCGGTGCCGGTGGCGATGAGTGCAGCCAGCGCCACCGCCTGGGCAATGCCGTGGAATCTGAGGCATTGGGAATTCACGACGCCGAGCGGTGCGCATGTCGTTGAGCCGGGCGACAGCGCCGGCTTCGATATGCGCCGCGTCGATGGCGCGGTCGATGTCGAAGGGCGCATCGTCGCCGCGATCGACGTGACCGCCACCGATCTCAACGGCCTCGGCCTTGCCCAAGGCACCAAGATCGGCAAAGCCGAAGCGCATATCGAATTGCCGGCGACGCCGCCGCAAAGCCACGCCGACACCGCGCTTGGCCTATCGCTGCAATTGAGCGATGCGACCTTGCCCGTCGCCATACCCAGCTTTGGCGACACGCTGTCGGAATTTTCCTTCGCGGCCCAACTCAAAGGGGCGCTGCCCCCCGGGCAAATCGGCCCGGCGCTGACCCGTTGGCGCGACGATGGCGGCACCATCGAACTGCAATCGCTGCGGCTGCGCTGGGGCTCGCTGCTGATCGATGCCTCGGGCACACTCGCCCTCGACCAAGCGTTGCAGCCCGAAGGGGCCTTCTCCGCGGTCATCACCGGCCAAGATGCAGCGGTCGATGCCGCGGTAAAGACCGGGACGCTGAAGCCCAGCGATGCGGGCGCGGCGAAAATGGTGCTGGGCCTGCTCGCGCGACCGAACGGCAATGGCGACAAGGCGCTCACCTTTCCGATGACGATCCAGAGCCAGCGACTCTATCTCGGCCCGGCGAAGCTCGCGAATATCCCGCCGATCCCCTGGAACTGACGCGATGCCGTCCCGGGACAACAGACGCATCGGGCTCGGCAGCACGCATCGGCTGAAGATCGGCCTTTTCGGGGCGAATTGCTCCTCGGGCCGCGCGGTCACGAAACTCCCCGAGCGTTGGACCGGAAGCTGGGCCGAGTGCAAGCGCCTGGCGCAGATGGCAGACGCCGCCGGCATCGAATTCATGCTGCCGATCGGGCGCTGGAAAGGCTATGGCGGCGAGACCGACTATCAGGGCGCGACGCTCGAGACCATCACTTGGGCGACGGGCCTCGTGGCCTCGACGCAAAACCTCGTCGCTTTCGGCACGGTGCATGCGCCGCTGATCCATCCGGTCGTCGCCGCCAAGGCGATGGTGACCGCGGATCAGATCGGCGAGGGACGCTTCGGCCTCAACCTCGTCTGCGGCTGGAACGAGGACGAATTCACGATGTTCGGCGTGCAGCAGCGCGATCACGAAGCGCGCTACGACTACGCCAAGGAATGGCTCGACGCGGTGAAAGCGATGTGGTCGCGGGACGGGGAGTTCGATTTCGATGGCGCCATGATCAAGCTGAAACAGGTACGCGCCAAGCCCAAGCCCTATGGCGGCACGCGCCCCTATGTGATGAATGCCGGCGCTTCACCGACCGGACAGGCGTTCGCGATCGCCAATTGCGATGGGCTCTTCGTCTCGACGTCGCTGCAAGCGCTCGATACCGCCGAGCAGACCGTGCGGCGCGTGAAAGAGGCGGCGCGTGCCCAAGGCCGCGAGCTCGACGTCTTCACCGCCGGTGTCGTCACCTGCCGCCCGACGCGGAAAGAGGCCGAGGAATACGACCGCTACGCGACGGTGGAGAACGCCGATCTCGGCGCCATCGACCATATCCTCGCGATGCGCGGCGTGACGCCCGACAAATACTCAGCGGAGGAATTCGCGACGCTGCGCCGCAAGCAAGCCTACGGCATGGGCGGCGTGCGCCTCGTCGGCACCCCGGACGAGATCGCGCAGGATATCGCGGCGCTGAGCCAAGCCGGCATCGCCGGCATCGCGCTGTCCTTCGTGCACTATATCGAGGAACTGCCCTATTTCTGCGCCGAGGTCTTGCCGCGGCTCGCGCGGCTCGGCCTGCGCGATCCGGCTTAGGGCCTCGGCCCTAGGATAATTGCTGCGGCGCTTGCGCCCGCTCGAACATCCCATACTGGCGCTCGACCTCGGCGACCGTGATGCGATAGTCGGCGAAGATCTGCCCGCGGCCCGAGAGCTGCGCCAGATGATGGCGATTGTGCTCGCGCCAGCGTTTTACCGCATCCCCGTCGCGCCAATAAGACACCGAGACCAGCCGTCTGGGCTTTGCCATGCTCGTAAAGCGTTCGACCGAGATAAAGCCGTCGATCTTCTCGACCTCGGGCCGGAGCTGCGCCGCGAGATCGAGATAATCCTGCTCCCGGCCCGCTTTGGGCTCGACCTCGAAAACGACCACGAACATCGAAACCTCCGCACCTCGGTTGAGACGAGCGTAGCAGATTTCCCGCCAAAGTCGGCTTGCAACCACAAGAATGCCGCAAAGCCCTGGCTTCCTGACAGCGTCAAGAAAACGCTTCTAATCGTTCCTTGGGCTCAGTTATGAGCGACCGCTTCGCCACTCTTCTTGTCTTCGCCTTGATCGGCAGCGCTTGCCTCGTCATCGCCGCCGCGCCGCATTTGACGGCCTACACGGCACTCGTCACCTGGACCGCGAAGCTCCTGATCTGAACGCCGACGGGGCCCTTTGGCTTTAGGCCTGCTTATGGCTTTAGGCCTGCTTCGCCTCGACGATCGAGCGCCGGATCGCGCGCGTCTTGGTGAAGCGGTCCTGCAGCTTGTCGCCTTCGCCCCAGCGGATGGCGCGTTGCATCGCGGTCAGGTCCTCGTTCAAGCGTTGCAGCACTTCCAGCACCGCCTCGCGGTTGTTGAGGAAGATGTCGCGCCACATCACCGGGTCGGAGGCGGCGATGCGGGTAAAGTCGCGAAAGCCGCTGGCCGAGAACTTGATCACCTCGGATTTCAGCGTCTCCTCGAGATCCGTCGCGGTGCCGACGATCGTGTAGGCGATGAGATGCGGCACATGCGAGGTGATCGCGAGCACGCGGTCGTGATGCGCCGCATCCATGGTCACGACCTGCATCTGGCCCGATTTCCAGACACGCGTGACCTTGTCGAGCGCCGCCGCGTCGCCGCCCGGCAGCGGCGTCAGGATGCACCAGCGGTTCCGGAACACGTCGGCAAATCCGGATTCAGGACCGGAGTTTTCGGTTCCGGCCACGGGATGGCCGGGCACGAGGTGGACGCCCGGCGGCAACAGCGGCGCGAAATCGCGTACGACCAGCTCTTTCACCGAGCCGACATCGGTCACGATCGCGCCTTGCTTCAGATGCGGGGCGATCGCCTTGCCGAGCTCGACATAGGTCGAGAGCGGCGTCGCGATGACGACGAGATCGGCATTCTTCACCGCGGTCGCCGGGTCGTCGGTCACTTCCTCGGCGAGCCCCAGCCGCAAGACGGTATCGAGCGTTTCCTTCCGGCGTGCGCAGGCGACGATCGTGCCGGCGAGCTTCTCGCGCCGCAACAGCCGCGCCAGGGACGAGCCGATATGGCCGATGCCGATAAACGCGACGCGCTCGAAGAACAAATCACTCATGCTGACCTCAAAAACTCCCTCAGCGCGTCGACCACTGCGCGCATCTCATGCTCTTTGCCGATCGTGATGCGCAAATATTCGGGCAGGTGATAAACACCGACCTTGCGTACCAGGACGCCGTGTTGGCGCAGATAGTCCCAGGCGGCATCGGCCTGGGCGGCGCCACTCGGGAAACGCGCCAGCACGAAATTAGCCACCGCCGGCGTCAATGTAAGGCCGAGCGCCTCGAGCTCGCGTGCGAGCCATTGGCGCCAGATGTCATTATGCTCGCGCGCCCGATCGACCGCGGCAACGTCCTCGACCGCGGCGACGCCGCAGACCTGCGCCGCCGAGCTGACGTTGAAGGGCGCGCGAATGCGGTTCAGCACGCTGGCAATTTCCGAGTTGCTATAGGCCCAGCCAATGCGCATGCCGCCGAGCGCGTAAATCTTCGAGAAGGTGCGTGTCATGACGACATTGGGCTCGCGCGTCGCGAGCTCGATTCCCGGCTCGTAATCGTCGCGCACCACGAATTCGGCATAAGCCGCGTCGATGATCAGCAGCACCGATTTCGGCAGACCGGCATGGAGCCGCTTCATCTCGTCGCGCGAAATGAACGTCCCGGTTGGGTTGTTGGGATTGGCGATAAAGACGAGCTTGGTTCGCGGCGTGACACGCGCCAGGGTCGCATCGACGTCGAAGGTCAGATCCTTCTCCGGCACCTCGATCGGGGTCGCGCCGGCGGCGCGCGCCGCGATCGGGTAGAGCGAGAAGCCGTGGCGGCCATAGAGCACCTCGTCGCCTGGGCCGGCGTAGGCGCTGGTCAGCAGATTGATGACGTCGTCAGAGCCCCCGCCACAGACGATGCGCGCCGGATCGACGCCGTGCCGCTTGCCGATCGCCGCGCGCAGCGCCGTCGAATGACCGTCGGGATAACGGAAGATCTCGTCGGCATGCGCATGATAGGCGGCGATCACCTTGGGGCTGGGACCAAGCGCGCTCTCATTCGAGGCGAGACGGATCGGCCGCTCGAACCCCGGTGCTTTTGCCTCGCCGCCGACATAGGGCGCGATGTCGAGAATGCCCGGCTGTGGAGTGAGTTGTTGGGGGTGGGCCATCGGCGTTGCCGTCACATCGCCAGCTCGGCGGCGCTCAGCGGTTGCGCGTAGCCACCGAGCCAGGCACAGCGTAAAGCCCGATCGCCAAGACCCGCGAGCGCGTCTTTCAGCCGCTCGTCGTCGCGGACGATCCAACCATCGAATTCGACCAGATGGGTCGCGGCGCCATGTTCCGCATCCGTCGTGCCGAGGACGCTCGCCGTTCGGCCAACGCCGCCGAGCGCGCTCAGCAAGCGGGTGCGACTGACATCATCGCCCGTCTCGATGACGAAGAGGCTGCGATCGGCGCCTGATTCCTCGGGCTCGATTGCGCCGATGACGAAGGCATCGCTGCCATCGCGGCGCGCATTGCCCGGCGAACTGAAAGGCAGGCGCGCGATGACGCGCAGCACCGGCGCCTCGCCGGTCGCGAGGAAGCGCCACCACGGCTCGATATCGCTCTGTCCCGGCACTGGCAGCACGCCGAGCGTGGCGCGGCGATCGGCGATGGCGCGCAGCACCTCGCCGGTCGAGCGGAAACCGCTCATCGCGGTCTGGCTGCCGTAATGGTCGCGCGCGAGATCCCAGAGCCCGGCGCTCTTCTCGGACATGTAGACAGCGAGGTGGAGATCAGCCTGGATGGCGAGCGAGCCGGCGAGCAGCTCGCGCCAAAGACGCACCAAAATCGGCTTGGGAAAAGCGCCGCGATGCCGCGCCAGGAGGCGGCGCAGAATCTGCGCCTCGCGCCCGGGCCGGAGTGGCGGCGTCGCGTCCGCGCGCTTCAGCTGGCCGACACTCTCGACCACCGCGGCGCGCTCCATCAGCACGTCGTGCAGCGCGTCGTCGAGTGCTTCGATGCGGCGGCGCAGAGCGGCAAGCGTGGGCAAGGC
>DASXCX010000064.1:0-1924 GCA_036490955.1 Allostellaceae bacterium | reverse complement strand
GCTTCGCCAACGTGGCGCAGGCGATCACGGCGCCCGGCGACGTGATCCTGGTTCCCAATCCGAGCTATCCGATCCACGCCTTCGGCTTCCTGATGGCGGGCGGGGTGATCCGCTCGGTGCCTTCGGAGCCGACGCCGTCCTTCTTTCAGACGCTCGAGCGCGCCATCATTCATTCGATCCCGCAGCCGATTGCGGTGGTGGTCTGCTATCCGTCCAATCCGACGGCCTATGTCGCCGACCTCGACTTCTACAAGGAGCTCGTGGCGTTCGCGAAGCGGCACGATCTGCTCGTGCTCTCCGACCTCGCCTATGCGGAAGTCTATTTCGACAACAATCCGCCGCCCTCGATCCTGCAGGTGCCCGGCGCGATGGATATCGCGGTGGAGTTCACCTCGCTCTCGAAGACCTATTCGATGCCCGGCTGGCGCATCGGCTTCGCGGTCGGCAACGAGCGCATCATCGGCGCGCTGGCGCGGGTGAAATCCTATCTCGATTACGGCGCCTTCACGCCGATCCAGGTGGCGGCGACCGCGGCGCTCAACGGGCCTGACGACTGCATCCGCGAAATGCGCGAATGCTACAAGCGCAGGCGTGACGTGCTGGTGGAATCCTTCGGCCGCGCCGGTTGGGAGATTCCGGCTCCCCGCGCTTCGATGTTCGCCTGGGCGCCGCTGCCCGAGCCGTTCCGGACGCTCGGCAGCGTCGAGTTCTCCACGCTCCTTGTCGAGAAGGCCGAAGTCGCGGTCTCGCCCGGCATCGGTTTCGGCGAATATGGCGAGGGCTTTGTCCGTATCGCATTGGTCGAGAACGAGCAGCGTATCCGCCAAGCCGCCCGCAACGTCCGCCGCTTTCTTGAAACCGCTCCGGAAAAGTTGCACAACGTCGTCCCGCTTGCCCAGCGGCGCTAGGCCGTCGGCCGGCGCCCGCCAGATTGACGACGAGCAATGGTCGCGCCGCTGAAAATAGGTATTGCCGGTCTTGGCACGGTCGGCGCGTCCGTCGTCCGCCTGATCGAACTGCAGCGCGAGGCACTCCTGGCCCGTTGCGGCCGCCCCATCGAGGTGGTGGCGGTGACCGCGCGCTCGCGCGGGAAGAAGCGCGATATCGACCTGAAAGCGCTGCGCTGGGTGCGCGATCCGCTCGCGCTCGCGGCCGATCCGAAGATCGACGTTTTCGTTGAACTGATCGGCGGCACCGGCGATCCGGCGCACAGTGCCATCGCAGCGGCGCTCAAGGCTGGAAAGTCGGTCGTCACCGCCAACAAGGCGTTGCTCGCGCTGCACGGCGTCGCACTTGCGGCCGCCGCTGAGAAAAGCAAGGTGGCGCTCAATTTCGAAGCGGCCGTCGGCGGCGCCATCCCCATCGTCAAGACGCTGCGCGAAGGCATGGTCGGCAATTCCTTTCTGCGCGTCTATGGCATCCTCAACGGTACCTGCAACTACATCCTCTCGCGCATGGAGCAGGAGAAACTGTCGTTCGCGGATTGCCTGGCGGAGGCACAGCGGCTGGGCTATGCGGAAGCCGATCCGAGCTTCGACATCGAAGGGCACGATACGGCCCAAAAACTTTCGATCCTGGCAAGCCTTGCCTTCGGCACCAAGGTCGATCCGGGTTCCGTCTACGTCGAAGGCATTTCCTCGATTGCCGCCGCCGACATCGAAGCCGCTGACGAGCTTGGCTACCGCGTCAAGCTTCTGGGCGTGGCGGTGAAGACCGACAAGGGCATCGAGCAGCGCGTGCATCCGACCATGGTGCCGAAGCTCACGCCGATCGCGCAGGTGATGGGCGTCACCAACGCAGTCACCATCGATGCCGATGCCATCGCGCCGATCACGCTGGTGGGTCCCGGCGCCGGCGGCACCGCGACGGCCTCGGCCGTCGTGTCCGACATTGGCGATATCGCACGCGGCGTGCGCACGCCGCC
>DASXCX010000063.1:0-12761 GCA_036490955.1 Allostellaceae bacterium | reverse complement strand
CACCTGGCTGCGCATTTTGCCCGTGGCGAGCAACACACCGCCACCGGTCGAGCTGCCGTCGGCGAAGAACTGAATCCGCCCCTGGCTGGCGCTGTCCTGGTCCACCGTGACGGTGACGAGCGCAAGTTGCACGCCGCGCGGCAGCCGCCCCGGCGCAGCCGTCGGACCGGCGCGGAAGCCGCCATTCGCCGTATCGATGACAAAGGCCGCGGTGCGGCCGCTCGCCATGGCGAGGCTGCGCGTGTTGCGCAGGCCGGCAGCGACCTGATGCGACGCCGTGCGCAAACTGGCCTTTTCTTCGGTGCCCGTGAGCCGCGGCAAAGCGAGACCGACAATCAGCGCGGTAATGGTCAGGACCACGAGCATCTCGATCAGGGTGAAACCGCGCGGGTCGGTGAGGCGGGGATGGAGCGTCATCGCGGCCTCAGAGCGCCAGATCGTAAACGCTGAGAATCGCGGTCACGATCGAACCCATGACGATCGCCACGATTATGCCGAGCGCGATGGTGACGCTAGGCACGAGCAGCGCCAGCAGCCGCTCGATGCTGCGCTGCGTCTCCTCGTCATAGACATCGCCGATCTTCAGCAGCATTTCATCGAGCCGCGCGGTCTCTTCGCCGACGCGCGTGAGCTGCACCGCGAGGGCCGGGACGAGTCCCGTCTTCTCCAGCGGGTCGGCAATGCCCTTGCCCTCCTTGGTGCTCTCCATAACCGTGCCGAGCGCGGCGCGCAGCACCAGATTGCTGATCGTCTCTTGCGTGATCGCGAGCGCAGCAAGCGGCGAGACGCCATTGCGCAAAAGCGTGCCGAGCGTCCGGCTGAAGCGCGCGAGTTCGATCTTGGTCACGAGGTCGCCGAGGCCGGGAGTGCGCAGCAGCGCGCGATGCCAGCGTCGCCGTCCCGCCGGGCTGCGCAGCGCGTAGCGCGCGCCGAGGATGAGCGCCAACGCCAGGATGGCGAGTGCCCACCAATCGTCGCGAAAAACGTCGCTGGTCGCGAGGACCCAGCGCGTCATCGTCGGCAGCGTTGCGCCGGCACCGTCGAAGAGCGGCTCGAAGCGCGGAATGACGAAGCTGAACAGGATCGCGATCGAGGCGCAACCCGTCGCCAACACGACCAGCGGATAAGCGAGGGCCGATTTGACGTGCTCGCGCGCCGAGCGCGAGCGCTCCAGCAGCCCTGCCAATTGACGCAGGGTCGTATCGAGCGATCCGCCGGCCTCCCCGGCGCGCACCATGCCGATATAGAAGCCCGGGAAGAAGCCGTTCTGCGCGGCCAAGGCATCGGCAAGGCTGCCGCCGCTGCGTACGCGATCGAGCACGGCGCGCAAGCAGTCGCGCTCGACCTTGCCGGGAACGATGCGTTGTGAAATTTCGAGCGCGCGGTCGATCGGCAAGCCGGCTTGCAGCATCATGCCGAGTTGTTGCGTGAGAAAAGCCAGACCGCGGGAATTCTTGCCCAGGCTTTGGCCGATCGCGATAGGGAGCCGGAAGAACGTGCTCGGCGAAGCGATATCTGCCCGGATTGGGACGTAGCCGAGATGATGGAGCCGCTCGACGACGGCCGTCTGGGTCGCCGCATCCATCTCGCCGGTGACGAGTTCGCCCGATGCCGCCGCGGCTTGGTAGCGATAGAGCGTCATCAGATTTCTCGCGTGACGCGCAGGACTTCCGCGACCGGGGTAATACCGGCGATCGCTTTGGCGATGCCGTCCTCATACATCGAGCGCATGCCCTCTTCGGCGCCGGCGCCAAGCGGCCTGTCGTTGTCGTAAAGCCGTGCGACGGCGATGCCTAATTCGCCGGCCAGCGCGTCGGCGACGTCGCATTCGCCGGCGAGGCCGAGTTTGATAAGGAGAGCTTCCAGCCGTTCGTTGTTGCCGATTTGCAGACGGCTCACCCGGTCGACAGCGGCCTGATCGAGCTTGCCGCTCGTGATCAGTCGCTTTGCGACAGCACGCTCGAAAACAGGACGTTCAGCCGTTTCCATCACGCCGGGATCACGTCTTTGTCGTCGAGCTGGCCGCATTTCTTGGGGAAAGTCTGGTCCTCGATATGAAGCCCGGCAACGCCGCGCCGCACATATTCCCGCACGGTACGCGTGACATTGAGCTCGTTGCCATAACCGGTATCGGCGTCGGCGATCACGGGCGCTTCGACTGCGGCCGCGATGCGCCCGGCATTCTCCGCCATCTCCGACATCGTAACCAGCCCGTAATCGGGATAGCCGAGGGCAGCTGCCGTACCCGAGCCCGTCATATAGACGAGCGGAAAACCGGCATCCTCGATCGCCCGCGCGCCGATGCAATCGTACGCCGCGGGCGCGACCAGCATTTCCTCCGTGCGCAACAGCGCGCGCAGCTTGGCGGCGTTGCTCGGCCCCGACGTCATCCCCGTCATCCTTTCGCGCGCGGATGCGCCTTGTCGTAAACGGCGGTCAAGCGCGCCGCATCAACGGCGGTATAGCGCTGCGTCGTCGAGAGGCTCGCATGGCCGAGCAATTCCTGGATCGAGCGCAGATCGGCGCCTTCGGCGAGAAGGTGCGTCGCGAAACTGTGGCGCAGCGCATGCGGCGTCGCGCGCGGATCGAGGCCGAGCATCAGCCGTAGCTTCGCCATCTCCGCTTGCACGGGCCGCGCGGTCAGCGCTTTGCCGCGCGCGCCGACGAAAAGCGGCGCGTCGCGTTTCATCTCGTACGGGCAGGCGTGAAGGTAATCGCCGATCGCTATCGCGACCGCCGGCAGGATCGCTACCATGCGAGTCTTGTCGCCTTTGCCGGTGATGCTGATCGCGCCTGGTTTCAGCGGTGCCTCGCCGCGTTTCAGCGAAAGCGCTTCGCCGATGCGTAAGCCGGCGCCGTAAAGCAGCATCAGGATCGCGAGGCTGCGCTTGCCTTGCCAATCCTGGCGCGCGAGTTGCGGCGCCAAATCAAGCGCGGCGCGGGCCTCGTCAATAGAGAGCGCTTTGGGCAGTGCTTTCGGCAGCTTCGGCGTGCGGATCGCGGCAAGGCTGGCGTTCTTGGCGAAGCCGCGGCGATCGAGGAAGCGGAAAAAGCCGCGCAGCACCGACAGCGTCCGCGCCGACGAGCTGTGCTTGATCGCGGCGTAAGCACGCGAAGCGAGGAAGGCGCGAAAATCCGCCGGCACGAGCGCGACGATGTCGGCCAGACTCGTCGTGCCGCCGCGATGCTCGGTCAAGAAATCGAGGAATTGTGCAAGGTCGCTGCCATAGGCGGCAACCGTGTGCGGCGACGCGCGGCGCTCGGCTTTCAGCCAGCTCTGCCATTCGGCAATCGCGTGCTGCAGATCGGGCTTCGCGGAAAAACGCGCCGGATCAATCGGCGCAGGCCCTTTTGATGTCAGATCAGGCGGTGCAGGGTTTACGCCGGCAGATCGAGCCATGCGGCGATGGTGATGCCGAGCGTGCGGGCGAGGAAGGACAAAAGCTCGGTGCTTTGGTGCCCGGTCTGGAATTTGCCGGCCCGGCGCGTGCCGATGCACAGCATGCCGGCGGGAGAGGCGCGACCGACCGGCAAGCGCACGAGCGCCGCCGAGCGTACCAATCCGGCGCCCACGCCGAAGAGCCGCGGATCGCCGTGGATATCGGTCTGGAACAAGACGTCGCGCTCGTCGCCGAGTATTTCGGCGACCGTGCCGGGTTCGAGAATCTCGATGCCGTGATGCGGCATCCGCGCCCGAGTGCCGCCTTGGCGCTCGACCGCGATGGTGACGACATCGGCGTCGAGCAGGCTAGCGAGATCGGTGATGACGATCTGGATCAACTGCTCGAAGCTTTGCGCGCCGATGATTGCCAGAGCGGCGGCATGCACACGGGCTTGGCCCATGAGATTGGCGCGTGTCGCGGTGACCAGGCTTTTATTCTGCGCCTTCAGCCGCGCGAGCTCGGTGCGCTGATGCTGCACCATGAAGTGCTGCATGTCGATCACGCGCTCGCCGCGATCGAGCTTCGGCGGCGTCAAAACACCGAGCAGGTCGGGATGTTCGTTGAGGAAATCGGGATGTTGCTTGAGGTAGCCGGCAACCTCACCGGCCGAAATCCCCCCCTTGCCGAGAGAGGGACCGAGGGAGGACGCTGCCGGCTCCGGAGCAGGCAGTGAAGGCAGCGCATGCTTTTTGTCCTTCGGCAAATCCATAAACCGATCCTACGCGCCTATTGTTACTCTGCCGCGGCCTTCTCGTCGTCCCCCAAAATGCTCTGCCCCGTCTTTTTCCAATCGGCTAGGAAAGCCGCAAGCCCCTTATCGGTCAGCGGATGCGCATACATCTGCCGCAGCACTGCCGGCGGAATCGTGCCGACATGTGCGCCGAGCTTTGCCGCCTCGGTGACATGGAGCGGACTGCGGATCGAGGCGACCAGGACCTCGGTCTTGATCTCCGGATAATTGCGATACATCGTGACGATTTCGCGAATCAACTCCATGCCGGTCTGGCCGACATCGTCGAGCCGGCCGACGAAGGGCGAAATAAAAGTCGCGCCGGCTTTTGCCGCGAGCAGAGCCTGCGCGGCCGAGAAGCACAGCGTTACGTTGACCATCGTGCCTTCCTGGCGCAGGGCCCGGCAAGCCTTCAGCCCGTCCATGGTCAGCGGCACTTTCACCGTGACATTTTTCGCGATCTTCGCGAGCTTGCGGCCTTCCGCAAGCATCGTTGCCGTGTCCGCCGCGGTGACTTCCGCGCTGACCGGGCCGGGCACGACCTGGCAAATCTCGCGCACGGCATCGAGGAATTTACGTCCCGATTTCGCGATCAGCGTCGGATTGGTGGTCACGCCATCGACGAGTCCCGTCGCCGCAAGCTCGCGGATTTCGGCGATATCGGCCGTATCGATGAAGAACTTCATGTCGAAGCTTCCTTTCCTGCTTTTCGTGGCGCGCAGCAGGCTTTCACTCTAAAAGTCTAGCCCATGCAAGAGCGCCACGCCAGTTCCGCCGAGAGCACGGAACGCCGCGTCAGCGTGCTGCTGCCGCTGCCCTTGGCGGGTGCCTATGACTACAGCGTTCCCCAAGAGCTAAACGTCGCGCCTGGCGATTTTGTTGCCGTGCCGCTCGGCCGGCGTCAACTCGTCGGCGTCGTTTGGGGCGCAGGCAGCGGTGACATCGCCGATGCGAAACTGAAGCCGATCGAAGAAATCCTTCCGGCGCCGCCGTTGCCGGATGAGTTGCGGCGTTTCGTCGATTGGACCGCGAATTACACGCTCTCGGCGCCCGGCGCGGTGGTGCGCATGGCGATGAGCGTGCCCGATGCGCTCGTGCCGATGCGCGCGCTTGCGGGCTATGCGTTGACCGAGGCCGGGCGCGCCGCGTTGTTGGGCGACGGCTCGGCGTTGACCAAGCCGCGGCGGCGCGTGCTCGAAGCTGCGAGCGATGGCGCGGCGACGGCAAGCGATCTCGCCGAGCGCGCGGCGTGCAGCTCCGGCGTGGTGAAGGGACTCGTCGCCGCGGGCTTTTTGCGCAGCGTGGATCTGCCGCGCCGGATCACGCCGCCGGCGCCGGATTTTCGCCGCGAGGGCCCGGCGCTTTCGCCGGCGCAAGCCGAAGCCGCGGGCAAGTTGATCGAGCATGTCGTGCAAGATGCCTTCTCGGTCACGCTGCTCGACGGCGTCACCGGCTCGGGCAAGACCGAAGTCTATTTCGCGGCGATCGCGGCTTGCCTTGCGCGCGGCAAGCAGGCGTTGGTGCTGTTGCCCGAGATCGCGCTCTCGGCGCAATTCCTCGCGCGCTTCGAGGCACGGTTCGGCGCGCCGCCGGCGCTCTGGCATTCGGAGCTGCGCCATGCGCAGCGCCGCGACACTTGGCGCGATGTCGCCGAAGGCAAGGCACCGGTCGTGGTCGGCGCGCGGTCGGCGCTGTTCCTGCCTTTCCCCGATCTTGGCCTCATCGTCGTCGATGAGGAACAAGATGGCTCCTACAAGCAAGAAGAGGGTGTCATCTATCACGCGCGCGACATGGCGGTGGTGCGCGGCTCGCTGGCGAAACGTCCGGTGGTGCTGGTCTCGGCGACGCCCTCGCTCGAGACGATGGTCAATGTCGAGCAGGGCCGCTATCGCCGCTTGCATCTACTCTCGCGTTTCGGCCCGGCGCAGCTTCCCGAGATTCGTGTCGTCGACATGCGGCGCAATTTGCCGGAGCGCCAGCGCTTCCTCTCGCCGCCGCTGGTCAAAGCGCTCGGCGAGACGCTGGAGAATGGCGAGCAGGCGATGCTCTTCCTCAATCGCCGCGGCTACGCGCCCCTGACCTTGTGCCGGAATTGCGGCCATCGTCTCGAATGTCCCAATTGCACGGCCTGGCTGGTGGAGCATCGCTTGCTCGGCCAGTTGCAATGCCATCATTGCGGCCATGCCGAGCCGCTGCCGGCGCTCTGCCCGAATTGCGGCGAGACGCATAGTTTCGTGCCGTGCGGGCCCGGCATCGAGCGGCTCTCGGAAGAAATGGCGCTGCGTTTTCCGAAGGCGCGGCTCGGCGTGATGGCGTCCGACACGCTCACCGGTCCGCATGCCGCGGAAGAAATCATCCGCGCCGTCGAGGCGCATGAGATCGATGTGCTGATCGGCACGCAAGTAATGGCGAAGGGCCATCACTTCCCGTTGCTCACCTTGGTCGGCGTCGTCGATGCCGATCTCGGTCTCGAAGGCGGCGATTTGCGCGCTGCGGAGCGCACCTTCCAACTCCTGCATCAAGTCTCGGGCCGTGCCGGCCGCGCCGAGCGGCCGGGCATCGTCTATATCCAGACCTGGATGCCGGAGCATGGCGTGATGAAGGCGCTGCTCGCCGACGATCGCGACCGCTTCGTCGCCCTCGAAGCCGAAAGCCGGAAAGAGCACGGCATGCCGCCTTTCGGCCGACTGGCGGCGTTGGTGATTTCGGCGCCCGATGATGACTCGGCGGATTTCACCAGCCGGGCCTTGGCGCGCGCCGCGCCGCATCTGCCCGGTGTCGAGACCCTGGGACCGGCGCCGGCGCCGTTGCGCGTGCTGCGCGGCCGCCATCGCCGGCGCTTCCTGGTGAAAGCGCGCCGCGATGTGAATCTCCAGGCGGTGGTGCGGCAGTGGCTCGCCCGGGTGAAGATCCCGGGCAATGTCAGGCTGCAGGTCGATATCGACCCGTATAGCTTTTTATAGATTCGCGAGACGCCGGCGCTCCGGATTGGAGCGCCGGCTTTTCCACGCGGGACTCCGCATGTATCCGACTAGACCAGCGCTTTTTCCTTGGCGGGAGCGCTCGCCTTCTTGGCATCGCGCTCGGCATTGGATTCGGCGCGCTCGAAGCCGTGCTCGCTGAGATCGAAGCCATTGCCTTCCGTGTCGCAGCCGCGGAACTCGGCATAGGGCCGGTCGGCCGGGCGCTTCTTCGGCTCCTCGATCTCGGGATCGAAGGCGGCGATCTTCTTCATCATCTCGTCGACGCTGTCGATCTGGAAGCCGAAATGATTGAGGCCGAGCGAGCCATCGTTCTCGAGCTTATGCGGCAGAACGGCGAGGGTGATGTAGCCGTCGGAGAGGAAGAAGGCATTACCGGCCGCGTTCTTATGGATGATCTCCATATCGAACACCTTGGTGTAGTAGTCGGCCATCTTCTTCGGATTGCGCGCAAGAATGGCCAGATGACGGATCTTCGGGCGTGCCATTGGTTGCCTCATTTACGTTTCAAGCGTTTCCAGTGCGCAGCATTGTCGCGCCGGACCAGAACCGGCGCAATGGGATTCGGCGCCGGGCTTTTGCAACCCAATCTGCCCTATCGATGCGACTTAGTGGACCGGCATACCGCCGCCCCGCACCTTGCCCGGGCGGATCAGGAAGATCAGCGGCGTCGCAGCAAGGAAGACGATGCCCATGAACCAGAACGCGTCGATGAAGGAGAGAGCGAGCGCTTGTTTGGACACCATAGTGGCGAGCCGCGCCTGGGCCAGGCCGAGGATCTGGCCGGCGCTTGCGGCATGCTGGGCCAAGCTTTGCTGAATGCTTTGAAGCGTCGCGTTGTAGGCGTGGTTCAGCGGGCTGACATGCTCGACCAGCATGCTCTGATGATATTGCTGACGGCGCGCGAGAATGGTCGTCACGACCGAGATGCCGAAGCTGCCGCCGATATTGCGCGTCATATTGGTGATGGCGAAGACCTTGTCGCTCTTATGCATCGGCAGGCCGACGGTTGCGGCGGTGTTCACCGGAATGAACAGGAAGGCGAGGCTGACCGATTGATAGACGCGGGCGAGCATGATGGTGCTGTAATCCGTCGTCGCGTCGAAGCCGGTCATGTGAAAGAGCGCAAGCGCGCCGGCGACCAGGCCGATGCCGATGAAGACACGGCTGTCGATCTTGCCGGACAGCGCGCCGGTGATCGGCATCAGCAGCATGATGGCGAAGCCGCCGGGCGATAACACCAATCCCGCATCGGTCGCCGTATAGCCCAAGAGGCTCTGCACGAAGAGCGGTACCAGCACGGTGCTTCCCATCAGCGTGAAGCCGAGCACGAAGAGCAAGAGATTGCCGACCGCGAAATTGCGGTGCTTCAGCAAGGCGAGATCGACGATCGGATCGGCGCGCCGCAGCTCCCACAATGTGAAGCCGGCGAGACAAGCAGCCGCGGTGACGGACAGCGTGGTGATGAGGTTCGAGGAGAACCAATCGTCTTCCTGGCCGCGGTCGAGCACGATCTGCAGCGCGCCCATGCCGATGATCAGCAGCGCGAAGCCGAGATAGTCGAAATCGATGCGGCGGCGATGGGTGCCGGCGGGGCGGTCGTCGGGAATGGCGCGCAGCGCGATCACCGTCAGGACGATACCGACCGGCACGTTGAGCAGGAACACCCAGCGCCAGTTGAAGCTGTCGGTGATCCAGCCGCCGAGCGCTGGGCCGATTGCGGGCGCGAACACCGCCGCCATGCCGTAGACGGCGAAAGCGAGGCCGCGCTTCTGCGGCGGGAAGGCATCGGCGAGGATCGCCTGCGCGGTCGGCTGCAAGCCGCCGCCGGCAACGCCTTGCGCGGCACGGAAGAGAGTGAGCACCGCGAGATTGGGCGCGAGGCCGCACAGCAGCGAGGTCGCGGCGAAACTGGCGATGCAGAGGATGAAATAGGGCTTGCGGCCGATGAGCGACGAAATCCAGCCGCTCACCGGCAGCACGATGGCGTTGGCGACGAGATACGAGGTCAGCACCCAGGTCGCTTCGTTCTGGCTCGCCGACAAGCCGCCGGCGATGTTTTGCAGCGCGACATTGGCGATGGAGATGTCGAGAATCTCCATGAAGGCGGCAAGACCCGCTACCGGCGCGACAATGAAGGGATTGACGCGTTTCGGAACCGCCGGCGCGGTAAGCCCGCGATCGAAGGTGGCGTCGCTCATGGCTGCTTCTTCCGCGATCGCATGCCGATCAGCGCACGCGCACGGTCGGCACGACCGACATGCCGGCACCGACGACGTGATCCTGATCGAATTGCTTGTCGAAGACGATCTTCACCGGTACGCGCTGCACGACTTTGACGTAATTGCCGGTCGCGTTCTCGGGCGGCAGCAAGGCGAAAGCCGCGCCGCTGCCGGCTTGCAGACTGTCGATATGCCCCTCGAAGCGTTGGCCGGGATAGGCATCGATCGCGATGCTGACCGCCTCGCCGACGCGGAGCTGCGCGAGCTGCGTCTCTTTGAAATTCGCCGTCACCCAAACCGCACTAGGCACCAGCGCCATCACGTCCTGGCCCATCTGCACAAAATTGCCGGTGGCAACGGATTTTTGCGTGACGCGACCGGCTTCGGGCGCCACGACTTCGGTATAGGACAGCGCCAGCTTCGCCTGGTCGACCTGCGCCTGCGCGGCGGCGAGGTCGGCTTCGGCGGTGCGCACCTGGCTGCTCGCAAGCTGCACTTGCGCTTCACTGGTCGCGATCTTTTTCGTCGACGCGGCGAGCGTGGCGTTGTTGCTGATCGCCAGCGCGCGGGCATTGTCGAGCTGTGCCACCGACGCGATCTGCGAACGCGCCAAGGTCTCGTAGCGCTTGAGGTCGGTCGAGGCATTGGCTGCATTCGCTTGCGCGCCGCCACTCTCGGCGCGCATCTGCTCCAGCGTCGCTTGCGCGACCTGCGATTGCGCCTGTGCTTGAGCAAGCTTGCCAGCGGCACTCACCGCGCTCGCCTGCGCTTGCGCCAGTTTGGCGGCGGCATCGGCCGAATCGATTTCGATCAGCACCTGGCCGGCCTGGACCATCTGGTTGTCGTCGACCAGCACCTTCGCGACGCGGCCGGCGATCTGCGGGCTGACATGGACGATATGGGCGTCGATGAAGGCGTCGTCGGTCGATTCGTAATAGCGCGCATCGAGGAACCAATACGCCGCGCCCGCCAGCACGATGGCGCCGATCACGCCCAGCGCGATTGCCATCACCGGGCGGCGTTTCTTCTGTGGCTCGGGGACGGCGGCGGTCAGCTCATTCATTGTCGCTTCACCCATGCGGTCACTTCCTTTCCGCGGCGCTCTCAGGGGCGAGGCCGCGCAACAACAGCTCGTAATGGGTCTGGCGGAATTGGCTCAGATCGATGGTCTCGGCATAAAGACCAAGCGACTGGGTCCAGAGATTGGCCATCAGCATCGGCCAGACGATGCAGCGGGCGGTGTTTTCGATATCAACAGAGCGAAATTCGCCGCGCTCGATGCCGAGCTTCAAAACGCCGCCGACGAGATGAAGCCCGCGCGCCACGACCTCTTCGAGGTAGAAGCGGGCGAGGTCGGGGAAGCTGGCGGATTCGGCGATGATAATCTTGGAGATGGCGCAATGCGTCGGCAGCGTCGTCTCCTGCCAGCGTTGCAGCAGCCAACCCAGCAATTCGGGCGCGGTGTCCGGCGACTGCGCGACGTGCTCCTGCGCCATTTCGAGGACGGGCAGCACGGCGCTACGCACCACCGCCTCGAACAGCGCCTCTTTGTTGGGGAAATAGAGATAGAGCGTGCCCTTGGTGACGCCCGCAACCGCCGCGACGTCGTCCATGCGGGTGCCCGAAAACCCGCCTTTGGCGAAACATTCCAGGGCGGCAGCCAGGATTTCGGGGGTCCGCTCTTCGGGCCGACGGCGCCATTTTGCGGTTGATGTGGGGGCGGTGATTTCAGCCATTTAAGTAACCTACTAGTTAGTTATTAAAAAATCAAGAGGTAACTGACCGGAGAGTCATTAGCCGAAGGCCGATGGGCTCGAGGGGAACACTGAATAGCGTATCGACCGCAGAGGTTGGTGCGGTCATCGAGTGATCGAGCCTCCCCGGCGTGAGCGCTCGGGCGATCGCTCGAAAATTTCCGACCGAAGCGATCTGCGCTTGGAACTCAACGCGAACGGCTGCTCGTCGCCGCGGCTCGACGCGAACCGTAGCTGAGACAAAGTGTCGGTCGTCGTCGGGTTGCGCCGCATATCCTCGTGTGTTAAATAGCCGCCGCTTTTCGAGCGGGTGGCCGTTGGGGGGCTACAGCCTCTGGGGACTTTGCCGGAAAGCGCGTCATTTAAGGCACTTCCGGCGCATCCGCTTTCGTCCTGGAGCAAACGAGGGCTCTCTCACCGTGGCATCCGAAACCGCAGGCGCAACCGGTCTGGGCACGCGCTACGCGACCGCGCTTTACGAACTCGCTGACGAGCAGAAAGTGCTCGATGCGGCGGCTGCCGATCTGCGGACTTTGCGCGGCCTCATCGATGAAAGCGCCGATCTCCGGCGCATGATCCGCAGCCCGGTCCTCTCCCGCACCGAGCAGGGCAAGGCGATCGCCGCCCTCGCCGAAGCCGCGGGGCTACAGCCGCTGGTGCGCAATATTCTCGGCCTCCTCGCCAAGAACCGGCGGCTCTTCGTGCTGCCGCAGGTGATCGAGGCGTTCCTCGCCGAACTCGCGTCGCGGCGCGGCGAGGTCACGGCGCATGTCGTCTCGGCACAGCCGCTCAGCGACGCGCAGCGCCAATCGCTCGACGAGCGGCTGCGGCGCGCCGTCGGCGGCAAAGTCGCTATTGAAACCCGGGTCGATCCGAGCTTGCTCGGCGGCCTGATCGTCAAGCTGGGCTCGCGCATGGTCGATGCGTCGCTCAGCAGCAAGCTGCAACGCCTGCAGCTCGCCATGAAGGGGGTCCGGTAAGATGGAAATTCGTGCGGCGGAAATCTCCGCCATCCTGAAGCAGCAGATTGCCGATTTCGGCACCGAGGCGGATGTCGCCGAGGTCGGACAGGTGCTCTCGGTCGGCGACGGTATCGCCCGCGTCTACGGCCTCGACAAGGTCCAGGCCGGCGAACTGGTCGAGTTCCCGAACGGCGTCAAAGGTATGGCGCTCAACCTCGAGAGCGACAACGTCGGCATCGTGATCTTCGGCGACGACAGCGGCATCAGCGAAGGCGCGACGGTGAAGCGCACCGGCGCCATCGTCGACGTGCCGGTCGGCAAGGGTCTGCTCGGCCGCGTCGTCGACGCGCTGGGCAACCCGATCGATGGCAAGGGCCCGATCCAGTCGACCGAACGCAAGCGCGTCGACGTCAAGGCGCCGGGCATCATTCCGCGCAAGTCGGTGAACGAGCCGATGGCGACCGGCCTGAAGTCGATCGACGCTCTGATCCCCGTCGGCCGCGGCCAGCGCGAACTGATCATCGGTGACCGTCAGACCGGCAAGACCGCGATCGCGCTCGACACCATTCTGAACCAGAAGCCGCTCAACGCGCAGCCCGACGAGAAGATCAAGCTGTATTGCGTCTATGTCGCGATCGGCCAGAAGCGTTCCACCGTGGCTCAGTTCGT
>DASXCX010000062.1:0-2798 GCA_036490955.1 Allostellaceae bacterium | reverse complement strand
GCGTATGTCGGGACGATTGAGCTCTATACGATGTTCGCCAGCAAGGCCGTCGTCGAGCGCAATCCGGATGCGGTGCGGCGGTTCCTCACGGCGTGGTACGAGACCGTCGATTTCATGAAGAGCCACAAAGCCGAATCCGTGGCGATCTCCGCCAAGGTGATGGGCCATACGCCGACGGTCGAAGCCCGTGTTTACGACCGGCTGGTCGGAAAATTATCGAGCACCGGAAAATTTTCACCGCAGGCGATCGAGACGCTCAAAGCGTCGTTCATCGCCACGAAAAGTGTCGATCAATCGGTCGATATGAAAACGCTCTATACCGAGGAATTCCTACCAAAAGCATCGACTTAGCTGTCGCTTGAATTGCCGCGGATCGTCGCCTAAATATGCGCAATCAAACTTCCCTCGGGTCGGCTTCGGCACGGCGTCTACCAGAAGCCTGTATCGTTCCCTCCAGATCGCTAGCTTTGATCCGCCGCGCAAGCGCGTGGCGGCCCTTACTATCCGGAAGGAACTCCATGTCGATCGGCACTGTGAAGTGGTTCAACGCTACCAAGGGCTACGGCTTCATTCAGCCGGAAGACGGCGGTAAGGATGTGTTCGTTCACATCTCCGCCGTCGAGCGCTCGGGAATGGGCTCACTGTCGGAAGGCCAGCGCGTGAGCTTTGAGGAACAGCGCGACCAGCGCACCGGCAAGGTGGCTGCGTCGAACCTCAAGAACGCCTGATCTCCGGCGTTCGTTTGACCGCGGGGCGGCTTCGGCCGTCCCGTTTGCGTTTATGGGGCTAATCGCGCTTCGTGTATCGCGCGCCAGATGCGCTCCGACGTCGCGGGCATTTCGACATGCTTGATGCCGAACTCGGCAAGTGCGTCGACGGTCGCGTTGATGATGACGGCGAGCGCCGGCGTGGTGCCGCCTTCGCCGCCGGCACGCACGCCGAGGCGATTGGTCGGGCAGGGGACTTCGCTGAGCGCCGTCTTGAAGGATGGCACGCCATCGGCGCGCGGCAGCGCATAATCCATCAATGAGCCCGACAGAAGCTGACCGTTCTTGCGGTCATAGACACATTGCTCCCAAAGCGCCTGGCCGATGCCTTGTACTGCCGCGCCGTGCGTCTGGCCGTGAAGGATCATCGGATTGACCGCGGTGCCGACATCGTCGACCGCGGCGTAGCGCGTGAGCTCGATCTCGCCGGTCTCGGGATCGACCTCGACCTCGCAGACATGGGTGCCATAGGGGAAAGCGGCGACCTTGAAGACCTCGTCGCGTTCGCCGGCGAGCTTGCCGCGCAGATCCTCGGGAAGATCGCCGCGTGTCGCCGCGGCGGCGGCAATCTCGTACAGTCCTAAGCGCCGGTCGGTGCCTTCGATGGCGAAGGCGCCGTCGCGAAACACGATATCGGCGGGCGCCGCTTCGAGCAGGTGCGCGGCTATGCGTTTGCCCTTGGAGACGATTTCGTCGACCGCATAGCCCATCAACACGCTGCCGTAGCGCATCGAACGGCCGGAATTGCTGCCGCCGCCAACCGGGACGAGATCGGTGTCGCCGGTGACGAGATTGACGGCATCGAAGTCGACGCCAAGCCAATCGCTGAGGCATTGCGCAAAGCTGGTCTCATGGCCCTGGCCGTGCGATTGCGTCCCGATGATGATATCGACCCGGCCTTCGGGTCGTACGATGACCTCGGCGCGCTCGCGCGGAATGCCGGTCGTGCTCTCGATGTAATTCGCGATGCCGAGACCTAATAATTTCCCGCGGGCTTTCGCCTCGGCGCGCCGTGCGGCGAAGCCGCTCACGTCGCCGAGAGCGATCGCCTCGTCCATCACGCGCTCATATTCGCCGCTGTCGTAGGTGACGCCGGTGCAGTTCTTATAAGGAAAAGCATTCGCGCCGATGAGGTTACGCCGGCGCAGCTCGACGCGGTCGAAGCCGTGTTCGCGCGCGGCAATGTCGACGAGCCGCTCGAGGATGAACATCGCCTCCGGGCGGCCGGCGCTGCGATAAGGCACGGTAGTCGGCGTATTGCTGAGGACGGCACGTGCCTCGACATACGCGGCCGGTATGGCGTAGACGCCCGACAGGATGCTGACTGATTTGCGCAGTGGGACGATCGCGAGCATATGCGCGCCGAGATTCGAGAGATGCTTGCTGCGCATCGCGAGGAATTTGCCGTCGCGATCGAGCGCCAGCTCGCTATCGGCGACGAGATCGCGGCCCTGGAAATCCGCGGCGAAGCCTTCCTGGCGGTCCGCGACCCATTTGATGGGATGCTTCAGCCTGTGCGCCGCCCAGGCAAGGAGCGAGGATTCCGGATAGACCGCGTTGCGCGTGCCGAAATTGCCGCCGATGTCGTAAGCGATGACGCGCAGCCGCTCGGGCGGCCAGCCGAGGACCATGTCGATGCCGGCCTTGGTGCGAACCGAGCCGGCACCGGCGCCAGCATAGAGCGTGACGTGATCGCGCGCAGCCTCGTAATCGGCAACCGCGGCACGCGGTTCCATGGTGACGCCGGTGACGCGCTGGCACCAGCTCTTGAGCCGCACGACATGCGCCGCGCGCGCGAAGGCCTCTTCCGTCGCCGCTTCATTGCCCGCTTCGGAATCAAGGCAGACATTGCTCGGATGATCCCAGAGCAGCGGCGCATCCGGCCGCGCCGCATCTTCGGCATAAGTCGTCGCGGGCAGGACCTCGTAAGCGACCTCGACCGCTTCGGCCGCATCATGCGCTTGCGCCAGCGTCGCCGCGACGACCATCGCGACGGCGTGCCCGACAAAGCGCGCACGATCGGTCGCCAGC
>DASXCX010000061.1:0-12646 GCA_036490955.1 Allostellaceae bacterium | reverse complement strand
ACGTCCACGGGCCCTATGTCGCCTGCACCTTCTTTGCCAGCGCCATGATCGGCATCGCGCTGCTAGCGACCGGGGTGGCGGGTACCATGCTCTATGTCGCCATCGTGCTGTGCGGCCTCGGCATCGGCGCCGAAGTGGATCTCATGGCCTTCTTCGTCAGCCGCTATTTCGGCTTGCGTTCCTTCGGCGTGATCTACGGCACGCTCTTCGCGCTGTTCTCCATCGGCAACGCGGTCGGCCCTTATCTGATGGATCTCTCGTTCCATCATGCCGGCAGCTATGTGCCGATGATGCTAGCTTTCGTCGTTTCGCTCGCCGTCGCGTGTGGCCTCTTGCTGCCGCTCGGCCCCTATCGCTATGCCGTATCGCTCGACGAGGTCGCGGGCGCCGTCGGCGAGGAAGCATAAAAAAGCCGCAAGGTTCGGCGCCATTTCTTTGTCGCGAAGTGGGCCGGGCTTGCCGTGTCTTGCGCGGCAGCACGCGATTCATATAATCGCGCTCGCGCTTTTTGCCTTGGGATTGCCGCCGGTGAGTGTCGCTCTTCCGCCTGACTACCGTCCGTCAGAGGACGAGGAGTTCATGAATCCGCTGCATCGCGAATATTTTCGCGAGAAGCTGCTGCGTTGGCGCGCCGAGCTGCTGTCGGAATCGACCGGCACGCTGCAGCATCTCAAGGAAGAAAGCCTCGCCGAGCCGGATGTCACCGATCGCGCGACACTCGAGACGGATCGCTACACCGAGCTCCGCACGCGCGACCGCGAGCGCAAGCTGATCCAGAAGATCGATGAAGCGCTGCAACGGATCGAGGACGGCACTTACGGCTATTGCGAGGAAACCGACGAGCCGATTGGCGTGAAGCGGCTCGATGCACGGCCGATCGCGACACTAAGCCTCGAGGCGCAGGAGCGCCACGAGCGCATGGAACGCACGCACCGCGAGGATTGAACCCGGCGGCGTTCCTTGGCCGCTGGGACATCAAAAAAACGAGCCCTTCGTTTCGCCGGCGACGCCCGCTTGCCTGCTTGTGCCGGAAAGCTCATTCTCGGCGCAGACAAAATCGCCCGGCCGGGGTAGGGAGGAAGCATGGCCAATCTGCAACTTAGTCTTGCCATCACCAACAATCCGCGGACTTGGCCGATTATCGACGGACGGGCTAAGGCCGACGGCATCGACTTCACGACGAGCGTGGTCGATCCGTCGGAGATGTTTTGGCGGCAATTGCATTACGCCGAGTTCGACGTTTCCGAGATGTCGATGTCGTCGCTGATGATGATCACGGCGCAAGGCGACAAACGCTTCTACGCGCTGCCGGTCTTCACGACGCGGTACTTCTTTCACACCAAGATCCTCGTGCGCAAGGATGCGAAGATCGACAGCCCCGCGGATCTCAAGGGCAAGCGTGTCGGCGTGCCGGAATATCAGCAGACCGCGGCGCTCTGGATCCGCGGCGCGCTCGAGAACGAGTTCGGCGTCTCGCCGCGCGATGTCACCCATTTCATGGAGCGGCCGCCATCGCGCAGCCACGCGGGCGCGGTCGGTTTCAAGGCGCCGCCCGGCGTCACCATCAACCAGATTCCGCCGGAAAAGAGCATCGGCTCGATGATGGTCTCGGGCGAGCTCGACGCTTGCACGGCATGGTCATCAAGCGTGAGGTCGCCGATAAGAACCCGTGGGCGGTGATCAATCTCATAAAGGCGTTCCAGAAGGCGAACGACATCGCCGAGCGCGAGCGCGTCGAGCACATGCATTATCATCTCGAGACGGGTTTGGTCCCGCCTGAATATCGTGCCGCGGTGGCCAAGCCGATCATCGCGCATGGTCTCAAGGCCAATCGCGAGACGCTCGAGGCCGCGGCGAAATATTCGACGCAGCAAGGTCTGACGCCGCGCGTCGTGACGATGGAAGAGCTCTTCGCGCCGAACGCGCTCGGCTCGTGAGCACGCGAGAGTAGGCAGCATGGCCAATCTCAAGCTCCACCTCGCCATCACCGACAATCCGCGCACGCGCCCGATCATCGACGGGCGCGTCACCGCGGACGGCATCGATTTCGAGAAGACCGTGCTCGGCCCGGCAGAGATGTTCTGGCGGCAATTGAATGCCACCGAATTCGACGTTTCCGAGCTCTCGATGTCGGAGTTGATGATCATTCGTTCGCGCGACGATCAGCGCTTCGTCGGGCTACCGATCTTCACGACGCGGCGCTTCTATCACACCGGCATCTATGTCCGGAGAGAGGCGAAGATCGAAAAGCCCGGCGATCTCAAAGGCAAGCGTATCGGCGTGCCGGAATATATCCAGACCTCGGCGCTCTGGACGCGCGGCGTACTCGAGAGCGAGTTCGGCGTCGCGACCCAGGACATGACCTATTTCATGGAGCGGTTGCCCAAGCGCAGCCATGCCGGCGCGATCGGCTTCGAGCTGCCGTCCTGGGTTGAGCGCATCCCGCCGGAGAAGAGCATCGGCTCGATGCTGGTGTCGGGCGAGATCGACGCCTGCATGTCGTATAACCGACATTCGGATGTCATCGATCGCAGCACTGTCGATCTCGATAACCATCCCGACATCCGGCCGCTTTTCGCCGACAACGCCGCCGAATGCGCGCGTTATTACAGAAAGACCGGAATCTATCCGATCAATCACGGCATGGTGGTGAAGCGCGAGATTTTTGAGCGGAACCCCTGGGTCGCGATCAACGTCATCAAAGCCTTCCAAAAGGCGAACGCGATCGCCGAACGCGAACGGCAAGAGCAGATCCACTATCACTTCGAGACCGGCCTCATACCGGCGGAATATCGCGCCGCGGTCGTAAGGCCGCTCATCACGCATGGGCTGCGCGCCAATCGCGAGGTACTCGAGACGGCGGCGCGCTACTCGAACCAACAGGGCCTGACGCCGCGCGTCATGCAAATGGAGGAGCTTTTCGCGCCCAACGCGCAGGGGTCGTGACAAAAGATTTTCCCTCTCCGCGCGAAGCAGGGAAAGGCATCGGAGGGTGAGACGTGCTTCGGCATTCCGTGCGTTCCCACCTCAACCGCTTGCCGCGCTTGCCAACCTCTCCCCCAAAAGGTGGAGAGGTTATAAAAAACAAAGGGGGATGAACCATGACGGAAAGAGAATTCAGCTACGGCTCTGTCGCGGCGGCGACAGCGTCGGCGCTCGGGCTGATGGCGGGGGCGTCGGTCGTTGTGCATGGCACTTTCGGCGTGTTCCTGCCGCCGCTCACCAAGGAATTCGGCTGGACACGCGCCGAGATCTCGACAGGTCTCACCGTCTGGTCCTGGGTGCAGGCACTGATGATCCCGGTGATCGGTCGGCTGATGGATCGCTACGGCGTGCGTGCGTTCATGCTCGGCGGACTGCTGCTGCTCGCCGCGACGCTCGTCGGTCTCTCGGCGCAGAACGGCTCGCGCGTGGTCTTGCTCGCGCTCTATGCATTGATCGGCGTGTGCTCGTCCTTTGGCGGCTTCGTCGGCAACGCCAAGCTCGTCTCGGGCTGGTTCTCGGGCCGGCGCGGGCTGGTGCTCGCGCTCGTCGCGATGGGCACCGGTCTCGCCGGCAGCCTCATCCCGCAATGGTCGGGCTGGTCGATCACCCATCTCGGCTGGCGCGAGGCTTATCTCGTCGCCGCGGGCTATGTGCTGCTGCTGACGATCCCGGTTTTCCTGTTCCTGCGTGAATCGCCGGCCGTGCAGGCGGCTCGCGCGCACGGTGAGGCGCTAAACAAAGGAGACGCCACCGGCATGAGCGTCAAGGAGGCGAGCGGCTACGCGGCCTTCTGGCTTTGCATGGCGGCGCTGGTGCTCAATACCGCGCTCTTGGGACTCAATCTCCACATGGTGCCGCTGCTGATCGATCGGGGCCTCACGCCGCAAACCGCGGCGACGTGCTGAGCGCGCAAGTCTTCGGCTCGACGCTCATCTATCTCATCGCCGGCTATCTCCTCGACAAGATCAGCACGCCGAAACTCGCCGTGTTCTTTTCGCTTTGCGCGCTCGGCGGCCTGGTCATGATCCATCTCGGCTCGGGCTATGGCACGCTGCTCGTCGCGGGCACGTTGATCGGGGCCGGAACGACCGGCGAGGGCAGCGTCGTCCCCTATTTCTTGACGCGCTATTTCGGCCTCAAGGCTTTCGCCTCGATCTACGGTCTCATGTGGGGCGTCGCCGCGGTCGCGAACGGCGTTCAGCCGGTGATCCTCGGCGCGGTCTTCGACAAGACCGGCTCCTACGGCTGGGGCCTGCTTTATTGCGAGGCCTGCGTGTTCCTGGTCGCGATGTGCTTTGCCGCGCTGCCGGCCTATCGTTATGCCGCGCGCCTGCCGCAGCATGAAGCGCCGGCCGAGCCGCTGGCCGAGGGCGTCGGCGAAATCCAGAGTCAGGGAGCGTAAGGCTCGACGCATGAAGATCCTCATCACCGGCGCATCGGGGCGCACCTCGCGCAAGATCATCGACGATCTTCTCGCGCGTGGCGTGTCGGCAAGAGATCTGATCCTGATCTCGCGCAGCCCCGAGCGTGACGAGGTCGCGGCTTATGGCGCGAAAGGCGCGGTGCTGCGTTATGGCGATTTCACCGACCTCGCCTCGTTGCCGCAAGCTTTCGCGGGCGGCGAGCGGATGTATTTCATGCCGCTCAATCATCCCCCGGACGAGGTGGATGAGATCGCGGTGAAACGCGCGGTCGTCGATATCGCGAAGCAAGCCGGCATTCGCTACTGCGTCTATCAATCGATGATCGGCGCGGGCATCGCCGAAAGCTGCGATGACGATTTCCAGACCGAGAATGCTTTGTGCAAGAGCGGCATGGATTGGGTGATCCTGCGCACGGCGATTTTTGCCGAAAGTCTGGGCCGCGAGGCGAAACGTTACATCCGCGAAGGACAGATCGCGACCAACACGCCCGATCTCAAGCGCAACTACATCACGCGCGACGACATCGCCGCCGCCGGCGCCGAGGCGCTGTTGGGGCAGGGGCACGCGGGCAAGATCTATCACATCATCGGCTCGACGATCACGACACGCGAGCTCGCGGCAGCGCTGAGCAAGATTGCGGGCAAGCCGATTGAGGTGGTGCCGAGCGACAAGCCGGCGTGGGGCGGCATGGGCGGTCTCGGCGCGCCGGGCAACGATCTGCCGGCGCTGATCGGCCGGCCGGGCAAGACCGTGGTCGAGCAATTCACCGAAAACGCGCAAGAGCTGCTCACCGGCGTGCCGCTCACCTATGACTACAAATTCGGCTTTCAATGGCATGCGCGCGGCATGGAGACACGGCCGGACGATCT
The DNA here is from genome assembly GCA_036490955.1 of Allostellaceae bacterium. GTDB lineage: Bacteria > Pseudomonadota > Alphaproteobacteria > ATCC43930 > CGMCC-115725 > CAIKMD01. Next base: position 7,368 of record DASXCX010000061.1, on the reverse strand, counting down.
CGGCCTCACCATGATCCGCCTCTATAAAGCGGCGACAGGCGGCGACACGAAAGCGGCCGCCGAGTTCAAAGCCATGCTGGTCGCCAATCCGGCGCGTCACGCGCTGTGGCGCGCGACCCATCCGGAGTGGTTTTAGCTTTCGCGGCGACCTCCATCATCGTGGCCGGGCTGTCCCGGCCATCTAGGTGTTTTTCTGAGACGTGGATGCCCGGCACAAAGCCGGGCATGACGACGTTAAGCTAGGGTTTTGTCTTCTAGCAAAGATCAGAACGGCGCGACGATGTCGAGGAGCTGCTCGCCGTAACGCGGCTGCTGGTCGTTGGTGAGCTGGCCGCGGCCGCCGTAGGAGACGCGCGCCTCGGCGAGCTTGTCGAGCGGCACGGTATTGATCGAGCTGATGTCCTGCGGGCGCAGCACGCCGGTGACCTGAAGATCGCGCACCTCGTAATTGACGCGGATCTCCTGATGGCCCTGCACGACGAGGTTGCCGTTGGGCAGAAGCTGCGTGACGAGGGCCGCCACTTCGAGCGTTACTTGCTCTTGGCGGTTGATGGTCGCCTTGCCGTCGTTGTTGGTGGCGCCGGTGACGTTGACCGCGCTTGCTGGGTTGAAGCCCTTCGGCAGGATCTTGCCGATCTGGCCTTCGAGGCCGAACACATTCGGCATCGTATCCTGCTCGTTGGTCGTGCGCTGGAGCTGCGTCTCGTTGTTGAATTGCGCCTTGTCGTCGAAATTCACCAGCACGGTGAGGATGTCGCCGACCTGGGCCGCGCGCTGATCCTTGAAGAAGGCGCGGCTGCCGGCTTTCCACAGCGAATTCGGCTGACGCTCGCTGATGATCGGCGTCGGCATGGGCAGCGACACCGGCTGATAGCCGGGCTGCGTCTTCGGGTCCTGAATCGTCGTCAGCGGTGGCGTCTCGCCGATCTGCGACAGGCGGCTGGCGGCGCTGCAGCTCGTGAGAACCGCCGTCGCCACGGCTATGGCAATGAGCTGACCGATCGAAAGTCTGGACATCGCGATAATCCTATTCTTCACCGGGCGGCGAGGCGCGGCGGCACCGCCGCGCTGCCACCGATCACAACTTGATTGGGTCCGGCAACCACCGCGTCGATGACGCGGTTCGATTGCGTGTTGGCGACGCGGATCGACGCGCCCATCGCGCCGTCTTCGACGGCTTTGCCTTGTGCCGTGAGCTGCATCCCCGCGGTGCTGATCGCGATCGTTACGAGATCGCCTTTGTGCACGACAATGGGCTCGGCGATGTCGCCGATGCGCACGGTCTCGCCGGCCCGCAGGATGCGGCGCGCGGCCTTGCCGACGAGCTGTTGCCGATTGGTGACGGCATCCGAGGCGACGCGCTCGCGCGGCAGCTTCACCTCGGTGACGTCGGGAGGGCCGAAGACGTCGCCGATGCTCATGCCATGCGCCGGGACGGCAAGCGTCACCTGATAGATAATGCGGCCGCTGACGCGCTGGCGCTGCGCCGTGTTGCTGTTCGCCGGCGCGGTAACGAAGACCGAGAAGCGGCCGGTGCGCTGATCGAGGTTGAGGCCGTCGATCGCCATCGCGTCCGACGCTTCGGTCGGCACGACGAAGCGCAGGCCGGGATTATCGAGCTGAATGCTGGCATCGGTGTTCGGCGCGTCGGCGGCGACCGCGCTAAGGATGCGCTGGCCGACTGCGTCGGCGTCGACGATGCGGCTGGCGCGCTCGACGCTGGTCTGGTCGAATGCCGAGCTCGGCTGCCAGGTGAGGTGATGCTCGCGTGCGACCGAGCCGAGCCAGACGGCGTTATAGGTGGCGCGCGTGCCGGGAGCCGGGGCGGGCGCGACTGGATCGTCGGCATGCACGCCGGCATCGCGGAAGATGTCGCCGATATGGATCGTGTCGCCCGTGACGGTGACGCTCGGCAGCAGCATCGTGTCGGCGAAGGCCGCGCCGGGCGCGATCCCGAGCACGACAGCGGCGGCGGCGATCAGTAGCTTGCGCATTGTCGCTCCGGTCACGCGTTACTGGATCTGGTTGAGGGTCGACATCATCTGGTCGGAGGTCTGGATCACCTTCGAATTCATCTCATAGGCGCGCTGCGCCGAAATGAGGTTGGTGATCTCCGACACGATGTTGACGTTCGAGGTCTCGATGAAGCCCTGCTGGATCGTGCCGAACGCCGTGGTGCCGGGATTGCCGGTCGTGGCGGCGCCCGAAGCGGGGGTCTCCGTCAGCAAATTGTTGCCTTGCTGGGCGAGACCGGCCTCGTTCGGGAAATTCGCCAGCTCGATCTGGCCGACGGTCTGCGGCGCGGTCTGGCCGGCGACCTGGGCCATCACCTGGCCGTTGGCGTTGATCGTGACGCTGGTGGTGTTTTGCGGAATGGTGATCGCCGGCTGGACCGTATAGCCGTCGGCGGTGACGAGCTGACCGGTCGCGCTGAGCTGCAACGAGCCGTCGCGCGTGTAGGCGGTCGAGCCGTCCGGCATCTGCACCTGGATGTAGCCATGGCCTTGGATCGCGAGGTCGAGCGGGTTCGAGGTGTTGGTGAGGTTGCCCTGCTGGGTGATGCGATAGACCGCTGCTGCCTTGACGCCAGTGCCGATCTGTACGCCGACCGGGACGATCGTGCCGCTGTCCGATGAATTGGCGCCGACCGCGCGCTCGTCCTGATAGAGCAGGTCCTGGAACTCGGCCCGCTGTGCCTTGAAAGCGTTGGTGTTGAGATTGGCGATATTGTTCGAGATGACCTCGACATTAAGCTGCTGAGCCAGCATCCCGGTCGCCGCGATGGACAGTGAGCGCATGGTGATATTCTTTCTCTAGAAACTGGGCGTCGAAAAAACCCTAGGGGCGCTAAATCGTCTTGCCGAGGCGATCGATCGCATTCTTGATGCGCGTGTGCTCGCCGTCGGCGAAATTCTTGGCATTCGTCATTTCGTGCGTGGTCATCATCAGCTTCGTCATTTCGACGACTGGCTGGATATTCGCTTCCTCGATCGTGCCTTGCTCGACGCCGGTGGTGGTGACCGGTTGCGGGGTCTGCGTCGTGGTGAAGAGCCCGCCCTGGGTCTCGGCGAGCGTTTGCGGATTGTCGAAATTCACGACCGAGATCTTGCCGATCGTCTGCTTATCGGTCGCGACCGTGCCGTCCTTGCCGATGGTGATCGAGCCGGCGCCGGAGGGAACGACGATCGGGCCGCCTTCGCCCTGTACGACGAAGCCCGCCGAGGTGACCAGCTCGCCCTGGTTGTCGAGTTGGAAGTGGCCGTTACGGGTGTATTGATTGCCGCTCGGCGTCGCTACCGTCATGAAGCCGGGACCGTTGAGCCCGACATCGAGCGGATTACTGGTATGGGTCAGCGCACCCTGCGTCATGTCGCGGGCATTGCCCTGGCTGACGACATAGGAGGCCGGGTCGGCGCCGTTCGTCGAGTGCTTCAGATACTCCTGAAACATCATCTTCTCCGCCTTGAAGCCAGGCGTCGAAAGATTGGCGATGTTGTTCGCGAGCACCTCCATCTGGTGCTCGCGGGCGTTCTGGCCGGAGAGGGCGATATAGGTTGACGTGTCCATGGGCCAACGGCTCGGTTAAATCCGGCCTTGTCGTTGCACGGCGTGTGCCAAAAGCGGAATTAAGCTTTTTCAAATACTTACCGCTCGGCAGGGCCCGGTCGCCGCTGCCTTCGGCCGGGTTTGCCGGGAAAATTCTGCCGGTTTGCCGGGCCTTCTCAACCACTTGTTAACCGTACCGTCGCTATCGTCCGCCGCAGATTTGCCGCAGTCCTGACATCCCTTTTCCCGAGTGTGACCAATGGCGACCGTTGCCGCGAGTGAAGAAACCCCAGCCGTACCGGCCGAAGGGGCCGAAGGCGACGCAGAAGCTAAAGCCAAAGGCGGCGGCAAGAAAAAGCTGATCATGATCGCGGGTGGCGCGGTCGGCCTTCTCTTGGTTGCCGGCGCCGGACTTTATTTCACCGGCATGCTCGACGGCCTCATGGGCAAAAAGAAAGAGGTCGCTGTCGCCGAAGCGCCGCCGCCGAAGCCGCTGGTGTTCTTCGACCTGCCCGATTTCCTCGTCAATCTGAACAGTGGTGGCGCCAAGAAGGCGAGCTTCCTGAAGCTCTCGGTCAGCCTCGAGCTCGAAAAGCAAGAGGATACGGCACGGCTCCAAGCGGTGATGCCGCGCATCGTCGACAATTTCCAGATTTATCTCCGCGAGCTTCGGGTCGACGATCTGCGCGGCTCCGGCGGCATCTATCGCCTGCGCGAAGAGCTGTTGGCGCGCGTCAACGCCGCCGTCGCTCCCGTGAAGGTGAACGACGTTCTCTTCAAAGAAATGCTGGTTCAATAGGCGCGACCCATGGCCGACGAACCGCAAAAGACAGAAGAAGAGATCGCCGCCGAATGGGCGGCCGATACCGAAAACGGCGGCGAGGCCGCTGCCGATGCCGCGACGGGCGAGGGGGGCGATGCCTCGTCCGGTTCCACGCGCGTCCTCAATCAAAACGAGATCGACAGCCTCTTGGGCTTCGGCGACGGCGCCAATGCCTCGGCCGATAATTCCGGCATTCGCGCGATCATCGATTCGGCGCTCGTCTCCTATGAGCGGCTGCCGATGCTCGAAGTGGTCTTCGATCGCCTCGTGCGCATGATGTCGACGAGCCTGCGCAATTTCACCTCCGACAATGTCGAGGTCTCGATCGACAACATTACCTCGATCCGTTTTGGCGATTACCTCAATTCGATCCCGCTGCCGGCGATGCTCACCGTCTTCAAGGCCGAGCAATGGGACAACTACGGGTTGCTCACCGTCGACAGCGCGCTGATCTATTCGATCGTCGATGTGCTCCTCGGCGGCCGTCGCGGCACGGCGGCGATGCGCATCGAAGGCCGGCCTTACACGACCATCGAGCGTAACCTCGTCGAGCGCCTCGTCTCGGTCGTGCTCACCGATCTTTCGGGTGCCTTCGATCCGCTCAGCCCCGTCATCTTCCGCTTCGATCGCCTCGAGACCAATCCGCGCTTCGCCACGATCGGTCGGCCGGCCAACGCCGCCGTCCTCGCCCGCCTGCGCGTCGACATGGAAGACCGCGGCGGCAGGCTTGAAGTCCTGCTGCCTTACGCGACCTTGGAACCGGTGCGCGAGATCCTGCTGCAAGGTTTCCTCGGCGAGAAATTCGGCCGCGATTCGATTTGGGAAACGCACTTGGCCGGCGAGCTCTGGAACACGCACGTGCCGATTCAGGCGGTGCTCGATACGGTCGAGATGTCGCTGCGTGACGTGCTGAAGCTCCATATCGGCAGCCGCATCCCGCTCAACGCGCAACCCGATGCCGACATCAAGCTGATCTGCGGCGACCTGCCGATGTTCATCGGCAAAATGGGCCGCAAGGCCGGCAACATCGCCGTGCAAATCGAAGAGAAAGTCGAGAGAGATCGAGGAGGGGTCTGATGCTCAGCTTTGCCGGCGATGCCGTCGTTGCGTTGCTTCTCATCGCCACCATTGGCTATTCGATGGTCCTCAACCGCCGCCTTGGCACGTTGCGGAACGATCGCGAGAAGTTCGAGACGCTGGTCCGCAATCTCAACGCCGCCTCGCAACGCGCCGAGGCCGCTGTCACCAATCTCCGCGTCACCGCCGACGATCTCAGCCGCCGTCTCGAGAAGAAGGTGGAAGAAGCGCGGGCGCTCTCCGACGACCTGACTTATATGATCGAGCGCGGGGGCGGCATCGCCGACAAGCTCGCCAACCAGATCCGTGCCGGTCGCGACGCGCTGAAGCCCGATTTCCAGCCCGAGCCGAAACAAGCGCCGAAGCCGCAGCCGCGCACCGAGCATGTCGTCGAGCCGCTCGCGCCGGCCGCGATCCCGGCACCGCACGCCGAAGCTGCGCCGCGTCGCACGCCGGCCGAGCCCGCCCGCCCCGCGATGCCGCGTCCTGCATTCGTGCGCCAAGAACCGATCCGCGTCGAGCCGCGCGTCACCGTGCCGGCCGCAATGGCCGCGAGCGCGATGCCTGCCGCGGCGGCTGCAGAACACGTCCTCGAGCGCGCCAACGCGCCGTCACGCGCGGAACGCGATCTGCTGCGCGCCTTGGCTGCCCGCCGCCGCTAGGAGCGGTCCGTGAAGCTTCGCCTCCGTCTCATTCCTTCGGTCATCCTTGCGGCAACGGTTCTACTCGGCCTCAAGGTGAGCGATATTTTTTCGGTCGGGGGCCATGCGTTGGCACAGGCGCCGTCAACCCATGAGGCGACGGGCGTGCCGCTCGATCTGACAAGCCTGGCAAATGCCACGAAGGCATCGAGTCCGCAACCCGCCGCCGGCAAGCCGCAAGACGCCCCTACCGCGAAGTCCGCCGCCACAAATGCGCCGACCCAGCCGGCCGCAGCGCCGCAACAGCAAGCGGCGGTTCCGCAACAGCAGGCGTCGGTGCCACAACCGCAACCGGTCGCCCCATCACCGCAACAAGCGACCACTCCACCACCGCAAGCCGCCGCGCCGCAATCGCCACCGGCTGCTTCGCAACAGCAAACTGCTGCTCCGCAACAGCAAGCGACGGCACCGTCCGCGCAACCGGCCGAGACCGCAAAGGCGGCTCCGTCCACGCCTGATGCCAAGCCAACGCAAACCGCCGAAGCCTCTGCCTCGGGCGCGCCCGGGGCGCCGGCGTCCGACGCCAAACCCGCAATGAAAGACCCGCTGCTGCTGAGCCCGGCAGAGATCGAGGTATTGCAGGAGTTGTCAGCGCGTCGTGCCCAGCTCGATCAGCGCGCCGGGGAGCTCGATCAGCAAGACGTCGTGATGCAGGCGGCGGAAAAGCGCATCGACGAGAAGATCGCGAAACTCGAAGCGCTGCAAAAGAGCATTCAGTCAGTAGTGGATAAGCAGAATGCGGCCGACGACGCGCGCACCCAGAGCCTGGTCAAGATTTACGAGACAATGAAGCCGGCGGATGCGGCACAAATCCTCAGCCAGCTCGAGATGCCGATCCTGCTGCAGATGCTGAGTCGTATGAAAGAAGCGAAGACCGCGCCGATTCTCGCGGCAATGGATCCGAGCAAGGCCGAGGTGATCACGACGGCGATGGCGAGACGACAGAATCCGCCGTCGGTTCCGGCCGGGGCCTCGCCCGCGAACCCGTAACGCCGATGATGAAACATGCATCCGCTTTGTTGACGGTCCTGGCGCTTGCCGCGCTGGGTGCTTCCGCACGCGCTGCCGAGAAGGTCGATCTGCGCGCGGCCGAGCATGACGGTTACGGCCGCATCGCGGTCGAATGGCCGGCGCCGATCACCTATCAAGCCGAGCTCGAAGGCCAGACTCTGATCATTCATTTCGCGCGGCCCTTTACCGCGCCGCTCAACGTCATCAGTC
>DASXCX010000060.1:0-3390 GCA_036490955.1 Allostellaceae bacterium | reverse complement strand
CAAGGGCCGCGGCGAGATCGACCGTCTGCTCAAAGGGCTGCAGGACCGCGGCTTCATCACCCGCGCCAAATTCCGCAAGGGCGGCATCTTCATCCTGAAAAGGATCGAAGCGTGATGCGCGCGCCGTCGCGTCGCCGCGCCCGGCCGTTGGAGCGACGGTGGGAGCCCTATCTCGCCACCGACTGTCATATCGCCGCGCTCGATCGGCAGCAGCTCGCCGATGGCTATGCGCGGGCGCCGAAGGTGCGCGCCTCGTTGCGCCGCGGCCGCATCGTCACCCTGCGTTTCACGTGGAGCAAATTCCTCAACGGCATCCGGCTCGACGTGTCTCACATCATCCAGCTCGACCTTGCACCACCGCCGAAAGAGGTGACCCCTTGAGCGTCAGCAACGATCTGCTCCTGGAGCTGCATTGCTCGGCGGCGCCGTTCCTAAAGCAGTTGGCTCGCTCCGATGAGGCACGCGACAGACTGCGTCGCGCGATCGTCATGGTGATGCGCGAGCGCGGCGCGATCGTTCCGCCGGCGCTGATCGTCTCGGCCGATGAAGCGCTCGATAGCCTGCGCGCGCTCCTGCGCCGCTGCGAGGAGCTCAAGGTCAACTGGACCGACATCGTGGCGATCGTCAATCGCGAAGAGCGAGAGACGGCATGACAGAGCTCTTCGCGTCGGAGCCCTGGCGCTTCAGCGATCGCACCGCCGAGGCGGTCGAGGCCGAGGCTTTCGAGACACCGCAATGGGCCGCGGAGGCGATCCTCGACGTCGAGTTGCTGACGCAGCGCGTGCTCGATCCTTGCTGCGGCCATGGCACCCTCGCCAAGGTCGCGCTCGGCCGCGGCTATTTCTGCGACGCCTTCGACCTTCACGATTGGGGCTACGGCGAGACTGGCATCGATTTCCTGATACATCCGACGCGCATCGACCGCCCGCGCGAGATCTCCGTCTTCATGAACCCGCCTTTCTCCAAGGCGGTGGCCTTCGTCGAGCGCGCGCTCGATCTCGGCGTGCGCAAGATCGTCTGCTTTCAGCGCTTCGCCTGGTGGGAATCGCGCGTGCGCGATCTTTTCTGGCGCCGCTTTCCGCCCAACCGCATTTACGTCTGCGCGAGCCGCGCAGATTGCTGGCGCTTCGATATACCGCTGGAGAAGCGCAAGAGCGGCACGCCGACGGCGCATGCCTGGTTCGTGTGGGAGCGCGGCCATCCGCCAGGTCCAGTGCTCGGGCGCCTACTCAAGGGAGATCGATGATGATATCGCGCGAGCTGCTCGCCATCGCGCCGCGGCCGTGGCGCCGTCACGGCGACGACACCATCGTCGATCGCGACGGCCATCCGGTCTTGCAGGCCGATCCTGATTGCCGCCTCCATGATGCGATCGTCCACGGCCTCGCCGACTTGGTTATCGCCCTCGTCAACACGGCCAAGCCATGACGGCGACCCGCGATCTTGCGGCGCGTGCGCGCGACCTCGACAAGCTCGCAGACGCTTACAGTGCAGCGGCGGCCGAGGCCGAGTCTCGCCAAAGCGCGCACTTCCAAACGCTTGCCTTGCATGCCCGAGAATCCGCCGCACGCATACGACGGGAGCTGACGGCGCCCCCATCGATCGGCTGCATTCTCTCGGCTGAAGAAGCGCGCAGGTACGGTAAGCGATGAGCGCCGCCGACGCGCAGCGGCGCAAGGAACTCGGCGCTATCCATGTCGCCAAGAAGAAGCTCGCCCTCGCCGACGATAGCTACCGCGCGCTCGTGTGGCGCTTCAGCGGCGAGACGAGCGATAGCGCCGGCAATCTCACCACGACGCAGCGCCGCGAGCTGCTCGACCATTTCCGCGGGCTCGGCTTCGTGCGCCAGCCCAAGCCGGCACCCGCGCGCGCCGGCACGCGGCCGATGGCACATAATCCGCTGGCCTCGAAGATCCGCGCCCTCTGGCTCTCGCTGTTCCACCTCGGCGAGGTCGAGAGCCCGAAGGAGGAATCGATCGCCGCCTTCGTGCAGCGGCAGACCGGCGTCGAGGCGCTGCAATGGATCGACACGGCGAAGGCCGACATCGTCATCCGGGCGCTGCGCAATTGGTGCGAGCGCGTCGGCTTCCATCAGCCCGATGCCGAGCGCGTTAGAGCCGTGAACCACTGGCGCCAGGTTAACGGGCTCAGCCAAGAGCCCTATGGCTTCGTCGCGAAGCTCAACCTCATCGACGCGCAATGGCGCGAGCTCGTGAAGCTCGGCGCCTTCAAGACGAAATACGCGCGGCTCGATAGCTGGCTCATCCGCGAAGCCGGCGTCAGCGCGGATTTCTTCCTCGCGCCAGCGGACGCCGATCGCTGTGTCGAGCGGCTCAGCGCGTGGATACGGAAGATCAAGCCGAAGAGCGAGAATTCCCCTCATCCCGCCACGGGGGAAACTGACGTGAATGCTTGACATCGCATGACCGCGCCGAGCCGCAGCGGATGGCCGGAGAGCCTGGCGCGGATCGCCGACATCGTCGGCGAGGCCGCGGCGCTGCGTCTCATCGCGGATTTCGGCGGCACACGGTTCTACGTGCCGTCGCAGCCCAAGCCGAAATCGCCGATCGCGCGCTCGATCGGCATCAGGGCGGCACGCGGCCTGGCGCGCATCTATGGCGCTTCCGAGATCGACCTGCCGAACGGCGCGATGCTCAATTCCAAGAAGCTGATGATCTTGAAGAGCGCGAAGAGCGGCCGCCTCACGGCACGCGACGCGCGCTCGACGGATCGCTATGTTCGCATGGTGCGCAACGCCGGTGGCCGCGCCGATAAGCGGCAGGGCAAGCTCTTCTAGGCTGCAAAGCGCGCCCCGGAAATCCTTCCGGGTAGTCGCTCATCCCGAATCGGCGCACTGTCCTTTCGCGCGCGACCCGCGCGAGGGGAAATCCGTGAGCGGCATCGATCCATCCCAGCTTCGTCAGCGCATCATCGTGCCGACGCTCTTGATGCTGGGCAACGCGCTCGGCGGCGCGGCTGCCGAGGAAATCCTTCTCGGCATCGCGCTCCAGGAATCCAGCGGCGGTCATTGGCTCGCGCAGATCGACGGCCCGGCGCGCGGCATCTGGGAGATGGAGAAAGCGACCCACGATGATCTCTGGAAGAATTTTTTGAACACCCGTGACTCGCTGGCCGTGAGAGTGAGCGCGCTTTCCGTCCCGGTCATCGATCGCGTCGAGCAGCTCGCCGGCAATCTCTATTACGCCTGCGCGATGGCGCGCATCGATCTGCTGCGCGCGTCCGAGCCGCTGCCGCCGGCGGGCGATATCGCGGCGCAAGCCGATTACTACAAGCGCCATTACAACAGCGCCCGCGGCAAGGCGACGGTTGACGAATATCTCGCCAACTGGCGCGCCGCATTCCCCAACTCTTTTCCTCCAGCGGGAGCTT
>DASXCX010000059.1:0-2403 GCA_036490955.1 Allostellaceae bacterium | reverse complement strand
GCCGAGATTGCACGCCGTGATCTGCGCATCGAGATCGCCCATCGACGATTCCGGATAACGGATGTTGTCCGAGATCATCGCCAGCAGTTCTTCATTCGGTACGCCGGCCTTATAGATCTTGAGCTGGTTGAACTGCAGCCCTTCGAGCCATGGATCGGCCGCTGCCATACCGGCGCCGAAGCCCGTCGAATAGCCGCCGACATCGATCCAATGCGCGCGGATGATGGTGAAGCCGTAGAGTTCGCCCTTCCAGAAGAAGGGTGTGTAGACGCACATATTGTTGAGGTGCTGGCCGCACACCGCCTGATGATTCATCAGGACGACATCGCCCGGCGCGAAGGTTTTGAGGCGCTTCACACCGTCGCGGACGACGACGCCCATATCGGCGAGGAAATGGCTGACGCCGCCGCCATTTTGCGCCAGGAGATTGCCCTCTTTGTCGAGGATGGCACAGGAATAATCTCCGACCTCGAAGATCATCATATTGTAGGAGGTGCGCTTCAGCACATAAGACATCTCGTCGGCGATCGCGGGCAGCGCGCTGCGCAGCACCTCGACGGTGATCGGATCGGCGGCCATGTCAGTTGCCTCCTATGGTGATAATGATTTCGCCTGTTGGGCAGATCGTGGCTTCGTCGCCTTCCTGCAACAAAGCGGTCGTCGCGCTTTCTTCGATGATCGCCGGGCCTTGCACCTTCGTGTCCGGCGCCAGTGCGTCGCGTTGATAGATGGTGCAGCGCGTCGGCTTCTTCGCGTCGCTCAGATAAACGTCGCGATAGATTGGCTTCGCAGCCACGCCGCCAACCGCACCCGGCTGGAATTCCATCTTCGCGCGCTGGCCGATGGCGTTGGCGCGGATGTTTACGGCCTCGACCCGACGATGGTCGGCGTTCTGGCCGTAATGGCGCAGATGCAGCGCGTCGAAATGCTTGCGGATGCCGTCGCGATCGGCATTCAGCACCTCATGATAGGTCACCGGCGTGTTGAGATAGAATTCCTGGCCGACATAGCGGATATCCATCGAGAGCTGGATATGTTGCTGATCAGACGCGACGCCTTCGCTTTCCAACAGCTTCTTGCCCTCATCGATGAAATTGTCGCAGATCGCACGGATCGCGGTGAAATCGGCCTCGGCCATGCTTCGCGCATGGGTCTGCACGTAATCGTGCCGGATGTCGGTCATCAGCATGCCGACCGCCGAGAAATGCGCCGGCAGCATCGGCAGGATGACGCGCGGAATCGAGAGCTCGCGTGCAATTAGGGGTGCATGCAGCCCGCCATTGCCGCCCGACGCGACCATGGTGAAATCGCGCGGATCGTAGCCGCGCTCGATCGAGACGCCGCGCACCGCGAGCGTCATGTGCGCGACCGCGATTTTCAGCATGCCGAGTGCCGCTTCCTCGACGCTGAGGCCGAGCTTGTCGGCGAGCTTCTCTTTAAGAGCAGCGCGCGAGGCAGCCTTGTCGAGCGTCATGTCGCCGCCGAGGAAGTTTTCAGCGTTGAGGCGGCCGAGGGTGAGATTGGCGTCGGTGATCGTGGGCTCTTCGCCGCCGGTGCGATAGCAGACCGGGCCCGGCGCGGCGCCTGCGCTCTTGGGGCCGACTTTCAGCGCACCGACGCTATCGATCCAGCCGATCGAGCCGCCGCCGGCGCCGACTTCGACGACGTCGACCACCGGCAGCATCACCGGGTGACCCGAGGCATAGCCGCCGACGTAATAGCCTTCCGCCGTCGCGGGCTGGCCGTCGCGCACGACGCTGGCTTTCGCCGTCGTGCCGCCCATGTCGAAAGCGATGACTTGCGGAAAGCCGAGACGCCTGCCGATCTCGGCCGAGGCGTTGATGCCGCCAACCGGGCCTGATTCCATCAAGCCGACCGGGGCGCGGCTCGCCGCGCCGACCGAGGTCACGCCGCCGTTCGATTGCATGATGAGCAAGGTGCCGGGGAATTTGCGGTCTTCGAGCCGGGTTTCGAGCCGCTTCAGATAGGTGCTGACGCGCGGGCCGATATAGGAATTCACCACCGTCGTCGAGCTGCGTTCGTATTCGCGATACTGGCGCAGAATTTCGTGGCTCAGCGAGATGTAAGCCTGCGGGAAGGCGCGTCGCAGCGCGCGGCCCATTGCCTGCTCATGGCTCGGATCGACATAAGAATGGAGGAAGCAAACGGCGATCGCTTCGGGCTCGAAACCGGCGATCTTCTCGCACACCGCGACGGTCTCTGCTTCGCTCAGCGGCAGGATTGCCTCACCGCGTGCGGTCATGCGCTCGTCGACTTCGATGATCATGCCGCGCCGGACGAGCGGCGTCGTGCGCCTGAACAGCACGTTATAGGCTTCGGGGCGATTGCCGCGGCCGATCAGGTAGGCGTCGCGCGCGCCGGCGGTCGTCACCAGAACCGTGC
>DASXCX010000058.1:0-8338 GCA_036490955.1 Allostellaceae bacterium | reverse complement strand
CGACCGGCAGCGAGCTTCCGTCTTTACGTCGCGCGAGACGCGGGAGCACGCGAACGGCGCCTTCATCGCCGCCCATGATGGCGCGCCGCGCGGATTCCTCATCATGCGCCTTCGCATCGTCAACCATGATCGCGCTCAACGGCAGGCCGCTCATCTCGCCCGGCGCGTAGCCGTGGATATGTTCCGCGGCCGGATTGGCGAATTCGATCTCCAGGGATTCGTTGATGATCGCGACGGCGTCGGGAAGCGCCGTCATCAGATGACGCTGCCGCAACTCCGCTTCCGAGACCTTTGCCAGCAAATCGTCGTTACGTCGAATTTGGCGCCGCAGATAAGCGAGGAGAGCCACCGCGACCGCCAGACCGACCAAGGTGCCGATACCGATCCCGATGGATTCCCGCCGCCACAACGCGAGCGCGGTGTCCGCATCCCACGCGGCCGCGATGACGAAGGGCGCATCTTCGCCGCCGACACCGGCGATGAACCGCACCATCCCCTTCAGCGTCGCAAAGCGGCCGAAGCTGCCGCTCGATGGGCCGTCGATGAGGGTGCGAAAAATCGGGTGCTTCGTAAAATCCGTGCTGACGTCGACGTCGCCGAGGCGGACGGGCGGCGAGCGCACCACGACACGCCCGTCGCGATTGAAGGCGGTGATACTGGTACCGGCCGGCATCTGCAGCGAATCGAAAATCTGTTGCAGATAGTTCGCGTCGACGAAAACGGCCGCCACGCCGAGAAAATTGCCGTTCGTATCGACCAGGCGCCGGCTCATGATGATTTCCGGCGCGTCGCCGATCGGATCGGGGACAAGATCGCTGACCAGCATTTCATCCGCCTGCGCAGCGGCTTGATGGCGAAAGAAATCGTAATTTCCGACCGATTCCTTGACCGATCTCTCGGGGGTCGAGCTCAGGAACGGCGTACCGTTCTTATCGTAGACCGCAATGCGGCTGATCGCGACGCTGACGCTGTCGCGATACGCCATAGTTTGATGCAGCGCTTCGGTCGCGAACTGGTCCTTCGCCGTATTCTGCAAGACCTCTTGGATATTGCGCAGCGCCGAATCGGCGTTGTGCGCGATGGCGGTGGTCGAATGCGCCATCGCATGCGCAGGGATTTCGAGGCGATTGCGAATCGCCGTGACTTCGCTCTGGTAGAGCGACGTGACGAAGTAGCCGCAAACCAGCGGCGCCGTGATCAACAGCAGCGCGCCGATGAGATGGATAAGCTGATCGGGTCGGAGCGAGCGCGCAGGGCGACCGCGCATGGGCGACGGGCGTGCGCCAACCGGCCCGGCGGGCGAAGTCATCGCGTCATCCCTTGAAAGATGGGTTGTAGAGATCGGCCAGGCCGAACTGGACGACACCGTGCGGCTGGTCGACCATCGGCGCAATCGCATCGCCGTCGAGATGCGCGAAGCCCGCGCCAAGTGCGGCGGCGGCAAGGCTGAGGCTGCTGATGCCGCGCAAATAGGTCGCGACACCGGTCTTGGCCGCGGCGCGCGAGAACCGCGCCATTTGTTGCATCAGCGCTAGCTCGGATCCGTTTTGCTCGCCGAGATCGCAGCCGACGGCGGCGACGCGCGCGCTCAGGAATTGGCTGAAATCGGTGATGTCGGGACGCAGCCGCGCAATGACCGCACGGGCATGTGCGCGTAGCGGCGAGCTGATCTCGTGCAGCCGTGCCTCCGGCACGCCGGCGGGAACGCCGACCAGCTCGATCACCAGCAGCGGCGCGGCCTCGGAGCTGAGCCTTCCATCCAATATCTCGATATAGCGGCGGCGGTTCGCGGCCGCGCATAGCGTCTCAAAGCGAACCGGAACCGTGATGAGGAGTCGCCGCTTGTCGCGCACGAGGCCCTCGACGACACCCATGGCATGACCGAGCGTCGCGAAATCGAGCCGCTCGAGCGATGCCACGTCGTCTCTGAGGACGGAAGCCGCCCGGGCGCGCCGCGCGCTGCCCGGCAGCTCCGGCAGGGTCGGGACGCAAAGATAGGCGGCGATGACGCCGTGCCCCGGGTCCCAGCTCGGCCGGTAGGAATAGGTGAGCTCGGCGACCGGATCGCTCGCCTTAGTGACTGCCGCTGCGGGCGATGAAAGCTCGGCCGCGCCGATCGGCAACGCGCCGCCGGAGGGGCGGGCACGCCCGGCCTCCAGGCCGATGGTCAGCGCCACCAAATCCTCGAACCCCGGCACTTGCGAGAACGTCACCGTGCCGTCAGGCTGAACCTCGACATGACGGATTTCCGCGAGATCCTGCGCCTCTTCGCCGAGGAGCTTTTTGGTGATCTCGTCGCCGATCAGGTTGCATTTGACTTGGGCTTGATGGAAATCGA
The DNA here is from genome assembly GCA_036490955.1 of Allostellaceae bacterium. GTDB lineage: Bacteria > Pseudomonadota > Alphaproteobacteria > ATCC43930 > CGMCC-115725 > CAIKMD01. The sequence continues at coordinate 6,000 of DASXCX010000058.1, read as the reverse complement.
GCGTCGCAAAGACGACGACATACCCTTCGTCTTTCCAGCGCGTGTAGATATCGCCGCCGATGAGATAGCGCTCGATCGCGTTGCGCGCGATACGGTCGGCCTGGACCGCGTAATGCGGCCATTGGCTGCCGAGGCGGTCGCGGATCGGTGCAAAGCTGATCAGATTGACCTGGCCGGCCCTGACCGAGCGATTGCGCCCCGCCGGCACGAGAATGCGGATCCGGTCGTAAAGCAGCTCGGCCGAAACGGCGCCTGTCGGCTTCGCTACCGGCGGCTGCTCATGCTGCCGGTCACTCTCCGGATCGATCAGATCGGCGAGATTGCGACGCAATTTGTGCAGAAGAGCCATCGTCGAACGGCTGCTCCACGGGTCAGGCGGCGAGGCAGTTCTTGACGACGTCGAGGAAGTGATCGGGATCGAGCGGCTTGGCGACGATATCCGACGCACCGAGTTGGCGCGCGATCTTGAGGAAATCGGTGTTGCCGATACGGCCGCCGCCGGAAATCGCGATGATCTTCGCGTCCGGAACTTCGCCCCGGATATCGCGAATAGTCTCGATTCCCTCTTTCTCCGGCATGATGATGTCGGTGACGACGAGGTCGGGCTTCTCGCTGCGGAACACGAAGAGCCCACGCCGGCCGTCTTCGGCGCTGATCACCTCGTAGCCCTCGCTTTCGAGGATCTGAACGATGGTGTTGCGGACAACCATGTTGTCGTCGATGACGAGAATTTTCTTCATCGCGCCTTACCTCACAAGCGATGGGGCGGTCGGCGCGGACGGGAATGTGTGCGCAGCCAAGCAACCGCGGTGACCGATGGGTCACCGCCGCTATCTTGACGGGAGAATGTTTAAGGCGTTCTTAGCATTGGCCGCCGGGCGGCCACAGTGATGGCTAGAGAACCGAACTAACCCACTCAACCAACTTGCTTTTGGGCAGGGCCCCGATTTTGGTCGCGGCGACCTGGCCGTTCTTGAACAGCATGAGGGTCGGAATGCCGTGGACGCCATATTTGGTCGGCGTCTGCGGGTTCTCATCGATATTGATCTTGGCGACGGTGAGCTTGTCCTTCATCGAGGCCGCGATTTCTTCAAGATAGGGGCCGATCTGCTTGCAGGGGCCGCACCATTCGGCCCAGAAATCCACCAAAACCGGACCCGAAGAGCGCAACACATCGGCGTCGAAAGAGGCGTCGGTGATCTTGGTGGTCGACATTCCATTCTCCTGCAGCGGACGATGGCCCAAGCTTAGGCAAGCAAGACGGCACCCGCAACCGCGGCGCCGCGTGATTATAGTTAAGAATTCATTACTTCAAATTCCATAGAAAAGCCGACTTTCCCCCATAGTAAGGGCGAGGATCAGGGATACCGTTCTTGCATTGGATAGCTCTTGAAGAAGGCATCCGGTGGTTCCCGATTTTATTATCTGAACGAGCGCGACCACATCATCGATGCCGAATGGATCTCGGGCGCAGAAGACGCGGTCGCGATGGCGCTTGCCGCGGCGAAACTTTTGGCACGGCGCGATAGCCGCGGCATCGAAATCTGGCAGGGCAAGCGGCGCGTCGACATCGTCAAATCCTGTCCCGCAAAAGCTTCGGCGCGCCACGCCGCTTAGCTTTGCATGAGCTTCGCCGGCGGCACCGGCATCAGCGTCGGCCCATCGGTCCAGAGCAGCGCGCAGCGTACCTCCTTATCGCGAAACACCGCCGCGATCGCGGCACGGTAAGCCGCGAGCTGCTCGAAATAGAGCGGCGGCACGGCATCGAGGTCGGCCGGGACCGGCCGGATCGTCTTGTAATCGACGATCAGCACCGATGAGCCCTCGATCACGAGCCGATCGATCTGGCCCGACAGCGCACGCCCGCCGATCAGACCGACGACCGGCACTTCCGCGACCGAGCCGGGCCCGAAGAGCGGCGCAAATTCCGGATGATTCAGCACCGCCATCGTCTCATCGAGGATCGCATGCTGATCCGCTGTCGCAAGACCATGCACCGGCAGCGCCAGGAAGCGCTGCGCCGCGGCGACACGCCAGAGCGGCTCGACCGCGGGCAGGCTCTGCAGCAAGCGATGCACCAGCCGCCCGCGCAAAAACGCCGCGCCGCGATCATCGCCGAGCGGCGAGCGCGCCGCCGGCTCTTGCCCTTGCGGCTGCGACGGCGCGAGCGGCTTGGGCGGCGCCGGCTCGGGCGGCGGCGGCAGCGAGCACCAATCCGGCAACAGCGGCGACGAAGCCGGCTTTTGCTTGGCGGGCTTGGCTCTTTGCGGCTTGCCCTTCTGCACATGACGCAAGCGCAACCCATCGCCACCCCATGCCGCAACGCCGGCGAATTTCTCGCTCGCGAAATCGAATGGCTCGGCACCGGCGGCGCGCAGTCCCGCAGCCGCGAGCGCATGCCAATTGCCGATCGGCGGCGAACGTTTCGTTTGCCAACCGCAGATGTAGAGCCGGTCGGCAGCACGCGTCATCGCGACATAGAGCAGGCGGCGATATTCCTGGTCGCGCTTGCGCTTTGCGGCATCGAGCGCTGCTTGCGCGGCGCGCGGCGGCGCCGCGCGCGCCACCATCCAGAGCGGCAGCGCGGCAGCGTGGTGCGCGCTTCCGTGCCAGAGGATCGGCGGCGTCTTCGTCGGCATCTGCAGCGTGTCCGGCAGGAAGACGATCGGCGCTTCCAGACCTTTGGCGCCGTGCACGGTGAGAATGCGCACCTCGTTGCGCGCGCCTTGATCGAGATCGCGCTTGATCTCGGCCGCGCCCTCGGCGAGCCAATGGAGGAAGCCTTGCAGCGAGACGCCATGCGCGCGCTCATAAGCAAGCGCCGCCGCAAGCAGCTCGTCGAGCGGATCGGAGGCCTCGGGCCCGAGCCGGCCGAGGATCGCCTTGCGTCCGCCGCGCGCGCTCAGCACTTCGGCGAAAAGCTCGTAGGGCGGCACGAAGTCGACGCGCGCCAAAAGCGCCGAGAGTTCGTCGGCGGCTTGGGCAAATTTCGGCGATTCCTCGCGGTGCTCGCGCAGCGATGCCCAGAGGCTCCCCGGCCGTAGCCAGGCGAGGCGATATAGCTCGTCCTCGGACAAGCCGAAGAGCGGGCCTTTCAGCACGCTCGCCAAGGTGAGGTCGTCTTCCGGCAGCAGAAGGAATTGCGCCAGCGCCATCATATCCTCGACCGCGAGCTGCTCGGTAAGGATCATGCGGTCGACGCCGGCGACGGGCACGCCGAGTTTCTTCAGATGGCGCACCAGCTCGCCGACGAACGGCCCGCGGCGGCGTACCAGCACCATGATGTCGCTCGGCCGGATCGGCCGGTCATGCGCTTCGAGCCGCTCGCCGCGATCGAGCCAATCCCGAATACGCGCCGCGATCGCCTGCGCCAGCCGCGCGCGCGGCTCGCTCGCGCCGCGCTGTTTCAGCGGTGGTTCCCAAGGCGCGGGCGGCACCGGTTTTTCCGGCTCGATTGGCGGCCAGAGCTCGACAAGACCGCCATCGCCGTGCCGTTGGGCAATGTGGCGGATGATCTGCCCGTCGAGCATGACGCCGTCATGCGCCGGATCGCCAGCGAAAACCGCATCGACCGCCGCCAGTATCGCCGCCACCGAGCGGAACGAGACATGCAGCGGCACACGCCGCCACCACTCGCCCGCCGCACGCTCGAAATGCAGGCGCATCGCAATGAATTTCGCCGGATCGGCGCGCTGGAAGCTGTAGATCGATTGCTTGGCGTCGCCGACCGCGAAGACGGTGCGCGCGCCATCGCGCGTGCCCTCGCCGGCAAAGAATTCCTCGGCGACCAGTTGCACGATCTCCCATTGCTCGGGATTCGTGTCCTGCGCCTCGTCGACGAGAATATGGTCGAGCCCGCCATCGAGCTTGAACAGCACCCAGGGCGCGATGCCTGGCCGGCGCAAGAGATCGCGCGCCTTCAGGACGAGATCGTCGTAATCGAGCAGCGCGCGATTGGTCTTGTGGCGCTCATACGCTTCGAGCATCGCGGCGCCGAGCCGCGCGATCGCCAGGGTTGCGGCGTAGATTTCGGCAGCGCAGCGGCGTTGTCGGATCGCCTGCAGCCGCTCGGCTTCGGCTTCGATCGCGGCTTGAACCGCCGGCTGCTCGCGCGCGAGCGCAACCGTGACGCAGCGCGAATAGCGCGGACCGGTGCCGTCGGCGGTAAAGAAGGCGCCAAGATAATCGTCGAACGCGGCGTGCCGCGTATCGGGGGCCGCGAACCATGCGGCGATGATCGCGCCGCGCTCCTGATCGGTCTTCGCTTTGCTCGCCCGCATCGCCTCGCAAGCGGCGCGCAAAGCCGCTTCGTCACAGGTGCGGCACGCCTCGGCAAGAATGCCGGTGAGGGTTTCGCCGTCGCGCAGATCGAGCAGGCGGCGCAACGCCCGCGCGAATTCGTCGAAGCCGCGGCCGAGCGCCTCGAACAGTCGTGCGCGCTCCTGCGCCAGCGCCCCCAGAAGCTCGGTGAAGCGCTCCTCATGCGTGCGCTGCACGGCTTCGGCCAGCGCTTCGGCCAGCGGCGACGTGCGCTCTTCACGCGCGCGTGTCAGCACCGCCTCACGCGCGGCGGTCAACGCTTCGGCGCTCGAGCGTTCGTCCATCACCTCGAAATGCGGCGCGACACCCGCCTCGATCGGGAAACGCCGGAGTAGCGATTGGCAAAAAGCGTGGATCGTCGCGATGGTGATGCCGCCGGGCGCATCGAGCACGCGGGCGAAGAGCTGGCGCGCGTAGTCGAGCTGATCGGCATCGGGCATTTCGCCGATCAGCTCGACCAGCTCTTGCGCCAGCGCGCCGTCCTCGCTCGTCGCCCAGCGCGCCAGCGTCTCGTTGATGCGGTTGGCCATTTCGGCCGCCGCCGCTTTGGTGAAAGTGAGGCAGAGAATCCGCGACGGCGCTGTCTTGGCGAGCAGCAGCGACAGAACGCGACGCGTCAGCACCGTGGTCTTGCCGGTCCCGGCCGAAGCCTCGACCCAAACCGACGCCTCGCGCTCATAGGCGCGGCGCTGCTGCAGCCCCGGATCGGCGAGCAAAGAGTCGGGCGTGAGCTCGCTCATTCCTCTTCCTCTTCGCCCGCGAGCCATTCCTTCTGCCGCTCGAGATGGGCGTAGTCGGAATAGCGCGGCGCCTTCTCCGGCCGCGGCACGGCGAGATAGGCGGTCGACGGGTCGTCAAAAGACGCGATCAGCGTGCGCATGCCGAGAACGGTGCGCTCGATCGTCGCGCGCATCTCGTCCGGATTGTCGACACGTCGCATGACCTTGCCGGCAGGATCGCCGCCGCCGAGCTTCCAATAGGCAAGCTCCGCGACGCTCGCCTTACCGAGCGCGGCGATGCCGCCTTGCTCGATCATGGCGGCTTCGAGGGCAAGCTGCGGCGTGATGCCTTCGGCGAGATCGCCGGCTTCCGGCACCGAGCCCGTTTTGTAATCGACGATCGTGATCTTGCCGTCGCGGCGCCGCTCGATCCGGTCGGCGCGGCCGACGATCTCGAACGGCCCGGCCGCGGCCTCGACGATCATGCGACCATCGATCTCGGCGAGAATATCCTCGAGCAGCGGCCGCCGCTCTGCTTCCATTGCACCGATCCATTCGGCGATGCGCTTGTAGCGCGGCCACCAGAAGGCCCAGACGCCCGGACGGTCGAGCAGCGGTGCGAAGCTCTGCTCGCCGAGCACGAGCAGCCGCTCGAGCGTGTCGCGCGGCAATTGCCGGGGATAGGCCTTGAGAAAATTGCCCAGCGCCTCGTGGATGATGATGCCGCGATCGGCCGCGCCAGGATCGGCATCGAGCGGATCGAGCGCGCGCAGCCGCAGCACATGCTTGGCGTAGATCGCATAGGGATCGCGGCGCCAGGTTTCGATTTCGGTGATCGAGAGCTTGCGCGGCCGCGCCGCGACCGGCGGCCGCGGCTCGGGCGGCAGCATCGGCAGCGGATCGCCGGCCGGTGCATCGAGCTTTTCGTGCCAGCCGAGCGGAGCGATATCGGCGCCCAGCG
>DASXCX010000057.1:0-5313 GCA_036490955.1 Allostellaceae bacterium | reverse complement strand
CGATCTACATCGCCCAGGCCAAAGGCTACTTCGCCGCCGAAAGCCTGACCGTGGAGATCAGCTATATCGACGTTGCTCAGGCGATCTCCATCGCAGTCACGTCGGGCGATATCGACATTGGCGATTCTGCCTTCAGCGCCGCCTTCTTCAGCCTGGCGGGACAGGGTGCGCTCAAGATCGTCGGCGGCCAAGCGCGCGATGTCCCGGGCTTCAAGACTTTCGCCGCCATCGCGTCGAACAAGGCCCATAGCGGCGGCCTCAAGACCTTCGACGATTTGGGCGGCCGCGTCATTGGCAATACCCAGGCCGGCTCGGCTTTCCAGTACATCTTGAGCTTGATCGCGGCGAAACGCGGCATCGACCTGAAATCGTCGCGCTTCCTGCCGCTGCAATCCTTGCCCAACGTTCTTACCGCGGTGATCGGCGGTCAGGTCGATGCGGCGGTCGTGACGGGGTTCTTGGCCGTTCCCGCGGTCGGCCGCGGCGACGCGAAGCTCATCGGTTGGACCGGCAGCGAGATCAGCTATCAGGCGGGCGGGCTTTATGTCGCTTCGAAGACCGCCGATACGCGCCGGCCGATGCTGGAGGCGTTCTTGCGCGCGTACCGGAAGGGTGCCCAGGATTACCATGATGCCTTCACCGGTGCGGAGGAGGCCCGCCAGGATCAGCCGACCGCCGATGTGGTCGCCGCGATCATCGCGCAGAATACGGGCCAGTCGATCGATGACGTGAAACGCACCGTGTCCTATGACGATCCTCACGCGCGGCTCAACGTGCAGGACGTCTTGCGTCAGGTAGATTGGTACAAGTCCCAGGGCATGGTGAAGCCAGACATCGATGGCGCGCGCGCGATCGACACGCGCTATGTGATCCCACTTCCGCCGTCCCAATGACGGCACGGATCACGGCAGCGGCACAACGTAGCGCTTGTCGATGATCTGATTGCCGTCGGCATCCGCTTTCAGCATGCCCTGGGCCTTGTACCAGGCGATCTGGCGCAGAACGTCGGCCACATTCACGCGCAACTCGGGATCGATATAGGCGATCCCGCCGCGCACCTGTTCGGGCGATTGCTCGACCCATTTGGCGATGAGCGCGATGGTCGCGGCGGCGGTCGGGCCCTCTTGCGGCCGCTCGTCCGGGCCGGTGAAGGCATCGTGGAAATCTTTCGCCCCTTTGCGATAGGCACGCAGGAAGCGCCGCAGCATGTCGCCACGCTCGTTGGCCGTCTTGGTCGCGGTGAAGATCGCGCGGTCCTGAAATGGGATTTCGTCGCCGACCCAGCTCAGCACCTTGATGTCGCCCTTGTCGATCAGCGGGACATAGCCGGTCGCCAACACCGTGGCGGTGCCGTCGACCTGCCCGCCGATCATCGCCGAGATCACATTGGCGTTCGATTGCAGGGCGACGAGATGGATGGCCGCGAGATCGGTGCCGTATTTGTCGGCCGTGACGCCCAGGACGTAATGGCCCGGCGTGCCGAATTGGCCAAGGCCGAAGGTCCGGCCGGCGAGGTCGCGGAGGGATTTGAGCCCCGCATCGTAAGCTCGTTTGGAAACAAAATAGCCGATGGTGTGAAAGCCGGGACTCTCATGTCCCTGCGCGCCAATGATCCTGAGCGCACCCTGGCCGGCGAGATTGTAGAAGCCGGCGCTAAGGCCGGTGGTGCCGATGTCGATAGCGCCGGAGACGACCGCAACCGCGGTGGGCTGCGCCGAATCGAAGAAAACGAGCTGCGCATCGAGGCCTTCGGCTGTGAAATAGCCCTTTTCGATCGCGATATAGCCGGCGCCGCCGCTTGCGGTCTTTGCGCCGCCGATCTTGATACTCTCGGCGACGCACACGTGAACTGAAAAGGCCAGGACGAGCGTTGTAAGGAAAATCCGGCTCAGCATGTGAATAACCCGCAAAAATTCTGCGAGAGCAAATGAGTAGGCACTGACTCTCGAATTTTTTCTCAGTCTCTCGGCATCACCGGCAGGATGAGATGGGAGGGGTGCTGCGTGTCATGGTAGATCGTATCAGTCCCAAGCTTGTCGGGCCTGTAGATGTGGAAAAACAGCGCGTCGGTGACCGGTGAATCGCCGTTCACCACCTCGACGCGTATGCGATTGCCCTGACGGAAACGATAAGCAATCGGTTGCAGCGCGATCTCGACTTTGTAGACCTCGCCAGGGGTGAGCGGCGTTGCGGCGGTGTGCTCGGCATTGTGCGAAGCACGCAGCCAGCCCTTGCTGACGACGACGGAATGCGGTTGAAGCCCTTGGGCGCGCGCGTTCGGATCCTGCGCGAATTGCTCGGCGAGCTTGATACAGAAATCGAGTTCTGGCCGAGTCGACGAGGCATAGAGCACGAGCTTGGCGTCGCCGGCGATCTCGATATCCTGCGGCAGGGGCTGGGTGGTGAAGGTGAGGACACCGCGTACCGGGTCCGGGCCCTGCGGTCCGAGGGCGACGACGCCCAGCGCCCAGCTCGGATGCGGGTAGGAATAGCTCGATTGACCGCCGTCGCCCGCCGAGTGTGCGGTCGAGAGCCCGCCGTCGTTGAGCGAGGTCACGCTGCCGCTGGGTATCTTGGAGAGATAGAAATTCGTCGCCGTCGCGCCGAGCGGCGGCCAGCTCTCGCAGCTTTTGACCACGCCGGTGTTGCGCACCGTGTATTCGATCGCCGGCCGTGTATCGTGGCTTGAGGGCTTGCCTTTCAGGTAGCGGTCGTAGAAGGGAAGCAGCAGCTTTTCGTGGAAATCGACCTTGGCGAAATCCATTTGCGCGGTGAAGGGTGTCGCCGTGCCGGAGATGAAAAGCTTCTTCGGTCCCGTGGCCTTCTGGTAGCCGAGGATATTGCCGGCGCAGTGCAGATCCATCTTCGCCCAGATGCCGATCGAGAAGAGCGGCACCTTGATCTTGTCGAGATTCTCGGCGGCGCAGCGTTCCTTCCACCAATCGTCGTAGAAGGGATGTTGTGTGACATCGAAGAACACGTCATGCGGCAGGGCGCGCGGATGGTCGCCGTTGGTCGGATAGAGATTGGGGCCGCGGACGCTCGAATTGAACCAATAGGACAGGAAATTGCCCTCGATCCCGCCGGGATAGCCCATGAAGGCGTAAGGGTTGTTGAGCCCGTCATACGCGCCGAGGCAGGCGAGATGCGGCGGCGCCTGGATGCCCATGAACCACTGCGACATGCAGTAGTAACTCTCGCCGATGCCCCCGACCTTGCCGCTGCACCACGGCTGCGTGGCGATCCACTCGATCACGTCGTAGAGATCGGTCTGCTCCTTCTTGTCGAGGAAGCGGTAATCGCCTTCGCTGAAGCCCGTGCCGCGGGTGTCGGCACGAACATAGGCATAGCCCTGATCGACGTACCATTCGATCGGCCCGGTCTCGCGCCAGAGAAACACCGGCGTCGCCGGCATGTCGTCATTGTCGTAGCGATAGGGGCTGACCGCGAAGAGCGCGGGGAACTTGCCGCTGCCCTCGGGGCGGTAGATGCGGACGGCGATTTTGACACCGTCGCGGACGGTAATTTGTACGTCTTTTTCTTGAATCACCGTCCGCTCCGATTTCCCTATTCGGCTGCTGCGGTCTGTCCTTCGCGCATCCAGGGGCGTTCGCGCAATCGAGCTTCATTGAGGCGATAGACGATGAAGCACGCAGCTGCGCCGATCGCAAAAGGTATCGCCGCCCACATATAGAGCTGCTCGATCGGCAGAGCGACGAAGGCGGCGCCGAGCAGCGGACCGACGATCGAGCCGAACCGGCCGATGCCGAGTTCCCAGCCCGAGCCGTTGGAGCGCAGCGAGGTCGGATAGATCAACGCCCCGGAGACGTTGATGCCCGATTGGATGCCGAGCACGAGGAAACCGGCGAAGAACGCCGAGATCAAGAGCGAGGTCTGCGACGTGACACCGAACCAGCCGACCGAGCCGACCACCGGCACCGCGAGGATGAACATGATCGTGATCGCGGCGAAACGCCTTCTGTCGATCCAGCGGCAAAGCAGCAGCGGGCCGACTGTGCCGCCGACCTGCATCACCGCGCCTGTCAGCGCGCCGACTTGCGGCGGAAGATGCGCTGCCGTGACGAGTAAGGTCGGGGTCCAACTCGCGAGGAAGAAATAGCCCATGAGGTTGAGGGCGAAGATCAACCACAGCAACGGCGTGATGACCCCGAGACCGTCCTTGAAAAGATAAGACGGGTTGAAGCCGGCGACGTTCTTCTCATCCTCGATCACGAAGCGAGCATTCGGCGGAATGACGAAATCGGGCCGGATCTGATGGATGAGCTTTTCCATCGCGCCACGATGCTTTTCTTTCAGCGTCATGAACTTGATCGATTCCGGCAGGCCGAAGAAGCCGCAGACGGCGATCAGCACCGGCACGATGCCGCCGATGTAGAAGAGGATTTGCCAGCCATGCGTCGGCACGAGCGAAGCCGCGAGGAAGCCGGGAATCGCACCGCCGATCGGCACCAGTCCGACCGCGATCAATGCCATGGTTCCGCGCAATTTGCGCGGCGCCGATTCGGCGTTGATCGCGACGACGTTGGGGATGATGCCGCCGATGCCGAGGCCGGCGAGGAAGCGCAGCGCCGTCATCTCGCCCAGGCTGCTCGCATAGGCGGCGATGAAGGTGAAGATGCCGAACCAGAGATTGGCGCTGACCAGCGCCGCTTTGCGGCCGTAGCGGTCGCCGATGAAGCCGAAGATCGCCGAGCCGAAGAGGATGCCGACGAGGCTGGCGCTGAGCACCGGCCCGACGTCGCGCGGCGAAATACCCCATTCCTTGATCAACGAGGGCAGGGCGAAAGCGATGGCGCCGATGTCGTAGCCATCGATCAACACGATGAAGAAGGACCAGATAATGAGCTTGATGTGGAAAGCGCCGATGCCGCGTTCGTCGAGCATCTGCGAAACTTGGATGGTTTGGGCGTCGGCCATGTTTCTCCCCTGTACTTCATTGCCGATGGACTCGGCCTTTACAGACGATCCTACGGCAGGATCTCGGCGATGAGAAGCTTTGCGGCCTTGTCGCGACGCTAAGCGGGTGCTTCCTCGGTTCCGTCCGCCGGAAGCGCTGTCTCGTGCCGTGCCGGATAGGCGTAGGCGCCGAGCGTCAGGAACAGGAAGCAAGCGATCACCAGCGCGGCGGCGAAGAGCAGGAAGGCCGGCGTGTAGCTGTGCAGATTGTCGAAGGACAGGCTGCCGATCAACGCGCCCACCGTATTGCCGATGTTGAAGCAGGCGAAACTGACGCCATAAATCTTGCCATAAGCTTTGAGCCCGCAATAGCGGCTGAGGAAGAATGCCATCAGA
>DASXCX010000056.1:0-8237 GCA_036490955.1 Allostellaceae bacterium | reverse complement strand
CAGCGGCGGACCAGGTTTGATCGCCCATGTCGAGATCGACGCGATCGTTCACATCGTCGACCGTGATCGTGCCGCTAATTCCCGTCTTCCGTGCATAATTCGTGAAGTTGGCTTCCGTGTTCGCCGCGGCCAACAGCGAGGCGATCGTGTCGTGATCGATGAGGATTCCTTCGGCCTGCGAGACCTTGAGCAACAACATGCCGAGATTGCCGGCGCCATCCCTCACCTTTTCGATGAAGGCGCCTTTGGCGATGTTGAAAATGCCGTCCGCCATCTCTTGCCCTCAATACCGATCCGGGGTCGCGACGCGCAGTTTTCCGTCACGGCCGCCCGAGGACCACACGCCGCAATGCTGCAGCAGCTGCTCGAGCGCATCGACGGCGGAGATCGGATCGTTGCCCTGACGCCAACCGATCTCGCCCGGCATGCGCGCGTCGAGATTGGAGAAGCTCAACGCGTCGAGATCGCTGGTCGAGAATTGCGCGCCGAGCGCGGTCAGCATGTGCTGAATGACCTGCGCGGTGGTCGAGGCATAGCCCCCAGCCGCATCGCCGCGCAGATCGCAGGTGATGATCCCGTTCGCGGTGAAGCCGATCTGAAAGCACCCTTGCGCCGGCCAATCGCGCCACTGCCCCACGCCCGGGGCCGAGGTGACCTTCGTCATGGTGACGCCGCGCTCGCGCACCGCCGAATGGCCGAGGATCTGGCGCCAGTTGCTCTGATACGTCGGCAGCGCTCCGTCGCCGAGATCGACCAGCCCGATATAGACCGGCGTCGAATTGTAGGTGAAGCCGAGCGCAATGGGCTTGGGCGTACCGGTGAGCTCCTGCGAGCCCTCGAGCCCGCCCGTCCCGGCATAGAGCGCCGCCTGCAGCGGCGTGTTCAAACGGTCGCCGAGGTCGGAGAGCGTGAGCTGCATGCCCGTCCGCGCCGCCGCCATCGCGGCGACAATGCCCGTGAACACTGTCGCGGCATTCGCAAGATCGCCGCCGCCGGCGTCGGACGCCGCCTGGGCGGGCGCGGGCATCGTCTTCACGACGGCATGGCGGCCGAGCGCGAGTCCTTCCTCGATCATCCGCGCGAACGCCTCATCCTCATTATAGAGCTCGATCGACGCGAATGTGAGCGCGACCCGTCCGCCGACCCCGATCGAATCGAAGCCGGACTGCGAAACGCGGACGCGGGATTTCAACCGCGCCTGATAGGCGGTGTCGTCCGGATAGATCAGGCCACGATCGGCCCAGCGCTGCGTCACGACGGCCGCGAGGTTGGGATCGTAGGCATCGACATCGACGAGCGTCGCGACCGCGCCCGGCTCGTCGCCGCGGTCGAGCGGCAGCAGAACCGGCAGCGCGAACGGGATCGAGATCAGCGTGATATCGTCGAGCGCCAGACCGTGCAGCGCGTCGAAGCCCTCATCCATGGCAAGCCTGCCCCATCGCCATCAGAATTCCAGCTGGACGCCGATATAGAGCGTCCAACTGGCCAAGGTGAGAATCGTGTTCGCCTGCGTCGCCTTGTGCGCGACGTTGATGCCACCATTGATGACGACGCGGCTCGTGTTGCCGTCGGCATCGTTCGCCAGCGTCGTCATGCGGTTCGCGTTGTCCGGCTGTGTCGTGAATAAGGGGATCGAGTCCCCCACCGCATAGCCGGCATCGGTCGAGGTGCAGACGATCGCGGCGCGCACCATCGCTTTGCGCGGGCTGACGCCGAGACTATGATTCCAGGCGTTGTTGCCGGCCGCGAGCACCGCGCCGCCATTCCAGGCCCATCCCGCGCCACTGCCGCTCTGGATCTTGGTCACGCGAACGACGCCGGAGCCTTCCGAAGAGAGGCGCAGCGAGACATCGGCGGCGCCGATGATATTCGCGCCGCCGGGAACCAGGATGTTCGCGGTGGTGTTGATCTGCGGGTTCGAGTCGAGAACGATCTCGAATTCCGCGCCGGGCGGCGGCGATCCGAAGCTCGTGATCGGCCCGCCATTGCCGCTGATATGCACGAGGCTCGCATTGACCGTCGTCAGGTCGACGGTCGCGGCCGAGGCGATCGTCACCTTGCCCATGTTGGCGACGCCGCCGGCATGGGCGAGCACGATGAACCGGCAGACGCCGCCGCCATCGGAAATGACGCGCCCGACGCAACCGGCACCCGTTTGATAAGGAGCCCCGCCAGGAATGACGATGTTCGCGGTGTTGTTCACCTGCGGTGCCGCATCGAACACGACCATGAACTCGGCGCCGGGCGGCGGCGATCCAAAGCTCGTGATCGGCCCGGTGCTGCCGCTGACGTGCACGAGGCTGCCGGCGGCCTTCGCGAGGTCGACGGTCGCGGCTGAGGCGATCGTCGCGCTTGCCACGCGCATGCAGCGCTTGAGGCGCCACTGCGTCGCGTCCTTGGCGAGGAACCCGGCTTCGCCCGGCATCAGCACGAGCGTTGCCGCGCCCTCGATCGTTTCGGCACCGTTCGGGTCGAGCGTGAGCGCCGCCGTGCCGTCGTTGAACACCGGCACTTTGAAGCCCGGCGGTACAGTTGCGATTCCCGGCAGGTTCAGCGCCTGGGACGCCGCCCCGGTGAACTGCTGGATGTTGCCGTGCTCGGCGATCGAGAGCGTCTTGGTGCCCGAAAAGGAATCGAAGAACCACGGCTCTCCGGGATAGACGACGAACACATTGTGCGTCGTCGCGCTCGGCAGCACGACGAGCGCATTGGCGTTCGTGCTCTTGCGGATCAAATCCCGCGTGAGCTGCTGCGTGCCGGGATCGAACGTCCCGATTCCTTCCTCGGAATACGTGGCGCCCTTGATGACATAGTAGACGACGGTCGCGATGCCGAACCATGTCGACCACGGCGTCAGGTCCGCCGAGAAGCCGGTGATCGTGATCGCGCCCGTGCCGCTCGATGTCGAGCTGCCCCACACGCGCGAGGGATATTGATACATCGCTTGTCCTTTAGATTCGCTCGACGAGGCGGAACGGCCGCGCGAACACGTTGTAGGCCGCACGCGTCGCGAGCTCGGCCTGCCCCGGCGAGCGATACGAACCCCAAATCGACGCTTGCGCGCGCACCAGCCAGGCCGCGTCGGGATCCTCGACGAACAAACAATCGCGCGCCGCGCCAATGACGCGGTCGAGGTCCTCGATCTGCGCGCGGGCCTCGGATTTGCTCATGGCCGCGAAGTTCAGCAGGCGGCACCTGACGATAGGCCCAGCCACACCGAACGAAGCGCCGGTGTCCGGATTGGTGTCGCGCGTCCCGAAGTCGATCATGCCTTCCTGCACACCGAATGAGAAATTGCGGCCGGGGCGGAAGAGAAGGCCGAGCGGCGCAAGACCGATATCGATGGGCGCCGCGCCCGTGACATCCCAGCGCCAATAGCGCGTGGTGACAGCGGCGCTCAGGCATTGGATGACGTTGCCATTGTACTTGGCATCGGTGACGGCAGCCTGCACCCCGGAATCGTGCAGTAGCGAAGAGACGCAGGACGGGTCCACCGCGGAGGCGCGCGCGCGCACGGTCGAGGCGAGGAGAAGCGATGTCGAGATCAGCGCGGCGCAATCGACCGCCTGGGCGGAGCCCAGATCGAAAATCAACGTCGCACTGGTGTTGTCGACGCGGGCGCGATGCCGGGGCTGCGACTCGTTCAGGCGATCCCAGCCAAGGCCGGAGACCGGCGCGCTCGATCCCGCCGCAGCGGCAAGGCCGGCGGCAAGGTTGGTATAGAGAAACGCAGCCTTCGCCATCAGCCGCCGCGCGCCACAACGCGGCGCCCCAATGCGGCGAGCACGCCGTTCATGGTCGAGAGTTGCTGCGTGATCTGATCGAGGCGAGACGAATTGTCTTTGACGGCATCGACGACGGCCGCGGTTTGCTGCGTCGTCGCATTCTGGGCCGCCACCATCGGCGTGAGGTCCGGCATGGACGATGGCGCATTGAGCCGCTGCAGCAGCGACGTCGCGGTGTCCATGACGTCGGACGTGTAAGAGCCGTACCGCTCCGAGGTTCCCAGATAATCGCGCGCGATGGGCAGGAAGCTTTGCGCCCGCGCTTGGAAATTTTGGATGTCGGTTGGCGAGCCAGACGCAAGCGCCGTCGTGCGCGCCGCGTTGTAGTCCTGCAGCGCCGCGAAATACTGCTTGTCCGGCGCTTCGGCCGACGCCGAGCCGTATTTCAGCGAATTGATCAGATCCTGCAAGCCGCCGGTGATGCCGGAGGCCGCCTGCTGCGTCGTCTGCTGGTAGAGCAGCGCGTTCAGCTGCTTGACCTGGTCGATGTCGCCGCCGAGCTGGGCCGCCGCATCGAGACGCGCTTGCGCATCGCGCTGCCACAGCTCGAGGGCATATTTCAGCGGGTCCTGAATCTGCAGGATGGCGCCGCGAATGTCCTGGTCGAAGCTCTTCTTGGTGCCCGCCGCCAGCGCCCCGACATCGAGACCGAGCGACTTGGCCTGGGTGCTGGCGTCCTTGAACGACTGCACCAGATTTTTCATCGCGGTTTCGGTCTGCGTCGCGGCGGGCTTGGCCGCGACCGTCGCGTCGTAAATCTGGGTGACGAATTTCGCCGCCGAGTCCAGTTCGTCGACGGTCGAGAATTTGTTGTTCGCGAGCACCGATTTCAGCGTCGGCGAGGACGATGTCGAGCTGCCCAGCAAAGCGCGCAGCGCGCCGATCGCCAGATCGTTGACATCGCCGACCGTGCCAACGGCACCCTTGGCGCCGGATCCCAGCACATAGGTGGATTTGTCCCGCTGACCGATATTGATCTGCGAAATCGTGTCGGTGAAGGAGACCCCATAACCCTTGAGATTGGCGATCTCGGCGATGATCGCCTGCGCCGCTGTCTTCGATGCGCTGACCGTGTTGTCGTTGGGCTTGTCGCCGGTAAAGGTGGCGGCGGTCTGAGAGGCGCTGAAGTTGGCCGTGGCTGTGTAATTGGATTTTCCAGGCCCGAAGAGGCCACCGACGATGGACCCGAGGGTGGAACCAATGATGCCGCCGATCGGGCCGCCGACTGCCGTACCGATGGCGCCGCCGATGGCGCCGCCGATCTGTGCATTCTGCGCCTTGCCGGGGGAGAGACCCGCAACCTGGCCATAGATCGAGCCGATGCCGTAGCCCTGCGCCGCGCCTCCGAGCGCGGATCCGATTGTGGAATCGCTCGGCGTGCCACTGCCGCCAAAGACGCCTCCGATGCCATAGAGCGGCTGATTGATGACTTTGCCGACCGTGCCGTAGCCGCCAGTGAAGCCGCCCTGCCCCTGCGTCGAAAGCAAGGAATTGGAAAGCGGCGGCTGGCCGATGCCCGGCACGCCGCGCTGCATCGCGCCGAAGATCGACGGCCCGTTGTTGACGCCGGTGAGCGCGGCGCTGCCATCGCCGCCGCTACCCCCCCCGAAACCCAGCAGTGCCGCCAGCGCGGAAGCGCCCTGCTGCATCGACAACACCAGAGGAATCTCGATCGGCTGCAGGAGGGCGCGCTCCGCCATATCGGCGAGCGTCGTGGCCCAGCCGTCGCGCAGCGAATCGAGGAAGCTCTTGGCATCGAGCTTGCCGTTGAGGAATAGATTCTTCAGCCCATCGCGCGTCGTGTTGCGGAATTCCTCGATCCGGTCGGTGAGCTGCTGGGCCTGCCGGATCTGTTCGAACTGGTTTCGAATACTCTCCTTGTCGATTTCCTCGTCTTTTTTGTTGAGCTGGAGTTTTTGCTGCAGGATGTAGAGCTCGGCCGCGCGCTGCTCCGGCAGGATCGAGGCGAGGCGCACCTGTTCGGCGAGATATTCATTCTCGTTCAGGGCCCGGACGTTTTTGTGGATGTCATATTCGGTCTTGGCCGAATCCCCTTTGATGCCCTGCTGCACCGTCGCCGCCGTATCGGCCCGCGCTTGCGCCTCGAGGCTCCGGAGCAGCTGATCGTTCCAGCCGCCGGCCGTCGCGAGGCGATCGTTCTTCGCCGCCAGCGCCTCGTTTTCGGCCATCGTCAGCGCGTTCTGGCGCAGCTGCTCGACCGTCGTCTCGCCGACGATCTTGCGCGCGGCTTCGAAGGTCTGAACGATGTTCCGCTCGTCTACGCCGCGCTTCTGCTGAACGGCCTGCGCCAGCGTAATGGTTTCGAGCTCGATCTTGCGCTCCTGCGCCGTGAGGCCCGCAAGCCGCGCCTCCTCCTGCATGGAAGCGAGGCGCTGTTGCAGCAGCTGCGCGCCGACATCCGGCTTCGCAGGCGGCTTCGGCTGCGAATTGAGGATCGCAAGCGAATCGGGTCCCGCAAACGGGAATTTGAATGGCTTCGCCGTGTCGCGGGTGAGGAATTCCTGACGCTCTTGCGGCGTTTGCGGGGCCGACCACGAACCGAATAGGGCGCTGGCGGTCCAGACTTTGAGATGCTCGAAGAACAGGCCCCATTGGCGATCCGCTTCGGCCGCCTTGGAGACGAGCTCGTGGTCGATGACGAGGCCCATGTCCTTCATGTGCTGGACGATCTCGGGATCGGCCCATTGCCGCAGCACCTGCTCGAGATCCTGTCCCGTTTTGCCGAACAGCACCGCTTCGATGCGGGCGCGCTCTTGCGCCGTGCCGATGGCAAGCAGCGCACTTGCGACTTTCGGCAGAGCCGCCTCGGTTCCCCCGGCAAGATCGCGGGCGGTGAGATGCAGATCGGTGAACGCCTTCGCCGCCGGTCCGCCATTCTGAATGGCTTCGCCGAGCGAACGCGTGAAGCGCTGCACGTTGGTGTCGACGACGTCCACGCTGGCGCCGGCGTTCAGCGCGGCCGCGCGCAAGGCCTGATAGAACTCGACATTCACGCCGAGCGTTTTCGCATTGTTGTCGAGCGCTGCCGTGGACTTGAAGACCTCGACCCCGAACCGCACAACCTCGCCGACACCGAGCGCGATCCCGAATGCGCCGAGGAGCTCCCTCGCCGCGCCAAGCCCTTGCGAAAAGAGCGTGACCCCCGATGCGGCGTGCGCATAGCGCTCCTCGAGCTGACGTATCGCCGCCGCGGCCTCCGCATCGGTGGAGACACCCAGCTTCTGCGCTGTGGTGACCGTGTCGCGACCACGCGCGAATTGCTGCTGCGCCGCAATCACCGGATCGAGGCTTGCCTGCAAAGACCGAAAATCCGTGCGCGCCAAATCCTCGAGCTGCTTCTTGGCGTCCGCCGCCCGCTGGCGCGCCTTTTCGGCCGCGTCCGCGAATTCCGGCATCTTGGCCTTGATCTTGTCGAACGCGGCTACGCCGGCATCGCCGAGCGCTTTCATCTCGGCTTCGAATTCGGCGAAGCCTTCGGATGTCAGCCGGTAGGTATATTTACCCGCCATCGTTCAATCCTTGTGGAGTGGCCGCGTCGATCAATTCCGGAATCCGCGCCGCCCATTTTTCGGCGATCGCATCGAAGGAAAGTCTTTTTCCGACGCGGGCCTCGGGAATGAGAATGAAAAAAACAAGAGTATCGACGTCGCGGCCCTGGGCGCGCCTGCCCTTTGTTGCGGCCTTACGGCCAGGCCTGCGGCCGGCGACGGATTCACCGACGAGAAGCGCGTAGCGTCCCCGTCTGGAGCGGCGCGGCTCGATCATGTGCAATTTGATGCCGGTCTGCTGCTCGAACTTCTCCGGCGTCGGGCGGCGTCCCGCGCGGTCGCCGAGATAGGCGTTCTTGGTCGGGATCGCGAGCCAATTCCCGTTCTTGCCGCGGATCGGCACACCGGCATTGAAAGAGTCGAAGATTCGTTCCGCCTTTCGGCCGCGCGGAAACACAAACCCCGCCGCACCAAGCGAACCTTTTTGATCGCGCGGATAAACATTCGCGCCGATCGCATTGCCAAGACGCGCACCGAGACCAGCCCGTTGAACCGCCTGACGCAATTCCGTTTTCAAACCCTCCGCGCCTGCCGCAACCCCCGCCCGTGTGGCGCGCGCCAGCATGTCTTGCTGGCCGCGCAGAAACGTCTTGACGTCCCGCCCGCCAACCCAGCCAGCACTCGCCTTGATCATGATTGTTCCCTGTCGGGCTTTTTCGGTTTCAGCAATTCGGCGGCGCCCGAGAGCAGATGCAGCGCATCCATGAGGATGGCCGGCTGCTCGGCTGCTCCGCCGGCGAAAGGAAGGTGCCCGGCGCCGAAACCGCCCGAGCGGTATTCCTGCCAAAGCGCCAGCACGCCGTCGCTGTCGGCGTCGATCAGTTCGGTTGGATGGACGCAGTGCTCTCCGAGCTCGAGCTCGGGGCAGTCCCAGACGTCGCCG
>DASXCX010000055.1:0-8907 GCA_036490955.1 Allostellaceae bacterium | reverse complement strand
CCAAAGACCTGGAGACCGGTCTCGCGCTGCTCGCTATCGATCCGGTGACGCAATCATGAGCAAGAACAACAAGGGCGATCTCTACGACGAGGCAAAAGGCCATCCGGATGGTGGTCAGCATGTCGGCCGGCAAGGCGCCGAAGGCCAACACGACCAACGACCGAAACCGAATCAGACGATCGATCACCGGCACGACGACGAGCCCGCACACAAGCGCCGACGCATCGATCGGGGCGCTAGCGTAGATCGAGCTCGCCCATTGCGTTGAGCTTGCGGATCCGGTCGGCGGTGCGCGACGCGATCGCCTGAATGGTGAGCGACGGGTTGACTCCGCCGACGGTCGGAAACACAGAGCCATCGCAAATCCAGAGATTGGGAATATCCCAGCTCCGGCAATCCGCGTTGACGACGCTCGTCCGCGGATCGGTACCCATTCGCGCGGTACCGTTGAGGTGACAAGTATCGTCCGTCTCTTCCCACAGATCGGTGACACCGGCCGCGTCGAGGCTTTGCCGCATGAAGCCAAGCGAATGCGCGATTAATTTCTTGTCGTTCTCGCCATAAGAGAACGTCACGCGCGCGACCGGCATGCCGAAACAGTCCTTCTCCTCGGCTAGGGTGACGCGGTTGCGTTCATCGGGTAGCACCTCGCCGACGATTTTGAGGCCGACCATGTGGTTGTACTTTTCCATCTCCGCGACGAGCTTTGCACCCCAGAGCCCACGCGAGCCGGCGATAATGCTGGCCCAGGCGACCGGCAACGGCCCTTGGCTCATGTAACAATAGCCGCCGAAGAAATCTTTCTTGTCCTCGTAATTCCAATGCTCGGTGATGGCGAGTGATGGGGGCCCCTTGTTCCAGCGAACCTCTTGTTTCATCGTGCCGTAGACCGCCTGGTTCGCTTGCGTCATCAGATAACGGCCCACGAGGCCCGAGCTGTTGCCGAGTCCGTTTGGATGGCGCGGGCTCGCCGAATTCAACAGCAACCGCGGTGTCTCAATCGCATACCCTGCGACGACGACGTTCTTCGCCTTCTGGAAGTGCCAGCGATCCTCGCGATGATAATGAACGCCGGTGACTCGCCCGGTGCGCGGATCGCTTTCGACCCGCGTCACCATGGCAAGATCGCGGATCTCGGCGGCGGCTTTGACCGCGCGCGGAATCCAGGTGATCAGCGCGCTCTGCTTGGCATTCGTGGAACAGCCGGAGGTGCAAAACCCGCGATAGACGCAAGGTGGCGATTGTCCACGCGGCGCGGAGAGCGTTGCGAGCGGTGTCGGCGTCCAGGCGATACCCATCGCCTCCGCGCCCTTCGCCAACACCCAGGCAGCCGCGTTGAGCTCGTGCGGCCGGTACGGATAGCGCGGGCGTTTTGGTCCCCACGGGTAATTCACGGGGCCGGAGATTTTTAGCGCCTCTTCGACCTCGCCGTAATAATGCCACATCTCGCGCCAATCGAGCGGCCAGTCCGCGCCGTAGCCCAGCACGCTACGCGACTTGAACCATTCCGGCCGGAAGCGCAGCGACACCATCGCGAAATGGACGGTGCTGCCGCCGACCGATTGGCCGCTATTATTGGCGCCAAGCACCAGCGGATCGGCGCCATCGCAAATCCGCGCATCAGTCCAATAAAGCTTTTCCTGATGAGTCTCGTCGGACGCGAAATCCTCGAGCGGCCGCCACCATGGCCCGGCATCGAGCGCCACGACGGAGAAGCCAGCTTCCGCCAGCCTGCAAGCGAGAGTCCCTCCGCCCGCGCCGGTACCCACGATCGCGAAATCGACCGGCTCGTGATCGGGATATTCGCGCATGGGCGTCCATCCGCCGACACGGAACGGATCGGGCGCGCGGCCGTCCTTGCCGCGCGGCATGATTTGCGGATCATCCGATGCTGGCATTGATCTTCGCCGCCTCTGCCTCTTGGCCGGGCTTCGCTTCGGCGGCTTCCCACGGATCGCGGCGATCGAAATCCATCCGCACATAGCCGCGCGGACTGGCCGGGCCGCCATAGCCGATCTCGCTCCACGCCGTCGGATGGCCGTAATAGGCTTTGACGATGTCGAGCAGCAGACGCTTGGCGAAAAAGAGCTTGCTCGTCATGCCGTGCCAGGCGTCATCCGCCAGTCGGCCGTCTTGTGCCGCGTGCAGCAGCGCGTCCTGCTCATCGCTGCTCAGCGTATGAAAGGCGCCGCCATGTGCCGCTCTCGCCTCGGCATCGAGTGCGCGCAAGCCACGCTGCCAAGCCTCGCGCAACGGCGGCAGCCGGTAATCGCGGTAGCCGTCACCCTGGTCTTCGAAGAGCTTCGTATCGATCAGGGCTGCGACCGGAATTGGCGGGCGCATCGCCGGCTGCGGCACGATACGCGCGGCGATCGCGTTAAGCGTCTGGAACTCGTCGCTGCTCAGGAAGCGCGGCTCACGCGGCATGGCAAGGCGCTGGTCGATCACACGCCGCGTCTTCTCGTCCCAGGATGGCGTATGCCGCTTGGCGAGCACGTCGTAATGGGGATAACGCACGCTCATCGCCGTCGCTCGACGAGGGAAAGCGCGGCAAGCCCTGCGATCGCTAGCGCGGTAAAAGCCGGCGGTGCGGGCAGCGGCGGCCCGTTGAGGATATTCTGCGACCAGTTGCGCCAGCCGCCCATGTTGCGACTGATGCCGTAGGCATGGAACGCCGAGCCGAGCAGCCCAACCCCCGCGACCAGCCGCAAAGCCCAGCGCGCGAACGGATGCGACCGGCCCGGGTCGGCGCTCGCACCGAGCAGCAGGCCTGCGGCGATCGGCGGCGCGGTGACGGGAATGACCATCGCAGGGTTGTGATAGGCGCCGCGGAAATGCAGCAGCGCGGCTTCGGCGCTGGTGCCGAGAAGGCCTAGCGACACCAGTAAGGCGAGCGCTTTGCCGGGCAGCATGCCGGCGATCAGCGCGCGACCGCGGATAAGCATGGCCATCCGGCGCAGCAGCCCTGCGAGCGAGAGCGATGCCGGCGCCCCGAGCGGCGCCGCATAAAAGAAGTTGAGCCAGGAGAATCCGCCCGGCCGCTTTGCGATATTGTAAAGGTGAAAGCCGGTGCCCATCAGCCCGATCACCACCGCCATGGCATCAACGGCGTTGCGCTCGCCTCGATTGGCGGCAGCCGGGGCGACGATATCGCGCACGCTCGCGAGAAAGGTCATCGCCGCCGCGCCGAGCGGCAGGTACATACTCTTGTTGTGGAACGAGCCGCGATAATGCTCAACGCCGCTATCGGCCAGCGTCGCCAACGCAAGCAAAGCCGCTGCACCGTTGAGCTGCCGGTTCGTATTGTCTAGGAGCGGCGTTGCGCGCGACGGCGGCAACCTCGCGGGCGGCGCTGCTCGACGCTTTTCGCGCGTCGGCGCGGCCGCGGCAAGCGCCGACAAGCCAAGCAAGGCCGCTGCGACACTGCGCGATTGCGTGGCTTGCACCATCGCTCAGCTCACACGAAAGCGCTCGATGTCCCGCTCTTTCAAGCGCAGGCCGAGCCCCGGGATTGAAAGATCGGGCGAGATGGTGCCGTCTTTCGGCTGGGGCGCCCCGTCGAAGATCAGATGCTCGATCCGTACGTGATCGTGAAACCATTCGAGATGCCGCAGCCGCGGTGCCGCGCAGGCGACATGGCGATGCGCCGCCGGCGCGCAATGGCCCGAGAGATCGATATGACGCGCATCGCAGAGTGTCGCCACTTGGAGAAAGCCGCTAATGCCGCCGCAGCGCGTCGCATCCGCCTGTATCACATCGATTGAAGGCGTCTCGAGCAACCGCGCGAAGTCATCGAGCGTATAGCCGTATTCGCCGGCGGCGATCTCCATCCCGGCCGGCGCGTTTATGCGAACGAAAGCAAGGCCATCGAGGTCATCCGACGTCACCGGCTCCTCGAACCAAGTGACGCGCTGTGTGGCGATGCGTTCGGCGACCGCCAGCGCCCGCTCGGGTGTCAGCGCGCCATTGGCGTCCACGAAGAGTCCTGCATCGCCGATGGCTCGCCGCGCCACCTCGACTCGCAGCGGATCATATTCGGGCTCGCTGCCGATCTTCATCTTGACCCAGCGGCAGCCATCGCTTTCGACCCAGGAGGCGAGCTGCCGCCGCAGCGTGTCGTCGCTATAGCTCGTGAAGCCACCGCTGCCGTAAATCGCAACGCGCTCGCGCCGCCGGCCGAGCAATGACGCCAATGATAGGCCGAGCAGCTTGGCCTTGAGATCCCAGAGCGCAATATCGATCGCCGGTATCGCCGTCGCGGCGAGGCCGCTGCGGCCGAGATTGCGTACCCCTCGCCATAGCGCCTTGCCGATCCCGGCAATATCGAAAACATCGCGCTCGGCCACGACACTCGCGAGCTTGCCGGCGATCAGGGGAACCAGCGCTGCATCGGCATAGGTGTATCCGAGCCCCTTCGTGCCGCCGGCCTCGATCTCAACGATGACGATCGTGGTCCTATCCCACGCCAAAGTGCCGTCGGCTTCCGGCTGGTCGGTCGGTATCTCGAAGGCGCGCGCAACCACGTGCCGGATCGCGGCGTCGCGCATCGTCTAGCCTTTTCCCGGCAAGACCGTGGCGAGCACCTGCCTTGCCGTGTTGAGGATCATGCCGCTTTCCGCCGGATCGCCTTTCGCCAAGGTCGACGCAAAAGCCTTTGCCTGCTTCAGCGTGATATGCGGCGGCAAGGGCGGCACTTCCGGATCGGTCTTGAACTCGATGATCACCGGCCGGTCGGCGGCGAGCGCCTCGTCCCAGGCATGCGCGATTTGGTCGGAGCCGTCGACATAAATCCCTTTGAGCCCGATCAACTCGGCGAATTTGTGATAAGGAACGTTCGGGATGTCCTGCGACGCCTCGAATTTCGGATTGCCTTCCATCACCCGCTGTTCCCAAGTGACTTGGTTTAGGTCCTCGTTGTTGAAGACGCCGCAAATCCAGCGCGGGCTCGACCATTGCCGCCAATATTTCGCGACCGTGATGAGCTCGGCCATATTGTTCATTTGCATCGCACCGTCCCCGACCAAGGCAATGACCGGGCGGTCGGAATGGGCAAATTTCGCCGCGATCGCATAAGGGACAGCCGCGCCCATCGAGGCGAGGCCGCCCGAGAGCGAGCACATCATGCCGCGGCGGATCTTGAGATCGCGTGCATACCAATTGGCGCAAGAGCCGCTATCGCTGGTGACGATCGCTCGCTCGGGCAGGCGCGGCGACAGTTCCCACGCCACGCGCTGCGGATTGATCGGATTGGCTGGCTCCTTCGCCCGTGCTTCGAGCTTCCTCCACCAGTCGCGAACCCAGCCTTCGATCGCGCTTCGCCACGATCGGTCGGCTTTATCGTGCAGGAAGGGCAGCAGCGCCCTCAGGGTCTCTACGCTGTCGCCGACGAGATTAACTTCCATCGGATAGCGGAGGCTGAGCATGTTCGGCTCGATATCGATCTGCACGCTGCGCGCCGCGCCTTCCGGCGGCAGGAATTCCGAATAAGGGAAGCCCGAGCCGATCATCAGCAGCGTGTCGCATTCCGTCATCAGCTTCCAGCTCGGCTCGGTGCCCAGCAGCCCGATCGAGCCGGTGACCCAGGGCAGCTCATCCGGCAGTGCGGCCTTGCCGAGCAGCGCCTTCGCCGCACCCGCGCCGAGCCTGTCGGCGATGGCGATCACCTCGTCCGTCGCGCGGAGCGCACCCGCGCCAACCAGGATCGCAACCTTTTTACCGGCGTTCAGCACATCCGCGGCGCGGCGCAGCTCGCGCTCATAAGGCACGATCTGGGGCGCATCATAGCCAATGCCTGAATGCAACGTGCCATGCGCGCGCGGCGGATCCTCATATGGCAATTCTTGCAGATCGTTCGGAAAGATCAGTGCCGTAACGCGATGATCGGCCTTCGCGATGCGCACGGCGCGATCGGTCAGATGGCGCACCTGCGCCGGCACCTCGACCGTGTGCACGAACGCACCCGCGACGTCCTTGAACATCGCCGCGAGATCGACCTCCTGTTGATAGTGCCCGCCGAGCGCCGAGCGCGCTTGCTGCCCGACAATGGCAAGGACCGGCATGTGGTCGAGGCGCGCGTCGTAAAGTCCGGTGATGAGATGCGCCGCACCGGGGCCAGAGGTGGCAATGCAGACGCCGAGCTCGCCGGTGAACTTTGCATGCGCGGACGCCATGAAGGCCGCCATCTCTTCATGCCGGCATTGAATGAACTCGATCTTATCTTTGGCGCGCTGCAGCGCGCCGAACACGCCGTTGATACCGTCGCCGGGGTAGCCGTAAATCCGCCGGATGCCCCATCGATGAAGGCGCTCGATAAAAAAGTCGCCGACAGTCTTTGCCAGCCGACAGTCTTTCTTTGCCATGAGAGCACCTTCGTGAGGAGGACTATCTCGGTAATTCACCCAGCCGGTCGCAGTTCCAACGCGTTACATTGCAAGCGCGTTATCAGCGGCGGCGCGAGAGCACCTGGCTAAGCCGAAGGCAAGCAGGCCAGAGGCCGCGATCGCCGCGAGATTGCGCTGCTTGCTGATCGCCATCTCGACCGAGTGCTCCGTCGCCCCTTGATCGAAACGGCCATGCGCGGCGACATCGGCCTCGACCGTCGCAAAGAGATTGGCGGGCGCATTCTCGGGCTGCGTTTCCTCGGTCAATTGCCCGCGATAGCCGGCATCGGCGAGATAACGATCGAGCAACCCCGGCGCGAGCTTGTTGGCGATGATCGCTTTTACGGTCGAGCTGCCGACCCACACTTCGCGGCGCTTGGGATGCATCGCCGCGAAGAAGATCGCCCGAGCCGCCACTTCCGGCTGAAAGATCGGCCGCACCGGCTGTGCCCGCCGGCCCGTCTTGTTCAGGGCCCAATCGAATTGCGGCGTGTTGATCGCTGGGAGATGGACCATCACGAGGCGGATCGCGCTGCCATCATGGATCAGTTCCGAGCGCAGCGCATCGGTGAAGCCGCGTACGGCGTATTTTGCGCCGCAATAGGCCGATTGCAGCGGGATCGCGCGATAAGCAAGCGCGGAGCCGATATTGACGATGGTGCCGGAATTCCGCGGGCGCATCAGCGCCAGCGCCACCATCGTGCCGTGGACTTGGCCGAGATAGGTAACCTCGGTGGTGCGCTTGAACTCCTCTGGCGAGATCTCCGCCAACGGGGCGAACACCGTCGCCATTGCGTTATTGACCCAGACATCGATCGGGTCGAGCGTATTTTCGATCGCGTGAGCCGCCGCATTGAGCGCCGCGAAATCGGCCACATCCGCCACGATAGCCGTCGCTTTGACGCCGCATGCTCCGAGTTCGGCGACCGCCGCGTTAAGCCGCGCCGCATCACGGGCGATCAAAGCAACGTCCCATTTTTGCGCCGCGAATTCGCGGGCGACGGCACGACCGACTCCCGCGCTGGCGCCAGTGATTGCGACGATCACGGCGCCGGCTCCGGGAACCGGTAGACGATTTCCTCGTGATAGGCCTCACCCGGCCGCAAGATCGTGGTTGGAAGCCCGGCTGGTTGGGCGCGTTGGGAAATCCCTGCGGCTCGATGGCAAAGCCTGCCGATTGGCGATAGAGACCACCCCGTCCTGGCGCCGAGCCGTCCAGGTTGTTGCCGGTATAGAACTGCATGCCGCGTTGCGTCGTCAGTATTTCGAGAATCCGTCTCGCCCGAGCGCCATAGGCGCGCATGGCGAGGCGCAACTGGCCGGCGCCTTCTTGCGGTAGAATGTAATAATGATCGTAACCTCGGCCGTAACGAAGCTGGACATCGCTCGCTCGGATACGACCGCCGATCGGCAGGGGCGTTGGGAAATCGAATACGGTGCCGGCGACCGGGCGCTGTTCGCCGGTCGGAATCTGGTTTTCGTTCGTCGGCAGGAAGCCCGCAGCGAAAATTTCGACGCGATGGTCGAGGCAGTCGCGTGCATCGATACCGTCGAGATTGAAATAAGGATGGGCGCTTAGTGACAGCGGTGTCGGCTTCGTTGTCCGCGCGTCGAACATAAGATGTAGCGCCGCGCCCGCAAGACGATAGGTCGCCGTCACGTCTACCTGGCCGGGGAAGCCTTGATCGCCATCAGGGCTGATGAGGCGGAGTGCGATGCTGTCGCCCGTCGCCGAGGCGACCGACCAGAACTGCTTTCCGAAGCCGACTGCGCCGCCGTGGAGGGTTGATCCGTTCTCGTTCTTCGAGAGCGAATAAGCCTCTCCGTCGATGGTGATCGAACCGCCGGCGATGCGGTTGGCGTTACGGCCAAGCAAGGCGCCGAACGATCCGCGACAGGCTGCATAGTCGGCAGCGTTTTCGAATCCGAGCAAAATATGCTCGCGACCGCCGCTCGGTGCCGATACTTCGAAGGAGACGAGGATACCGCCGTAATCCGTGACGCGCGCCCGGAGGCGATCGTTTTCGATCGTGTAGAGCCGTGCGGTACGGCCCGCCACTTCGCCGAAATCAATCCCATTCGCCGACGATATCCGAACGCTACCCATCTAAATGAAAAGCGGCAATCGCGCGATCAGTTCCTAGCGCGTCTTTTTAGCGATGGCATTATCCATGGACGATCGATTTTAGAGCTGTTTGGCGACCGCCTGGCACGCTCGATGAAACGTTCCATGACGGCTGAGCGTACGGCCCCTGAGGGCGGCCATTTCAATTGGGCTACGCCGTACTCAGCAGATCGATGGGCAACAGCTTCGATGCAAAGCGTATAGCACGAAGGACCATCTCGGAGCGCGGGAACGTTGTGATGAACCGTCCGCTCGGCGAAGTTCGTACGTAAATACGGTATTATGACGCAGACGCCCCAAGCAATGAATCGGGGTCGCGCCTTAGGCTCAACCAATTTGAAGGCGCTGTGCCCGATATCGAATTGCCCCACCGGGTACTACCCGATGTCTACGCATGGGACT
>DASXCX010000054.1:0-5485 GCA_036490955.1 Allostellaceae bacterium | reverse complement strand
CGAGCTCACTTCGCGGCTCGGCATCGGCCTCATCTATAAGACCTCGTTCGACAAGGCGAACCGCACCTCGATTTCGTCGAACCGCGGGATGGGTCTGGAAGAGAGCCTGCCGATCCTTGCCGAGGTGCGCGAGACATACGGCTGCCCCGTCGTCACCGACGTGCACGAGAAGGAGCAATGCGCGCTCGTCGCGCAGGCGGTCGATGTGCTGCAGATCCCGGCCTTCCTCTGCCGCCAGACCGATCTCCTCATCGCCGCGGGCGAGACCGGCCGCGCCGTCAATGTGAAGAAGGGCCAGTTCCTCGCGCCGTGGGACATGAAGAACGTCGCGGCGAAGCTCGCCTCGACCGGCAATCAGAACATCCTGCTGTGCGAGCGCGGCGCGAGCTTCGGCTACAACACCCTCGTCTCGGATATGCGATCGATCCCGATCATGGCCGAGACCGGCTATCCCATCGTGTTCGATGCGACCCATTCGGTGCAGCAGCCGGGCGGACAGGGCGCGACCAGCGGCGGCGAGCGGCGCTTCGTGCCCGTGCTGGCGCGCGCCGCGGTCGCGGTCGGCGTCGCCGCGGTCTTCATGGAGACGCATCAAGACCCCGACCACGCCCCCTCCGACGGCCCGAACATGGTGCATCTGAAAGACATGCCGGCGCTGCTGTCGGAACTGATCGAGTTCGACAAGCTGGCGAAGAAGAAATGATTCTGCTTCATTCGTTTTCTTCGTCATGCCCGGCCTTGTGCCGGGCATCCACGTCTTAGGGCCGGGGTGAGCCATGGCCGGTTGGGTTTACATCATGACCAATCGGCCGAACGGCATTCTCTACGTCGGCGTCACAAGCGATCTGGCGCGACGTTCCTATGAACACCGCGAAGGCCTCGTCGACGGCTTCACCAAACGCTACGGCCTCAAGCGCCTCGTCTATGCCGAACAGCACGACGAGATCGTCGCCGCCATCCAGCGCGAAAAGACCATGAAGCATTGGCCGCGCGCGTGGAAAGTCCGGCTGATCATGTCCGGCAACCCGAATTGGGACGATATTTCGAATACGGTGGCTTAGTTCCTTTTATTCGTCATGGCCGGGCTTGTCCCGGCCATCCACGTCTTTCTAAAACCAACTATTCGTGGATGCCCGGAACAAGTCCGGGCATGACGTCAAAAGGTAACGCACCAAGGAAACCCATGAGCGCGATCACCGATATCCACGCCCGCGAGATCCTCGACAGCCGCGGCAATCCGACGGTCGAGGTCGAGGTGACGCTGGAAAGCGGCGCGATCGGCCGTATGGCCGTGCCGTCGGGCGCGTCGACCGGCGCGCATGAGGCGGTCGAGTTGCGCGACGGCGACAAGCATCGCTTCGGCGGCAAGGGCGTCCGCAAAGCGGTCGTCTCGGTGAATGGCGAGATCTTCGACGCGCTCTGCGGCTTCGAGCCGGCCGAGCAGATCAAGCTCGACCGCACCATGATCGCGCTCGACGGCACGCCGAACAAAGCCCGGCTCGGCGCCAATGCGATCCTCGGCGTCTCGTGCGCCGCGGCCAAGGCGGCGGCGATCGAGGCGCATCAGCCGCTCTATCGCTTCATCGGCGGGCCGATGGCGCGCGTGCTGCCGACGCCGATGATGAACATCGTCAATGGCGGCGTGCATGCCGACAATCCGATCGATCTCCAGGAATTCATGATCATGCCGGTCGGGATGGACAATTTCCCCGACGCGCTGCGCTGCGGCGCCGAGGTGTTCCAGGCGCTGAAGAAGCAGCTCCACGACGCCGGCATGAACACCAATGTCGGCGATGAAGGCGGTTTCGCGCCGGCGCTGAAATCGGCCGACGAGGCGCTGGCTTTCATCATGCGCGCGATCGCGGCCGCGGGCTACAAGCCGGGCAGCGACGTCGTGCTCGCGCTCGATGCCGCCTCGACCGAATTCTATAAGGACGGCAAATACAATCTCGACGGCGAAGGCAAGAAGCTCGACAGCGCCGGCATGGTGAAATACTTGGCCGATCTTGCCGCGCGCTATCCCATCGTCTCGATCGAGGACGGCATGGCCGAGGACGATTGGGAGGGTTGGGCTTCGTTGACCCAGGAATTGGGCGCGAAAATCCAGCTCGTCGGCGACGATCTCTTCGTCACCAACCCGGTACGGCTGCGCGACGGCATCAAGCGGAACATCGCCAACTCGATCCTCATCAAGCTCAACCAGATCGGCACGCTGACCGAGACGCTCGAAGCCGTCGATACCGCCCAGCGCGCCGGCTATAC
This sequence comes from Allostellaceae bacterium, assembly GCA_036490955.1. Classification (GTDB taxonomy): domain Bacteria; phylum Pseudomonadota; class Alphaproteobacteria; order ATCC43930; family CGMCC-115725; genus CAIKMD01. The sequence continues at coordinate 3,223 of DASXCX010000054.1, read as the reverse complement.
CGCCGTGTTCTCGCATCGCTCGGGCGAGACCGAGGACGCGACGATCGCCGATCTGGCGGTGGCGACAAACTGCGGCCAGATCAAGACCGGCTCGCTGTCGCGCTCCGACCGGCTCGCCAAATACAACCAGCTCCTGCGCATCGCCGACGCGCTCGGCACCGAAGCCCGCTACCTCGGCCGCGCGGCGCTGAAACGATAAGCGCGGACAGGATAGTGAATATCGTCATGGCCGGGCTTGTCCCGGCCATCCACGTCGTAGAACAACTCGTGGATACCCGGCACAAGGCCGGGCATGACGTTGTTAACTGAACAACGCTCCCTTGCCCGCAAACCGGGTCGCTTCTACTTTCGTCCCATGAGCCCCGACGCTTCGTCACGCCACGCGCTGGAATCGCTGCCCGTCATCGATATCGCGCCGTTCCTCGACGGCGGCAGCGACACCGAGCGTGCCGCGGTGGCGCGCGAGTTGCGCCGCGTCTGCATCGATATCGGCTTCTTTTATCTCGTGGGCCACGGCATCTCGAACGCCGAGCTCGACGAGACGCTTAGCCGCGGCCGCGATTTCTTCCGCCTGCCGCTGGCGCAGAAGCAGCCGCTGCTCTTCAACAAAGCGCGCTATGGCTATTTCCCGTTGGGCGGTGCCAATGAATACGGCAAAGCGGGCGATCTGAAAGAGCGCTTCTCGTGCACGCGCGAGGCGATCCCGGGCGAGCCGGAAGACGGCAATTTCGGCGCCGGCCAGTCGTGCTGGCCCGATGACAGCGTGCTGCCCGGCTTCCGCGATTTCTTCCAAGCGCATATCGAAAAGCGCGCGGCGCTGACGCGCGCGCTCGCCCGCGTCTTCGCGCTGTCGCTCGATCTGCGCCAGGATTATTTCGACGCCGCCTTCGCGCATCTCGGCTGCGTCTTGATGTTCAACCACTATCCGAAGATCGGCGGCCCCACGGATACGCGCGACCCGGCGCGCTGGAGCTTCTCGCCGCATACCGATTACGGCGCCTTCACGCTGCTCTCGCAGGATCAGCTCGGCGGGCTGCAGGTGCGCAATGCCGCCGGCGATTGGATCGACGTGACGCCGCTCGCCGGCAGCTTCGTCATCAATATCGGCGACATGTTCGCGATGTGGACGAACGATCTCTATAAATCGAGCATCCATCGCGTGATGAATTTCAACGACGCGGAGCGCTTGTCGCTCGCCTTCTTCACCTATCCGCAAGGCCTGACCGAGATCGCCTGCCTGCCGAGCTGCATGAGCCCGGGCAACCCGCCGCGCTACGCGCCGGTGCAGGCCGAGGCTTACAACCGCGCGCTCGTCGCCCACGCCGCCAGCGCCGGCAAGCCCGGCCTCTCGACGCGCACCGAAGAGCGGCTGCGCACCTGATCATCCCTTCTGACGCAGAGTTTCCGACATGACCTCTTCGATCTCCCGCCGCGCTGCGCTGCTCCTCGGCGCATCCGGCATCGCGGCGCTCGCGGCGCCGCACACAGCGCGAGCGGCCACCACGCTGCGCGTCGCCAAGGCCAATCCGCATGCGATCTCGTTCGCGCCGCTCGATGTCGGCATGGCCAAGGGCTTCTTCCCCGGCTTCGACATCGAGATCGTGAATTTCGCCGGCTCGGCCAAGGCGATGCAGGGGTTGATCGGCGGCGCGGCGGATATCTATCTCGGCGGCGGCACCGACATCGCCTTCGAGGCCAAGGGCGTGCCGATCACCGCCGTCGCGGCGCTCGCCGGCCCGCCGCTCTTGCTTTGCATCATCGTGCCCTATGATTCGCCGCTCAAGACCGCCGCCGACCTCCGCGGCAAGAAGGTGCAGGTCTCGACCGTCGGCTCGACCACCGACTGGCTGGTGAAGAAGCTCGCCGACGTGAAGGGCTGGGGGCCGGACGGCATCACCACCGTGCCGCTGGGCGGCGAGCTCTCGGCGCAGATCGCCGCGCTGCGCACGCATCAGGTCGACGCCATCGTCGGCACCTCCTCGGTCGCCTTCGAGCTCGAGGAGAAGAAGGAAGGCCGGCTGCTGATCCCGACCGCCGATTACGTGAAGGATTTCCTGCTGCACGCCATCTTCGCGACCAACAGCTTCATCCAAAGCGATCCCGGCGCGGTGCGCGCGTTCTTGAAAGGCTGGTTCCAGTCGGTCGCCTTCATGCGCGCCGACCGCGAAGAGACGCTGAAGATCATTGTGCCGGTGACGCAAGTCGACGCCGCGGCCGAGGGCAAGGAATACGATCTCGTCATGCCGATGTTCTCGGCCGACGGCAGGTTCGATGCGACATCGCTCGACGTGATGGCGCAGAGCTTCGTCGACCTCAAAATCCTCGACGCCAAGCCCGACATGGCGAAGCTCGTGACCGAGAAATATTTGGCGAGCTAGCCGAGGGGCGAACGGCGTTGCCCCTGCGTAGTCTAATATCTCATTCCTTCCAGCCAGCTTTACGTAGGCCTGCCAGCAGTGGCGCGTGTTCGATACTGCAGTATGCCGGCCTTTGCCGTATGTACATGTCGAGCGACGACGGTGCGGTTGTTCGGAGATGCTCTAGGACCTCCTCAGCCTCGGCAATCCGGCCGAGTTGACCGAGCGCCGCCGCGAGCCAGCGATACGCGACAGGATGTCTTGGGTATTGTCGCACGACTTGCCGCGCCAGGTTCGCGGCATCTTGATAGTCGCCATCGAGGTATAGCGATAACGCAAGCTGAGAGAGGCGTATCGGTCGAGCCGGGTCATTTCGACTTAACGTCAGGTGCTGGCGGATCGCCGCGCGACCTTCTTCTCCACGGCCCGAATATACGAGTACAGCTCCCTTCACACCGAGCGCCTCGGCGCACGTACCCTTGACTGCGAGGACCTGTTGCGCGTTGTCGAAGGCACCTTCAAAGTCGCCCCGTAACAGCGCGGCTATTGCGAGCCGGGCGCGTGCTTCCAAATCATTTTCGTCAAGCGTCGTCGCCCGGCGCAGCAGTGGTTCGGCGACCAAACAACCTTCGTCGATGGGCATACGGCTGAAAATGGAAGCCGCCATCATGTGGGACCACGCCAACGCGCCGTGACCGGCCGCGAAACTTGGATCAAGGTCGATGGCGCGTTGGAAGAAGACTTGCGCCAATTCATTTTCTGCCATCTCTCCGTTCGACATATGCCATAGACCGCGTTGATAGGCCTCCCAGGCATCGAGGTTTTCGGACAGTTTGCGCATAGCCCGCCCACGTTCGGTGCGGAGA
>DASXCX010000053.1:0-24321 GCA_036490955.1 Allostellaceae bacterium | reverse complement strand
GCCGAACGGGATCGGCGGCGCCAGCGGACTCGGTGACGGGCTTGCCAGCGATACCGACTGCCCGGTCTGCGCCTCCATCTCGCTTCTCGGCAGCTCCGCGCTGCCCGACGGCCTCCGCTTGCCGCTGCCGTCTTTGCACGTATCGTCGCTCCTTATCGCCTTCGATGCGCTGCATCTGACGTCTCCCCCGCATCTCCTCTTCGAGACCCGCGGTCCGCCGCTCTCCTGAGATCATCGACAGCTTGTGAAAGCAGGCTGGCTCTGCGCGCGCAGGGCCAGTCGTCACGATCTTTGCATGGAGCGGAACATGTATCGCGGTTTCAGACGATTGGCGCGGGGCGCGGGGAAAGCGTCGCTCGCGCTTGCGTTGGGTATTGCCAGTGGCGGACGGGCGCACGCCCAAGCGAGTCCCGATCAAGCGCCGGCGGCGGCGCAGCCGGAACAAGAAATCACCATCACGGCGCAGCGGCTCAACGAGGCGCGGCAGAACATCGAGCCGAGCGTCGGCGCCTCGACCTATAATTTTTCCAACCAGACGATCGAGAACATGCCCGGTGGTGAGAATTCCGGACTCAACCAGGTGCTGCTGCAAGCCCCCGGCGTCGCCCAGGATAATCTCGCCAACGGCGCCTTCCACATCCGGAACGAGCATCTCAACGTCCAGTATCGCATCAACGGCGTCATCATTCCCGATGGCGTGAGCTTCTTCGGCCAGGGGCTCAGCCCGCGGTTCATCCAGTCGATGAATCTCATCACCGGTACCATGCCGGCGGAATACGGCCTCAGGACCTCGGGGGTCGTCGACATCACGACCAAGAGCGGCGTCTTCCAGAATGGCGGCTCGGCCGAAATGTATGGCGGCAGCTATGGGACGACGCAGCCGAGCGCGGAATATGGCGGCAACCTCGCGGGCTGGAATTACTTCGCCTCGGGCGAATTCTTCCACAGCGCGCATGGCATCAACTCGCCGGTGGCGAATTACGATGCGGTGCACGACAACACCAATCAGGAGCACGGCTTCGCCTATGCCGAGAAGATCATCGATCCGACGAGCAAGCTGAGCTTCATCCTCGGCAGCTTCGTCGGCCGTTTCGAGATTCCGAACAACCCTGGTCAGCAGGACAATCCGAACGTCACGCTCTTCAACACGTTCGATGGCACGATCAACGGCCAATCGGGCTTCGATTCGAACGCGTTGCGTGCAAGCCAACGCGAAAGCGCGAATTTCGGCGTCGCCTCTTATCTCCATACCGAACAGGGTTTCGACTATCAGGTCTCGGCGTTCTCGAAATATTCGACGCTCGCCTATACGCCCGATATCTGGGGCGATCTCGCCTTCGACGGCATCTCGCAATATGCGCAGCGGAAGGATTTCGCGAACGGGCTTCAGGCGGACGGTACCTATCGCCTGACCTCGACGCATACGCTCCGCGGCGGTGTCCTCGTCACCGGCGAGCGAACGCAATCGGACACGAATTCACAGGTGTTGCCCGTCGATCCTCTCACCGGGCTGCCGAACGCCAATACCTCGTTCCAGGTCGTCGACAACAACGCCAAGACGGGCTGGACCTACAGCGCCTATGCGCAGGACGAGTGGAAAATCCTGCCGACCGTGACGCTCAATTACGGCGGCCGCTTCGACGTCGTGAACACCTCGACGATGGAGAACCAGATCAGCCCGCGCATCAACGCGGTCTGGAACGCGACGCCGAGCACGACCGTCCATATCGGCTACGCAAATTACTTCACGCCGCCGCCTTTCCAGATCGTCGCGTTGAGTTCCACGAACGCCTTGGCCGGCACGACGGGCGCACCGCCGAATGGCGCACCGACGACGAATGTGAAAGCCGAACGCTCGCAGTATTTCGATGCCGGCATCACCCAGGAGGTACCGCAATTGCCCGGGCTGAAGCTCGGCATCGACGCCTACTACAAATACGCGCGCGATCTGATCGATGAAGGCCAGTTCGGCGCGCCGATCATTCTGACGCCGTTCAACTACCACGTCGGCTTCACCAAAGGCGTCGAGCTGACGACCTCGTACGACAACGGACCGTTCTCCTTCTACGGCAATCTTGCGATCGGCGAAGAGAAGGCAGAGGGGATCAGCTCGGCCCAGTTCAATTTCGACGCGCCGACGCTCGCCTACGCCGCGAGCCATCTCGTCAATACCGACCACAGCCAGCTCATGACGGCATCGGCCGGCATGTCCTATCTCTGGAACGGCACGCGCTACAGCATCGACGTCATTGCCGGAACCGGCGTTCGCACCTCGGCGCCGAATGTCACGGACGGGACGTTCAACAACGGCACCGTGCCCTCGTATGAGCAGGTCAACCTCGGCGTCTCGCATAAATTCGAGAACGCACCCGGCGGGCCGATCGAAATCCGCGCCGATCTGATCAACCTACTCGACGAGGTCTATCTCATCCGCGCCCAGCAAGGTATCGGCGTCGCGGCGCCGCAATACGGCCCGCGCCGGACCTTCTTCGTCGGCGTGCGGAAATTCTTCTGAGGAAGGGACGATGAGGCACATAGGAACGGCGATGGCGGCATTGTTGCTTGTGGCGGCGCTGCCGCTGCGGGCGTCGGAACCGCTCGACACGTTCGATACGGAAGCAGCCGCGCTCAAGCACTGCGGCAAGGATACGGTCGTTTGGCTCGATGTGCCGACCCATACCTTCTGGAGCAAGGGCCAGAATGGCTACGGCGCTTCGAAAAGCGGCAGCTATACCTGCCGAAAAGACGCGATCAAGACCGGCAATCGCCAGAAACGAGGTTGATCGATCGTGGCTTACGCGGATCAGCGATCATCGAGCAGCCGCATCGTCGGCGTCGGCGTCGTCATGCTGCTGCACGTGGTGTTGATCTATGGCCTCGTCGTCACGCTCGCCCATCGCTCCATCGATGTCGTTCACGCGCCGATCGAGACCAAGATCATCACCGAGACGACGCCGCCCCCCGTCGAGCCACCTCCGCCGCCACCGAGCTTTATCGCGCCGCCGCAAGTCTTCGTGCCGCTGCCCGAGGTGAACATCACCAAACCGCCGCCACCGCCGCCACGAAGCACGGCGCCCGCGGTCGTTACCAACGCGCCTGCGCTGGCACCTGCATCGACTGCGCCGGTGGCCGTGCAACCGCGCATCGACCTCGGCCATAGCAGCCAGCCGGAATATCCGCCGCAATCGCGCCGCTTGGGCGAGCAGGGCTCGTGCGTGCTGCAAGTGCTGGTCGATGCGAGCGGGCATGTCACGGATTCGAAACTCGTGCAATCGAGCGGCTCGTCACGGCTCGACCAAGCCGCGCTCGAAGGCGTCAAGACCAGCTATCGCTTCTTTCCCGGCACGGTCGACGGCAAGCCGCAGCCGATGTGGTTCACCTTCAAATTCACCTGGAAGCTACAATCATGAAATCGATCGTTTCGCTCGTTGCAGCCCTCGTACTGTTGGCGACAATCGTTCCCGGCGCTTTCGCGCAGGCGCCAGCGGCGCCGCCGGCGGTTTCGCCGTCGACTGCCGCACCGGCATCAGCGACGAGCGCGGCGCCCACCACAACGCCGGCGGCGCCGATCGCTTTACCCGAACAGCCGGCGCAGGAGACGGTCGACAATCCCTATAGTCTGACCGCTCTTTGGCAGGGCGGCGATCTCATTGCGCGCGGCACGATCATCATCCTGCTGATCATGTCGCTCGGCTCGTGGTATGTGATGATCACCAAATTCGTCGAGCAGGCCTTGCTCCTGCGCCAAGGACGCGAGGCGCACCGCAATTTCTGGAAGGCAGCGAGCATCCGCAGCGGCGCCGACAGCCTCGGCGGCACGAGCGCTTATCGCGCGGTGGTCGAGGATGGGCTGGGTGCCGCCGAGCATCACGAAGGCAAGCTCACGGAGCAGATCGATCGCCATACCTGGATCACCATGTCGCTGCAACGCGCCGTCGACGCGATCGGCAACCGGCTGCAGGGCGGGCTCGCCGTGCTGGCGACGGTCGGCTCAACGGCGCCTTTCGTCGGCCTCTTCGGCACGGTCTGGGGCATCTATCACGCGCTCACGGCGATCGGCATCGCCGGCCAGGCGAGCATCGACAAGGTCGCGGGACCGGTCGGCGAAGCGCTGATCATGACCGCGATCGGCCTCGCCGTCGCCGTGCCGGCGGTGCTCGGCTACAACTGGATGGTCCGGCGCAACAAGGTCGCGATGGACCAGGTGCGCGGCTTCTCGGGCGATCTGCTCGCGCTCTTGGTCGCCGGTACGACCGCGGCGCCGAAGCCCGCGGTGCGGAGCGCCTGAGATGGCGATCATCGGGCTACGCGGCGAGAGCGACGACGACGCGCTGGCTGCGTCGATCAACACCACGCCGCTCGTCGATATCATGCTGGTGCTGCTGATCATCTTTCTGATCACTGTGCCGGTCGTGACGCATACCGTGACGGTCGCGCTGCCGCGCGAAGTCAATCAGCCGACGGTGACCAAGCCCGAGAACATCAACATCGCGGTCGATCGCGACGGCAATCTCTATTGGAACGAGGCCAGGCTCGCCGACAACGCGGCGCTGCTCGATCGCTTGAAGCAGCGCGCGGGCGATAACCCGCAGCCCGAAGTGCACATCCGCGCCGACAAGGACGTGCGCTACGAATTCGTCGGCCGCGTCGTCGTCGATTGCCAGCGCGCCGGCATCGCCAAGGTGGCGTTCATCACCGAGCCCGATCGCGGCAGCGCGGTCGCCGCGGTGAAATAGGGCCGAGGAGGGACGATGGCGATCAATCTCAATCAGGGCGGCGAAGGCGAGCCGCTTGTCGACATCAACACCACGCCGCTGATCGACGTGATGCTTGTGCTGCTCATCATGCTGATCATCACCATTCCGGTGCAGACCCACGCGGTGAAGCTCGATATGCCGCAAGCCAATCCGCCGCCGCCGTTGGTTCAGCCCAGCGTGGTGGATCTGGCCGTCGATTTCGATGGCACGATTACCTGGAACGGCGCCAGCATTCCGGATCGCGCAACGCTCGAGACTTATCTGCAATCGGCGGCGCTGCAGGATCCGCAGCCCGAAATTCATCTCAACCCGAACAAGCTCGTCAAATATTCCTATGTCGCGATGGTGCTTGCCGAAGCGCAGCGCCTCGGCGTGCTGAAGATCGGGCTCGTCGGCAACGAGCAATTCATGGAATGAGCATGCGCGGGATATGCATCGTCGCGGTTCTTCTTCTCCTCACCGGCGTGAGCTTCGCGCAGGAAAAGCAGACCGCACGGCCGGAAATCGGCCAGCCGGTGGCGCAGGCCGGCCAATTTCTGACCGACAAGAAATACAAAGAGGCGCTACAGAAGCTTGCTGCGGCCGATGCCGTGCCGGACAAGACGCCCTACGAGCGTTATGTGATCGAGGGCACGCGCGCGGCGATCGACCTCAATAGCGGCGACGACCGCGGCGCGATCAAGGCGCTCGATGCGGTGCTCGCGACCGGCATCCTCTCGCCGCAAGATGCGCTCATTCGCATCCAAGCGCTGGTCCAGCTCGATTACCAGGTAAAGGACTATTCGCAGACGATTGCCGAAGCGAATCGCTACTACCAGCAAGGCGGCATGGCCGATGAGCCGCGGCTGCTCCAGGCGCAAGCCTATTATCAGCAAGGCGACTTCGCCGGCGCGGCAAAGACGGTGCGAGCGATCCTTCAGGCTGACGAGAAAGCCGGCAAGAAGCCCGACGAAAATCTGCTGCTGATGCTGCTGAGCAGCGAATATCAGCAGAAAAACGAGCCCGGCCGCATCGATGCGCTCGAGCGGTTGGCCACGCTCTATCCCAAACCGCAGTATTGGACCGAGCTCCTGGCAGCGGTCGCGAAGAAGCCGGGCTTTGCCAGCGACCGGCTCGCGCTCGATCTCGATCGTCTCAAACTCGTGACCGGTACGATGAGTGCGGCGAACGACTACATGGAAGCGGCGCAGCTTGCTTTGCTCGCCGGCCTGCCCGGCGACGCCAAAGCGATCCTCGATAGGGGCTATGCCGCCGGCACGCTCGGCAAGGACCCGCAGACCGATCGCGAGAGGCGGCTCGCGACCATGGCGGCGCAGCAAGCCGGCGACGATTCGAGGACGCTCGCACAGCAGGAAAGCGATGCGGCCAAGGCGACGAACGGCCTCGCCTGGGAAAAGCTCGGCGAGGCCTATGCAAGCTACGGCCGATCCGACAACGCGATCGCCGCCTATCAAAAAGCGCTGCAAAAGGGCGGTTTGGCGCATCCCGACGATGCGAGGCTGCATCTCGGCCTTGCCTTTCTCGCCGCCGGTCAGAAAGCGAAGGCCCGCGAGACGCTGAGCGGCGTGAGCGGCAACGACGGCACCAAGGATTTGGCACAACTCTGGCTCATCCAAACGGGCATCTGATCCGCACGGTTTCCGGTGCTTGTCAGCACCGCCATGCGCCGCCTATCCTTGCCACAATGTTGCAATCACTCGTTATCGGGAGGAGCCGTCCGCGCCGCGCGCCGTATTTTCTGGCGCTGCTGGCAATGCTTATCCAGTTCGTCGTCAGCTTCGGCCATTTCCATGCCCAAGATTTCGCAGCACTTCAGCGTGGACCGCAACCGCTCGCTTTCGCGCAGGCGCAAGCCGCGAGCGGAGGAGCAGGCCAGCTTCTCGGCGGCGATGTCGATTGTCCGATCTGTTCCTCCATCCAACAGCTCGCCAACACAGTACTCCTTGATGCGGCGCCGTTGCGCCTGCCGCGGATGCACCATGCGGGCATCGTCGTTGCTGGCGAGCCGCTGCGGCTGATATCGCCGCCTCATCTCCTTTTCGATACGCGCGGTCCGCCCGTCGCCTGACATCGATCTTCGTTGCCGCTCGCCTCGCTGCGGGGGGTCGTCACGATGTTTGCGAATGGAGCAGATCATGCTTTCTCAACGTTTTTCCGGCTTGGGTCTCGCCGCGAGCGGCCTCGCCCTTGCGCTTTGCTCGGCTCCGGCCAAGGCCGACGATCTCAGCGACATGCGGCAGGAAATGCAGGCGATGCAGCGCCAGTATCAGGCTGCTCTGACGAAGCTGCAGCACGACTACGAAGCGAAGTTGCAAGGGATGGAGAAGCGTCTCGACGCCGCCGAAGGTAAAGCTGCGGTGGCGACGCAAAAAGCCGACGACGCGCAAAAAGCCGCCGCGGCCGCGCAAACCGCGTCTGAAGCCTCAGCGCAGACCACGGCCGCGGCGCCCGCGCCAACCGCGGCTGAAGGGAGCGGCAACGCGCAGTCGAGCGCCAATTCCTTCAACCCTGCGATCGGCGCCGTGCTCGACGGCAAGGGCATGGTCTCGACGCATAATCCCAATACTTGGCGCGTACCGGGCTTCGCGCTCGGCAACGAGGCCGCACCGCCACCGCGCGGTCCCAGCATCGGCGAGAGCGAGATCAATCTGCAAGCGAATGTCGACCAGGCGCTCTTCGCCAATCTCACCATCGCCTTCGAGAACGACAACAGCGTCAATATCGAGGAAGCCTTCGTCCAGCCGACGGCGTTGCCGTGGGATTTCACCGCCAGGATCGGCCGTTTCTTCTCGGGCATTGGCTATCTCAACGAGCAGCATTCCCATACCTGGGATTTCGCCGACGCGCCGTTGCCTTATCTCGCTTTCCTCAACGGGCAGTATGGCGACGACGGCATGCAGCTCCGCTGGCTTGCGCCGACAAATATGTTCATCGAGCTCGGCGGTGAGGCGATGCGCGGCGCGTCCTTCCCCGCGAACAGCGTCAGCGAGGCGCTGACCAATAATCACAATGCCGGGCTCGGCGCGTGGAGCGCCTTCCTCCATTTCGGCGACGACATCAATGACTCATCGAGCTATAGCGCCGGTATCTCCTATCTCGGCACACGCTCGAGCAACCGCGCGACCGATCCGGTCGGTGGGCCGCCCGGATCGGACCAGTTCACCGGAGTCGACCACACCTTTATCGCCGACGCGGTCTACAAATGGGCGCCGAACGGGAATTTCGCGCAGAGCTATGTGAAGCTGCAGGGCGAGGCTTTTGCGCGGAAGGAATCGGGCGCGTTCACCTCGCTCGATTTTGCGAGCGCGCCCGGGACGGCAACCGCACGCTCGTTCAACGCGGGCATCCAGACCGGCTTCTATGCCCAGGCTGTTTATCAATTCATACCATTCTGGCGCGTTGGCGTGCGGTACGACCAGGTTCATGCGCCCTCGCTCGGCCCGGCCTTCGCCGGTACGACGCTCGATTCACGCGACCTGACACCACGCCGCTATTCCGCGATGATCGATTACTCGACCAGCGAGTTCGGCCGTTTCCGCGTGCAATATAATCGCGACGAATCGCGGCCCGATCCCGACAATCAGATCATCTTCCAATACACCGTCAGCCTTGGCGCGCATGGCGCCCACCAGTATTGAGAGGCGCGTCATGAAAAGGTTCATCTTCGCGATCGCCGGCTTCGGTTTCGCGCTTTTTGCCTCGGCGCGGGCGGAGGCGGCACTCAATGTCTTCGCCTGCGAGCCGGAATGGGGCGCGCTGACCAAGGTGGTCGGCGGTGACGATGTCGATGTCTTCACCGCGACGACCGCGTTGCAGGACCCGCATCAGATTCAAGCGCGCCCGGCGCTGATCTCGCGGCTGCGCAATGCCGATCTGCTGGTCTGTACCGGCGCCGAGCTCGAGATCGGCTGGCTGCCGGTTCTGCTGCGCCAGGCCTCGAACGGCAAGGTGCAGCCCGGCCAGCCCGGCTATTTCGAGGCGACATCGGTGATCAACCTGCTCGAGAAGCCGGAGCGGCTCGATCGCGCGGAGGGCGACGTGCACCCGGCCGGCAATCCGCACATCCAGACCGATCCGCGCAATATGCGCATCGTCGCGGCGGAGCTCACCAAGCGCCTCGCAGTGGTCGATCCGTCGCATGCCGCGGGCTACCAGCAGCGCGAGCACGCCTTCGATCAGTCGCTCGGCGCTGCGATGGCGACGATGCAAGCGCAAGCAGCGCCGCTCAAAGGCGTCAATTTCGTCTCTTATCACAAAGCCTGGGTCTACCTCGCCGGTTGGCTCGGCATGACGGAGGTCGCGAATATCGAGCCGAAACCCGGCGTGCCGCCGGGCAGCGCCTACATCGCCGGGCTGCTCGACAAGATCCCGTCGCTTAAAGCAAAGATGATCGTCTACGCGGCCTATGAGGATCCGAAACCGTCGCAATTCGTCGCCGACAAGAGTCACCTGCCGGCGGTGATGCTGCCGTTCACCGTCGGCGGCGACGATGCATCGAAGGACATCATCGGCTTTTATCAGGACACGGTGAATCGCTTGCTGGCGGGGCTTGGGGGAAAGAGTGGCTGATCACAGTCTCGATATACTGCTGCCGGCGCTGTTGACCGGCATATTGGTGCTGGCAACGCATGTGCCGCTCGGCCGGCTGGTGCTCGATCGCGGGATCGTCTTCATCGACCTCGCGATCGCGCAAGTCGCCGGACTCGGCGTCGTCATCGCCGACTTCTTCGGTTGGGAGCCGAGCGGCTGGTCGGTGCAGATCGCCGCGGTGATTGCGGCGCTCGTCGGCGCCGGGTTCCTCATCTGTACCGAGCGCCGCTTGGCGGCGCTGCAGGAAGCGGTGATCGGCGTCGTCTTCGTGGTCGCGGCGAGCGCCGAGATCGTACTCCTTAGCTACAACCCGCATGGTGCCGATGAGCTCAAGGATCTGCTTGTCGGGCAGATTCTTTGGGTGGTACCGAGCGATTTGATCCCGGCGGCGATCCTTTACGCCATCGTGCTCGGCTTCATCGTCTTTGTCGATCTAGCCCGCTGGCGCGTGCTGTTCTATGCGCTCTTCGCCGTGACGGTGACCGCGTCGGTCCAACTCGTCGGCGTGTTTCTCGTCTTCGCCTCGCTCATCATTCCATCGCTCGCTGTCCGCGGCATCGGCGGTGCGCGCTCGATGGTCTACGCCTATGCGGTCGGGTTGATCGGCTACGGTCTCGGCCTGCTGTCCTCGGCACTTTTCGATCTGCCGACCGGTGCTGCCATCGTCTGCGCGCTCGCGCTGGTCGCCGCGCTGACGGGTCTGCTGCGCCAATGGCTCGGATTCGCTGCCGTGACGGAAAGCGCTATTTCCCACTGAGGCGGGCAACGTATTCCCGGTCAGGACTTTCCGATCCGGCGCGTGTCTTAGAGCGTGAGCAACGTGCCGTTGGCGGTGCAGGATTCCTCGGCGAGCGTCACGAAAGGTGTGGTCGCGTCTTCGGGCGGCTTGATCTTATCGCGCTCCTCGAACGGAAAAGCGGCGAAACGCAACGCCGTGCGCATCGGCCCTGGATCGACGAGGTTGACGCGCAGCGTTGCCTGCGCGACCTCCTCGGCATAGCTGTTGACGAGCGCCTCGAGCGCCGCCTTGCTCGCCGCGTAAGGCGCCCAATAGGGCTCGCTCTCGCGCGCGGCGATGCAGGTCGTGAAGATCGCGCGCCCGGCGGGCGAGGCGCGTAAGAGCGGATCGAGCGCGCGGATCAGGCGCCAATTCGCCGTGACGTTCACATCGATGATCTCTTGCCAGAGCGTGGGATCGAAATGCCCGGTCGGTGCGAGATGGCCCAGCGCCGCCGCGCAGGAAACGAAAATATCAATGCCGCCGAAGCGCTGATGGAGCGACGCCGCCATCGCGTCGAGTTGATCGAATTGCCTCAGATCCAAGGGCACCAGGGTCGCGCTGTAGCCGTCCGCCCGCAGTTCGTCGTCGAGCTTCTCCAGCGCGGCGGTATCGCGCGCGAGCAGTACGAGACGCGCGCCTTCAGCCGCGAAACGCTTCGCGACCGCGGCACCCAAACCGCGGGAGGCGCCGGTGATCAGCGCCAAACGGTCTTTGAGCCGGGCGCCGCGTTTTTCATCGCGCGCGGAGATTTCTTGCTGGGCTGGCGTGCGCGCCGTGCGTTCTGCATTCTCGCTGGCGGGCACCGGCACAGCCGGCCCGGGCGGGTTTTGCATCAAGCCGTCTCGGTGAGCAGCGAGAGCTGGGTGGAGACTTTGCCGGCGTCGTGATCGACCAGTGGGATCGGATATTCGCCGGTGAAGCAGGCGTCGCAGAATTGCGGCGCGCGCGCGTCGCGGCCTTTCTCGCCGACGGCGCGATAGAGCCCGTCGATCGAGAGGAAGGCGAGGCTGTCGGCGCCGATATACTTGCCCATCTCCTGGATCGACATATGCGAGGCGAGGAGCTGGGCGCGCTCCGGCGTCGCAATGCCGTAGAAGCAGGAATTCATCGTCGGCGGGCTCGAGATGCGCATATGCACTTCGGCGGCGCCGGCCTGGCGCACCATGGCGACGATCTTGGTCGAGGTCGTGCCGCGCACAATCGAATCGTCGACCAGGATCACGCGCTTGCCCTTGATGTTGGCGCGGTTGGCATTGTGCTTCAGCTTGACACCGAGGTTGCGGATTTGATCGGTCGGCTCGATGAAGGTGCGGCCGACATAGTGATTGCGGATGATGCCGAGCTCGAAAGGCAGCTTGGCCTCGGCCGCATAACCGATCGCCGCCGGCACGCCCGAATCCGGCACCGGGATGACGATGTCCGCCGGCACATGGCTCTCGCGCGCCAGCTCGGCGCCGATATGCTTGCGCGTCTCGTAAACGCTGATGCCATCGACGACGCTGTCGGGTCGCGCGAAATAGATATATTCGAAAATACAGAGCCGCTTCTTGGCACGATCGAAGGGGCGTAGGGAGCGCAAGCCGGCTGGACCGACGATGATCATCTCGCCGGCGTCGACATCGCGCACGAAATCGGCGCCGATAATGTCGAGGGCGCAACTCTCCGAGGCGACGATCCAGCTATCGCCGAGCCTGCCGAGGACGAGCGGCCTGACGCCGAGCGGATCGCGCACCGCAATCAGGCCTTCGGCCGACAGCGCGGCGAGCGAATAGGCGCCCTGGACCTGGCGCAACGCGTCGATCATCCGCTCCTCGACCGAATGCTTGAGGCTGGTCGCAATAAGATGGACGATGACCTCGGTGTCGCTGGTCGATTGAAAGAGGCTGCCGCGGCGAACGAGCTGCTGGCGCAGCTTGTAGGAGTTGGTGAGATTGCCGTTGTGGCAGATGGCGAGGCCGCCGAACTCGAAATCGGCGAAAAGCGGCTGGACATTGCGCATCGCGACCTCGCCCGTCGTCGCGTAGCGCACATGCCCGATCGCGGAATGGCCTTTGAGGCGATCGATCACGTCTTTGGAGGAAAAATTCTCGCCGACATGGCCCATGCCGCGATGGGCGTGGAACTGCTCGCCGTCATAGGCGACGATGCCGGCCGCTTCTTGGCCGCGATGCTGCAAGGCATGCAGGCCGAGGGCGGCGAGCGCGGCCGCCTCGCCGTGGCCGAAAATGCCGAAAACACCGCATTCCTCATGCGGATGATCGTCTTCGAAGGGCAGGGTGCTCAGCCTCGGTTCGGTCATGGCCTAGCTTCGGTGGGTTCACGCTGAAGGTAGGGATCGGAGGGCGGCAACGCCAGCGTTTTAACGCCGCCGCGACCTTCGGCGCCAGGTGGGTGCCCTGCCGCGGCGGCAAGGCTCTATTTCGAATTTTGCTGCTGAATGAGGCGATTGAGCTCGCGCTGCTCTTCCGGCGTATAGGCCGGCTTGGTCGGCGGCGCCGCATTGGGCGAAGGGTTGCGGAAGGCGTTGATCACGCTCTCGGCTTCTTTTTCCGCCGCATTGGCGGTGCCGGAGGTCGCACCGCGAGCCATGTTGCCGCGAAGTTGCGGGACGAAGCTCTCGATCTTGCCCGCGCCGGCATCGAGATAGGGGACCGTGCGCGCATCGGCGAACCAGCGCGGCCGATCCTTGCCCGGCGGCAGCACCAAGCTCAGGATAAGATAGCCGAGACAGACGATGATCGTCCCGCGCGCGAGGCCGAAGATCAGGCCCAGGGTCCGGTCGACCGGCGAGAGGGCGCTGTCCTTCACTCGCCGCGCCAAAGCGCTTGAGATCATGTGGAGTATCACGAGGGCGAGAATGAACACGCCGGCCGCGGCCGCGCCATTGGCGACGGCGCCTTTCGGCAGCGCTTTCTCGAAAAGCGGCGCTGCGTAAGGAATGGCGTAGAGAGCGATCGCGGAAGCGGCGATCCAGGCAGCGATCGAGAGGGCTTCGCGCACGAAACCGCGGGAATAGGCGAAAAAGCCGGAGAGGATGACCACGCCGATGGCGGCGAAATCGAAAATCGTCATGATGCCGCCGGTCCCAGGACTCGCGCCGGGCGAGGCGCGGCATCCTCGAACATCGCGACGAGCTGGCGCAGATGCGCCAGCTCGCGCAGGGTGATGCCATTGGAGTCGCTGCGCTCCGCACCGCTTTTGCCGGAACCCGGGCGCGAACCGCGTCGCGTCGGCGTAACGGCGGTGGAAAAGCCGAGCTTTGCCGCCTCTTTCAGCCGTGCCTCTGCCTGGCCCACGGGCCGCACCTCGCCCGAAAGCCCGATCTCGCCGAAGACGACGGTATCGGCCGGCATCGGCTCCAGGGTGAGAGCGGAGACAAGCGCCGCGGCAACCGCGAGATCGGCGGCGGGCTCCGAAATACGCAGGCCGCCGGCGACGTTGAGATAAATGTCGCGCGCGCCGATTTGCAGCCCGCAACGCGCTTCGAGCACTGCGAGCACCATGGCGAGGCGATTACCGTCCCATCCGACAACGGCGCGGCGCGGTGTCCCGTAGCTGGTCGGCGCGACCAGCGCCTGGATCTCGACCAGCACCGGCCGCGTGCCTTCCATGCCGGCAAAGACCGCGGAGCCGGTCACCTGATTGCGGCGGTCGGCGAGGAAGAGCGCCGAGGGATTCGGTACTTCGGCGAGGCCGCGATCCGTCATCTCGAACACGCCGATTTCGTCGGTTGGGCCGTAGCGATTCTTCACCGCGCGCATGATGCGGAATTGATGGCCGCGCTCGCCTTCGAAATAGAGCACCGTGTCGACCATATGTTCCAAGACGCGCGGGCCGGCGATCAAGCCTTCCTTGGTGACATGGCCGACGAGCACGAGGCAGAAGCCGCGAGTCTTGGCAAGGCCGATGAGCTCTTGCGCCGAGGCGCGCACTTGGCTGACGGTGCCGGGCGCGCTGTCGAGCGTATCGAGATACATGGTCTGGATCGAATCGATGACGACGATCTCCGGCCCGCCGGCATGGTTCAACGCGGCGGCGATGTCGCGAATGCTGGTCGAGGCGGCAAGCTCGACCGGCGCGCGCTCGACGCTCAAACGCGCGGCGCGCAGCCGCACCTGATCCAAGGATTCCTCGCCCGAGATATAGGCGCAGCGATAGGGCTTGCCGCTCTTGCCTTGGGCGAGGGCGGCGAGCGCTTGCAGCAGCAGGGTCGATTTGCCGATCCCGGGATCGCCGCCGACGAGCAGCGCCGAGCCTGGCACCATGCCGCTGCCGCAGACCCGGTCGAATTCGGCGATTCCGGTAACGCGGCGCGGAATCTCCCGCGAGTCGCCTTGCAGGCCGGTGAATTCGAGCCGGCGTCCCTTCCCCTTCGCACCACCGCTCTTGGCGAGACTGTTGGCGGGGCCGGTGGCGATCGCTTCCTCGACCAACGTGTTCCAGCCGCCGCAAGCATCGCAGCGCCCGGCCCATTTCGAATGAGCGGCGCCGCATTGCTGACAGACGAATTGGGTCTCTTGCTTGGCCATACCCTAGATTACGCGATACCGCGTCAGAGCGCGCGGATTTCCATCTGAATCGGGCCGTCGGCGCGGCCGTGGATGAACTGATCGACGTAAGGATTGCCCGAACGATCGATCTCGCTCGCCTTGCCGTTCCAGATGATGCGGCCCTTATGGATCATAGCGATACGGTCGGCGATCTTGCGTGCGCTCGCCATGTCATGCGTGATCGAGATCGCCGTCGCGCCGAGATCCTTGACACATTTGACGATGAGATCGTTGATTACATCGCCCATGATCGGATCGAGGCCCGTCGTCGGTTCATCGAAGATGATGATCTCGGGCGCGGCGGCGATGGCGCGGGCGAGACCGACACGCTTCTGCATGCCGCCCGAGAGCTCGGCGGGCCTGAGTTCGCCCACCTCGGGCCCGAGCCCCACCGCGCCGAGCTTTTGCAGCGCTATGTCCCTGGCCTCGGCACGCGGCATGCCGCGCCCCTGGATGAGGCCGAACGCGACATTCTCCCAGACGCTCAAGGAATCGAAGAGCGCCGCCCCCTGGAACAGCATGCCGAACTTCTGCATGAGCGTTTCGCGATGGCCGCGCGATAGTGTGGTGACTTCCTGTCCGTCGATCTTGATCGAGCCGGCATCGGCATCGAGCAGGCCGAGGATGCATTTGACGGTAACGGATTTGCCGGTGCCGGAGCCGCCGATGACGACGACGCTTTCTTGATGGCCGATATCAAGATCGATGCCGTCGAGCACGGCTTTCCGCCCGAAGGATTTTTTGAGGCCGCGGACGGAGATCTTCGGTGTGTCAGCCATCACGTTCGCCTCTCACCGTCACCCTCGCGCAAGCGGGGAGCCAGAGCAGCAGATTCGCGGTATCGCTGGATTCCCGCTTTCGCGGGAACGACGAACGACAAAAGGGCATCGCGCCAGCGCATCAAAACAGCACGCTGGTCAGCAAATAGTCGAAGAGCAGGATCATCACCGAGGCCGACACCACCGCGTAGGTCGTCGCTGCGCCGACGCCTTGCGCGCCACCACGCGAATGATAGCCGTAATAGCAGCCCATGAGCGCGACGATGAAGCCGAAGGCCGCCGCCTTAATGAGGCCCGACCAGACATCGTTCGAAGTCAGATTGTCGGCCGTGTTGTGCAGATAGCTTGCCGGGTTGAAGCCGAGCCGATAGGTCGCGACGACATAACCGCCGAAGACACCGATGACATCGGCGACCAGCACCAGCAGCGGCATGGTGACGAGCCCCGCGAGGATGCGCGGCACGACGAGATATTTCATCGGGTTGGTCGAGAGCGTCGAGAGAGCGTCGATCTGATCGGTGACGCGCATCGTGCCGATCTCGGCGGCGATCGCAGCGCCGATGCGGCCAGCGACCATCAGCGCCGCGATCACAGGCCCGAGCTCGCGTGTGACCGAGAGCACAACGACGGTCGCTGTGGCGCTCGCAGCGCCGAAGCGCGAGAAGCCGGTATTGGTCTGCAGCGCCAGCACCATGCCGGTGAAGACCGCGGTCAAGCCGACGACCGGCAGCGAGTAATAGCCGATATCGATCATTTGCCGTCCGATGAGACGGAAGTAAAGCGGCGGCCGGACGCAGTGGCTGAGCGCGGTCAACGTGAAGATGCCGAAACGGCCGCTGGCATTGAGAAAGTGGATGAAGACGCGGCCGATCGAGGCGAGAAAATCGAGCATCGCTAACGTCCCCCGCCGCGATAGACGCGATGAAAGCGGCTGCCGAGCGAGGTCAGGATCTCGTAGCCGATCGTCTGCGCTGCAAGCGCCGCGTCGTCGACGCCATAGCGTTCGTCGAGCAGCTCGACGTAGCTGCCGGGAATAAGTGTCGCGGGATCGTGGCCGGTCACGTCGAGAGTGAGAAGATCCATGGAGATTTGTCCGACGACGGGTGCGGGCGTGCCGGCGATGCGAGCGCTACCGCGATGAGAGGAGGAACGCAACCACCCGTCGGCGTATCCCATGGCGATGGTGGCAATGCGTGTCGGCTTATCGATGCGATGCGCGGCACCGTATCCAACGCTCTCCCCCCTGTCAACGTCCCGTATTTGCAGGATTTTTGCCTTGAGCCCCACGGTCTGCAGCATCGGGTTGGGACGGCCCGGAGTCGGATTGACGCCGTAGAGCGCGGCGCCGACGCGCACCATGTCGAAGAGGAAATCGCCGCCGAGGAAGACGCCCGATGACGCCGCGAGACTGGCCTGCGCCCGCGGCAGGCGTTTCAGCGCGGCGCGAAAGACGTCGAGCTGGGCGTCGTTCATCGGATGCGACGCCTCGCTGGCGCAGGCGAGATGCGAGAGGATAAGGGCGAGCGAGAAGCCGGCGAGCCGATCCGGCTCGTTGCTCAGCCGCTGCGTCTCTTTCGGCGACAGCCCAAGCCGTGCCATGCCGGAATCGAGATGCAGCATGGCCGGAGCGCCGCCGCGCCGCGCGGCATAGCCCTGCCAGGCTGCGATCTGGCCAAGATCGTTGAGCACCGGAACCAGCGCCGCTTTGGCGAAATCGGCCGGCGCGCCCATCACCAGCCCGTTCAACACCGCGATCTGCGCCCGCGGCAGGACCTCGCGCAGCGTCAGACCTTCCTCGAGCGTTGCGACGAAGAAGGTCTTGGCGCCGGCGCGTGCCAGGACCGGCGCGACCTTCTCCATCCCGAGGCCATAGGCATCGGCTTTCACCACCGCGCCGACACGCACATGTGCACCGACGCGCTCGGCGAGCTTCTTGTAGTTGCCGGCGATGGCGTCGAGATCGATTTCGAGAATCGCGCCGGCGCTCTGCGGGGCTTTGGCACCCGCGCGGCGCGGCCGCGGCTCAGTCGATGCCATCGGGGAGGCGGTCGCTGCCGACGAAGTTCTCGAATTTCGTGGTCTCATGCGAGAACCGCAGCGTTACCTTGCCGATCGGGCCGTGGCGTTGCTTGGCGATGAGCACTTCGGCCGTGCCGTGTACTTGCTCGAGCCGCGTCTTCCAATCCTCATAGCGCAGATTGTAGCGCTCGTCGCTCTCTTCCGGGCGCCGCGCCGGCTCGCCGCGCGACAGGTAATATTCCTCGCGAAAAACGAACATCACGACGTCGGCATCCTGCTCGATCGATCCCGATTCACGGAGGTCCGAAAGCATCGGCCGCTTGTCGTCGCGTTGCTCGACGGCGCGTGAGAGCTGAGAGAGCGCCACCACCGGGACGTTGAGCTCTTTTGCGAGAGCCTTCAGGCCGCGTGTGATTTCGGAGATTTCCTGGACGCGGTTTTCCGTGCCGTATTCGTCGCCGCGGATGAGCTGCAGATAGTCGACGATGATGCAGCCAAGGCCTTGCTGGCGCAGCAGCCGGCGCGCGCGGGTGCGAAGTCCGGCGATGCTGAGGGCCGGCGTGTCATCGACGAAGAAGGGCACCGAGGCCAAGCGCTGGCTCGCCAGTACGAAGCGATCGAAATCCTCGTGGCTGACCTCGCCTTTGCGGATGTTGTTCGAGGAAACGCCCGACTCTTCCGAGAGAATACGCGTCGCAAGCTGCTCGGCGGACATTTCGAGCGAGAAGAAGCCGACAACCGCGCCATCCTCGGCGATCGTCTTGCCGGTCGCATCCTTGCTCGGGCGATAGGCGCGCGCGGCATTAAAGCCGATATTCGTCGCGAGCGCAGTCTTGCCCATCGACGGTCGGCCGGCCAGTACGATCAAATCGGACGGATGGAGACCGCCCAAAAGCTTGTCGAGATCGAGGAAGCCGGTCGAGACGCCCGTGGTCTTGCCGCTGCGCTTGAAGGCAGCCTCGGCGGCGACGATCGCGTTCGAAAGCGCGCTGATGAAAGGGCGGAAGCCGCCCTCGGCCTGACCGGTCTCGGCAAGATCGAAAAGCTTCTTCTCGGCCTGCTCGATCTGTCTCACCGCGAGCCGGTCGAGATCGTGCTGATAGGCTTCGTTGACCACATCCTCGCCGATGGTGATGAGTTGGCGGCGAAGAAAAAGGTCGTGGATGCTGCGGCCGTAGTCCTCGGCGTTGATGATCGTCACCACCGACGCGGCAAGGCGCGATAGATACTGCGCGCCGCCGACTTCCTGCAGCGCGTCGTCCTGCTCGAAAAGGTTTTTCAGCGTCACCGGATTGGCGAGCTGGCCGCGCTCCATCAGCTTGGTGATGGCGGAATAGATCCGGCCATGGACGCCCAGCGCGAAATGCTCGGCGCGCAGGAACTCGGAGACGCGATGGAAAGCCGCGTTGTTGACGAGGATCGCCGCCAAAAGCGCCTGCTCGGCTTCGATATTGGAGGGCGGCTGCCGATATTGCGGCTCACCCTCGCGGAGCGGGGTGACGTTCGAGGCAGCAGCGGCTGGTTCCATGATCAGCCGATGGTAGCAGAAGCGACTGTGTGCGGAACGCTGAAAAAGTATCCCGCCCTGTGGATCATGGGGGCGAGTCGCACGGGCGACGTGTCCTCGCGGCGCGAACTGGAGAGAAGCAAATCTCTCCTCATCGCCGTCATTCCCGCGTAAGCGGCAATCCAGTCGGTGTTCTGGGCCCCCGTTCCCGAGCTTGTCGAAGGGCCGGGGGTGACAAGCTTCGAGAATGCGGTCGCTCTAAGCCGCGTGGACTTTCGACTTCGCTTTCGGCGCGTGGGCGCGTTCCCAATCGAACATGTAGTCGCGCGTCAAGGGGACCGCATCCACACCCTTTGCGATCTGCATCTGGAAATTGATGTGACCCTGATAGCGGAACGCCACTTCCGAGCCGGCGAGATAGAATTCCCACATGCGGCAGAAGCGCTCGTCATAGATTGCCTTGATGCGCTCGCGATGGGCGAGGAAACGCGCGCGCCAATTCCTCAGCGTCTCCGCATAATGGAGACGCAGCACCTCGATATCGGTGATCCAGAGGCCGGTCTTCTCGATCACCGGCACGACCTCCGACATCGCCGGCGAATAGCCGCCGGGAAAGATGTATTTACGCATCCAGGGATTGGTATGCCCCGGTCCGTCGGCCCGGCCGATCGAATGCAAGAGCGCGATGCCGTCATCGTTCAGCAGGTCTTTGACCGTCTGGAAGAAGGCCGGGTAGTGGACGACGCCGACATGCTCGAACATGCCCACGGAGACGATGCGGTCGAAGCGCCGCCCGCTCAGCTCGCGGTAATCGACGAGCTCGAATTTCACCCGGTCGGAAACGCCCATCGCCTGGGCACGGCGCTCGGCGACGCGAAGTTGCTCGATCGAGAGCGTGATGCCGGTGACCTCGACATCGGCTTCCTGCGCGAGATAGAGCGCGAGCCCGCCCCAGCCGCAGCCGATATCGAGGACCTTATGTCCCGACCCCAGCCGCAGCTTCGAGGCGAGGTGCCGCTTTTTGTTGGCCTGGGCCTCCTCGAGGCGGTCGCTCGGATCGTTGAAATAAGCGCAGGAATATTGCCGGTCGGTATCAAGAAAGAGGTTATAAAGCGTGTCCGACAGGTCGTAATGATGAGCGACGTTCTGGCGCGATTTCCATAGCGGGTTGTATTGCCGGAAGATTCGCAGCCAGCGGCCGAAAACGTCGCCGATGCGCATGATCGGGTGCGGCGGCCCGAGTTCCATATTGCAGCCGACGAGTTCGAGCAGATCGTAAACGCTGGCATCCTCGACGGTGAGCCGCCCGTCCATAAAGGTTTCGCCGAGCTTCAGTGGGCCGTTCAGCAGTAGCTCGCGCGCCACCGCGCGATCGTGGAATCGCATGGTCACGGTCTTCCACGGCTCTTGTCCCGCAAAGACGTATAGTTGGTTGTCGGAATCGATAACGCGCAGCGTTCCGCGGCGTATCAAATGGCGCAGTAATGGCGAAAGCAGCATCGGGCCTCTCCCCTTTAGATTTTTTCGATGCGTTTCGACTCGGTACTAAACTACAGGAAAAGGGGTCTCGTAAAGGGCTGAATTCAGCCGTTTTTGGGGCAAGCCTATGCCGCTAAAGCATTGCCAAAGGGCTGGGCTTTCGGGGCGGCGGGAAGGCTTTGTCGAGTGCCGCACATTCCGCTTCGCTTAGATTGATGTCGAGCGCGGCGCGGTTCTCCTGGACATGCGCCAAAGTGGAGGCTTTGGGGATCGTCACCACGCCCTCTTGGCGCAGCACCCAGGCGAGGGCGAGCTGCGCCGACGAGCAGCCGCGCGCTTTCGCGAGCGTCACCAGCGCAAGATTGTTGAGGATGCGGCCTTGTTCGATCGGCGAATAAGCCATCACCGGGATGCCGCGCGCGCGGCACCAGGGCAGAAGATCGAATTCGATGCCGCGGCGCGAAAGGTTGTAGAGCACTTGGTTGCTCGCGACCGCTGTACCGCCGAGCGGCTCCATCTCGGCAAGATCGAAATTACTCACGCCCCAGCGCAAGATCTTGCCGGCGCGCTTCAACTGCTCGAAAGCCGCGATGGTACCCTCGAGCGGATGACTGCCGGCCCAATGCAAGAGATAAAGGTCGAGCCGGTCGGTGCCGAGGCGCTTGAGGCTCGCCTCGCAGGCTTTGACCGTTCCGGCGCGGCTCGCATTCTGCGGCAGGACTTTGCTGACGAGGAAGACCTCGTCGCGCCGGCCGGCAATTGCTTCGGCGACGATCGTCTCGGCGCCGCCGCTGCCATACATCTCAGCGGTGTCGATGAGATTGAGGCCGAGCTCGAGGCCGAGTTTCAATGCGGCGAGCTCCGCCGCAGCCGCAACTTTACGCTCGCCCATCATCCACGTGCCAAGTCCCAGGACCGGCATGGCGCCACCATCGGGCAGGCTTATTGTGCGCATGATGGGCTTCCGCTGCTGGAGGGTTCCCGCAGCGCGTTATAGCGCGGTTTCGACCGACACCATGGTGCAATTGAAATGGATGTGCGGCGTCGTGATTTAATACACGCGGGCTTTTGCGCTTTTGCCTGAGCGCACAGCTCTAGCGGACAAAATCAAGGCTCCGCGACGAGCGGTCTGGTTTGTTCCAAGGGATCTTGTCGACGAGGAGAGATAGGTGCCGCGCCACGAAGAACAGATAACCTTACCTTATAGTGCCGAAGAACTCTTTTCGGTTGTGGCCGATGTAAGGGACTATCCCTCCTTTGTGCCTTGGTGCAGCGGGGCGCATATTCGACACGAGAACGCCCGACAGATTGTCGCTGATCTGGTCATCGGCTTCGGCCCGTTCCAAGAAAGCTTCGCGAGCGAGGTCACTTTGGATCGACCGCGACAGATATTGGTGCGGGCCACCGAAGGTCCGCTGGAGCATCTAACCAATTCTTGGACCTTCAGGTCCATGGCGCACAAAACGCATGTCGATTTTGTCATCGACTTTCAGTTCAAGAGCCATCTGCTCGACCATGTTGCAAATGGCATGTTCCACGAGGCGTCGACCCATATGGTGAGCGCGTTCGAGGCTCGCGTGCATATGCTTCACGGCAAACGGCAGCACGCGAAAGGCGACTAATCGATTTGCACGAGCGTCGGGTCGGCTACGAGGCCATAGTCGTCAAGGACGCAACCGCGGATCATTCGTACGACATGATGCACGCCGCGCTCGACATCAATTTCCCCGATTACGAAGTGTCTATCATGAGTGCGGCGGAGGTCGTGACCTCGATCTCGACGTTCGCGGATCCTCGGGCCGGTTCAGATCTCGATCTGCCCGCCGAGCTCGACGACGCGGTTGCCGGGGATGCGGAAATATTCCGTTGCGCTCAGCATCGTTCGCTGCAGGAAGATGAAGAGACGCTTGCGCCAGCTCCAGAAGCCACGCGTGCCGCTGGCGCAGACCACCTTCTCGCGGCCGATGAAGAACGAGGTCTCGAGCAGATTGAAGCGGAACTGCATCAGCCGAAGCTGCGCCATGGCGCGCGGTACGTTGGGCTCGTCCATGAAGCCGTAGCGCACCGTCACCGTGTGAAAATTGTGCTCGAGATGCTTCACCTCGATGCGCTGGTCGTCGGCGACATGGGGAATGTCCTCGGTCTCGATTTTCATCAGCACGACGCGCTCATGCAGCACTTTGTTGTGTTTGATGTTGTGCAAGAGCGCGGTCGGCACGATGCGGTCGTTTGATACCATAAAAACGGCGGTCCCGCGGACGCGCAGCGGCCGGTCGGGTTTCAAGGTCGCGAGGAAGGTCTCGAGTGGCAGCGCCTCGCCCCAGCGCTTCGCGAGGAGCGTTTCGCGGCCGCGCAGCCAGGTGACCATGGTGATGAAGATCACGCACGCGACCGCGAGCGGGAACCAGCCACCTTCCTCGATCTTCAAAAGATTTGCGCCGAAGAACGCGAGGTCAACGCACAGGAAAAGACCGAAGACTAGCGCGGCGACGAAGCGGTTCCAGCCGGCGATACCGATGGCATGGATCAGCGCCAGTAAGGTTGTCAGCGCCATCGTGCCGGTGACGGCGATGCCGTAGGCAGTGCCGAGGTTGTCCGAGGTGCGGAAACCGATGACCAGCGCCGCAACGGCGACGAGCAGGAAGAGATTGATCTTCGGTACATAGATCTGGCCGATCTCGTGCTCCGAGGTGTGCCGGACCTCGAAACGCGGCATATAGCCGAGGAGCACCGCCTGGCGCGTCATCGAGAAGGCACCTGAGATCACGGCTTGCGAGGCGATCACCGTCGCCGCCGAGGCGAGCACCACCATCGGCAGCAGCCCCCAATCGGGGACGAGATGATAGAAAGGATTGTCGCGTAGCTCGGGATTGTGCAGCAGCAGCGCGCCTTGGCCGAAGTAATTCAAGAGCAGCGCCGGAAAGACAAAGCCGAGCCAAACGAAGCGGATCGAGCGCTTGCCGAAATGCCCCATATCGGCATAGAGCGCCTCGACGCCGGTCACCGCCAGCACCACCGCGCCCAAAAGTGCCGCGCCGCGCCCGGGCTCGAGCGCCAGCAGCCGCACGCCGTAATAGGGGTTGAGTGCGAGGAGGATGTCCGGCCGCTGCCAGATCTCGGCTGCGCCAAGAAAGCCGATAACCAAGAACCAGACGATCATGATCGGCCCGAACATGCCGCCGACTCGCGCCGTACCGCGATATTGCACCAGGAAAAGCCACAAGAGGATCGCGAGGGTCAACGGGATGACGTAGGAATCGAAAAGTGGCGTCGCGACGTCGAGGCCCTCGATGGCGGAAAGCACCGAGATCGCCGGGGTGATGACGCCATCGCCGTAGAAGAGCGCCGCGCCGAGCAAGCCGGCGGCGAGGATCCACCAATGCATGCGCGTGCCGGAGGCGGCGCTGCGCAACGCCAGCGCGGTCAGCGCGAGGATGCCGCCTTCGCCGCGATTGTCGGCGCGCATGATCACGCAGATATATTTCAGCGTCACCACCACCATCAGCGCCCAGGTGATGAGCGAGAGCACGCCGTAGATCGCCGCGGGTGTCGCGCCGCCGAGCGCGTTGAAGCACTGCTTCACGCTATAGAGCGGCGAAGTACCGATATCGCCATAGACGACCCCGAGCGCGCCGAGCATCAGGCGGCGCAGCGCGGTGCCGCGTCGCGGCTGAGCGGCTGTGGCGGCGTCAGCCCGAGGCTGTGTGGCGATGGTGCTCATGAACTCTTCGAGGACAAAAGGCGCGGATTGCCCGAGCGCGCCCGGAGCTTATGTGGAAAGTCATTGCGGCTTTGCTAGCGAGCCGGGGACGCACCATCCGCTGCGGCACATAAAAATTCGATGTCGGTTGACGATCGG
>DASXCX010000052.1:0-19174 GCA_036490955.1 Allostellaceae bacterium | reverse complement strand
GCCCACGCGCGCCGTACCTTAGGAATCCTCAACGACGGCACACTCAAGCCGAGCTAGATAATACGTATGGTAGCCGCCAGTGCATCGCTGCAGCCGACCTGGCGCGAATCGTAGGTTAGTCGACCGTCCGCGCGCATCATTCCGCCGCTTCCGCAATCACGCCGCTGCGTTCGCGTAGCAGCCAGTAGCTGAGCGCGGCGGCGATCGCGGCGATGATCGCGCCGACGAGGAAGGCGGCGTGATAGCCAGCGGTCAGCGCGACGCGGTGATTGGCCCCGGCTGCCGCGACCTGCTGGAGCCGCGCATCGGCAAGGCTCGCGAGTACGGCGAGGCCGAGCGCGCCGCCCATCATGAAGGCCGTATTGACGAGACCCGAGGCGAGGCCTGATTCGTCGGCGCTGACATCGCTCATCGCCGCGAGCATCACCGGGTTGAAGGCGATGCCGCCGCCGATGCCGAGGAGGGTCATGCTCGGCAGCACATCGATCCAGAAATTCGCCTCGACCGGCGCGCGCGCGAAGAGCGCGAGGCCGGCGGCGGCGAAGAGCAGCCCGGCGCCAAGCGGGCGCTTGATGCCGAAACGCAGCACGATCTTCGCCGAGAGGCCGAGCGAGAAACCGCCCATGATGAGATTGGAAGGCAGAAAGGCGAGGCCGACCTCGAACGGCGTGTAGCCGAGCACGAGTTGCATATAGAGCGCGGAGAGAAAGAACCACGCGAACAGCGCCGCCGCCCAGAGCACGCCGATGACGTTGGAAACCGTGAGATTGCGCAAGGCGAAGAGGCGGAGCGGCATCAGCGGCGCGGGTACGCGTGTCTCGAGCGCGAGGAAAACGGCGCCGAGCGCGCCGGCGGCCACGAGCAGGCCGAGGGTTTGCGTCGATTCCCAGCCCGCTTGGTTGCCGTTGACGATCGCATAGACCGCGAGCATCAGCGCCAAGGTAACCGTGACCGCGCCGGCGACATCGAGATGGCGCGACGCGGCGCGGCTTTCCGCGGGCGGCAGGTAGGCGAGCGACAGCGCGCAGACGACGATGCCGATCGGCACGTTGACGAGGAAGATCCAGTGCCAGCTCAGGAGGTCGGTCAAGATGCCGCCGAGCAGCACGCCGACGCTGCCGCCGCCGGCCGCGACGAAGCCGAAAACGCCCATCGCCTTCGCGCGCTCCGCCGGCTCGGTGAAGAGCGTCATCATCAGCGACAGCGCGACTGCGGAGACCACGGCGCCGCCAAAACCTTGCAGCGCGCGTGCAGCGACAAGCAAACCCTGCCCGTCGGCGAGGCCGCAGAGTAGCGAGGCGAGGGTGAAGAGCGCGATGCCGGTGACGAACAGTCGGCGGTGGCCGTAGAGATCGCCCAAGCGGCCGCCGAGCAGAAGGAAACCGCCGAAGGTGAGGAGATAGGCGTTCACGACCCAGGCGAGCGAGGCTTCGCTGAAAGCGAGATCGGCGCGAATCGACGGCAGAGCGACGTTCACGATCGTCGTATCGAGCACGATCATGAGATCGCCGAGGCAAAGGATGAACAAGGCAAGCCAACGGCTGCCACGATGAGGATTGTCGAGCATGCGCGTAACCTACTCACTCCGCCGCCCTTGATCTAGCGCCGCTCACGGAAAATCGTTGAGCGGTATTTTTGTTTCTGTCTTCGACGGCGCCTGTAGGGCGCCTTTTTATTTCCGCCGTCAAACGAAACTGAAACCGCGAAGCACGGGCGAGCCGAGGCCACGCCGTCGTGCGAGCAACTTGGAAAGGACACTTCATGGAAGTCTTTTTGCCGCTCGAGAAAATCGATCGCGAGCTGCGCCTGGTTTATGGCTATGCCTCGACCGAGGCGCGCGATAGCCAGGGCGAGATCGTGACCCGCGCCGCGATCGAGGCGGCGCTGCCGGGTTATATGGAATACGCCAACATTCGCGAGATGCATCAGCTTTCGGCGGTCGGCGTGGTGAAGAGCGCCGGCCTTGACGACAAGGGCTTGTTGCTCGAAGCCAAGGTGGTCGACGATGCCGCCTGGGAGAAGGTGAGGGAGGGCGTCTACAAGGGGCTCTCGATCGGCGGCCGCGTCACCCAGCGCGACGCGCTCAACAAATCGATCATCACCGGCGTCGATCTCACCGAGATCAGCCTGGTCGACCGGCCCGCCAATCCCGAGGCGCTGATCGCCGCTTATAAGGCGGCGGGCGCGGAAGATATCGCGGATCGGATCGCGAAAGCGGCTGCGCTCGATAAACCGTCTTTTGAGAAATTGGGCGCGCGCAATTCCAAGGCGGACCTCGAGCGCATCCAGGCGATGCACGACACATCGGTCGAGCTTGGCGCGCGCTGTCAGGGCCATGACATGTCGAGCGGCGCTGCCGAAGATGGCGACAACGACAGCGATGTCGGCGGCGATGATGACGACGATACGCTCGAAGCGGTGTCGCGGCGCGGACGTGGCGACATGCTCGCGAAGCTTGCGCGGCTTTCCGCGCGCATCGAGGCCCTGACCAAGCAGGTCAACGAGCAGGCGAGCCTCTTGCAGAAGATCGCCGACGAGCCGGCGATGCCGAAATATCTCGCCGCGCATGTGGTGGAGAAAGCCGCCGATGGCGCGCCTGCCGCCGCCGACGCGCCGAAGACGCCGCTCGATGCGATCAAGAAATCGCATCGCAACCCCATCCGCCTCAGCCTCGGCTGAAGCTCTCCCGCTTTCCCTCCCTAACTCTCCCTCGATGGGGAGGGAACGGTGGGATGTGTTCAGACGCTTACCTCGAATTTCCAATCCCATCAGGAGACCTCATGACCAACACCACGCAGCAGACTCTCGACGCGTTCAAGCAGGCGCAGAGATCGCCTGTCAGCGATCCGCTTTTCGCGCAGCTTTTGGCGAAGAGCACCTTCCAGCAGCCGGGCTCGGCGATCTCGGGCCTCAATTTCTACGATCTCGAGCCGGGCGCGAAGCTGCTCTTCCCGGTGCTGACGCCGCTCCGCAACGACATCCCGCGCGTTTCTGGCAAGGGCGGCATCCAGGCGAATTGGCGCGCCGTTACCGGCATCAATACCTCATCCGTGCGCGCCGGCATCTCGGCGGGCAATCGCGGCGGCGTCATCGCCGTGACGACGCAGGATTACGTCGCCGTCTATAAGGGCATCGGCCTCGAGGCGAATGTCGATTTCGAGGCGGTCTATGCCGGCCAGGGCTTCGACGATCTACGCGCGGTCGCGGCGCAGGCCTTGCTCGAATCGCTGATGCTGCAGGAAGAGCAGATCATCCTCGGCGGCAATTCGGGCCTCGCGCTCGGCACCACGCCGACGCCGGCGCTCGTGGCGTCGACCACGGGCGGCACGCTCGCAACGCAAACGCTCAGCGTCATCTGCGTCGCGCTGACGCTCGATGGTTTCCTCAACGCGACCGTCGCCGGTGGTATCCCGGCGCAGGTCAACCGCACCAATGCCGACGGCTCGAACGACAGTTTCGGCGGCGGCTCGGCACGCAAATCGACCAACGCCACGGTTGCGGTGACGGGCCCGACCGGTTCGGTCGCGGCAAACGTTGCGCAGACGCGCGGCGCCATCGCCTATGCCTGGTTCTGGGGCGCGGCGGGTTCGGAACTCCTCGGCGCGATCACCACGATCAACAGCGTCGCGATCACCGCGGCCGCGGCCGGCACGCAGACCGCTGCCTCGCTGCCGGCGGCCGACAACAGCCAGAACGCGTTGGTCTTCGACGGGCTGCTGACGCAATCCTTCAATCCAAGCCTCAACGCCTATTTCGCGGCGCAGCCGACCGGCACCGCGGGCACCGGCACGCCGCTCACCGCCGACACCGAAGGCGGCATTCTCGAGTTCGATGCGGCGCTCAAGGCCTTCTGGGATAATTTCCGCCTATCGCCAACCGCGATCTATGTCTCCTCGCAAGAGATGCTCAACATCCACAAGAAGATCTTGCAAGGTGGCGTCAATACCGCGACGCGCTTCGTCTTCTCGGCGGATCAGGGCGCCGTCCTCGGCGGCATGATGGTGCGCAGCTATCTCAACAAGTTCAGCATGAACGGCGCTGTCGAGATTCCGATCAAGCTGCATCCGAACATGCCGGCCGGCACGGTGCTGTTCTTCTCCAAGACCTTGCCTTATCCGCTTTCCAACGTGCCGAACACGGTGCAGATCCGCACCCGCAGCGAGTACTACCAGATCGAATGGCCGCTTCGTGCGCGGCGCTACGAATACGGCGTTTACGCCGATCAGGTGCTGCAGAATTTCGCGCCTTTCGCCTTCGGCGCGATCACCAATATCGGGAACGGCTGACGCTTACGTAGCTTTTGGTTTTCCTTATCTCGTTATGGCCGGGCTTGTCCCGGCCATCCACGACTTCCCTCTCAAGACGTGGATGCCCGGAACAAGTCCGGGCATGACGAACTCTTTTTTGAAAAATGTGGAGTGCCATCATGACCACCGGCGATCTCACCACGCTCGCCAACGTGAAGGCGTATCTCTCGCCGCCGCTCGTGACGACGGCGGACGATGCGCTCTTGTCGCGGCTCGTCACCGCGGCGAGTCAATTCATTCAGAGCTGGCTTAACCGCACGATCGCCGCGGCGAGCTACACCGAGACGCGCAGCGGCGCCGGCGGCACGCGGCTCTTCCTGCGCAACCGGCCGGTGACGGCGGTGGCATCGGTGACGGTCGACGGCGTCGCGATCGCGGCGTCTTCGCCCGCGCCGATGGGCGACGGCTATCTCTTCGACGACAGCAGCGTCTTTCTCATCGGGCATTCCTTTACGCGCGCCGCGCAGAATGTGACGGTGCAATACACCGCCGGCTACGCGTCGACGCCCCCCGAAATCGAGCAGGCCTGCATCGCACTTGTCGCGCTGCGCTACAAGGAGCGCGATCGGATCGGCCAGGCATCGAAGAACGTCGGCGGCGAGACCGTGTCTTTCCAGCAAAAAGACATGCCGGCCGATGTCGCGACGATCCTCGATCAATACCGCAACGTGGTGCCGGCATGACGATCTTCGTCAACGTTGCGGGCGCCGATGCGCTGATCGCGTGGTTCCGAAGCCGGCCAGCGGCGCTCGGCGCATCGCTCGGCAACGCCTTCAGCGGCATCGCCGACGCGCTCTACCAACGTGTGTTGGGCAATCTCGCCGGCGACGTCGTGAAGGACGCCAGCGGCAAGCTGCGCGACGCCCTCACCGAGGCAAGCGATGCGCGATCGGCGACGGTCGGCGTCGATAACGGCGCCGTGCCTTATGCCGGCGCGCTCGAATTCGGCGCGTCGATCCCCGCGCATCTGATCGCGGTCAAGAACGCGAAGGCGCTCGCCTTCGTTGTCGGCGGGAGCCAGGTCTTCGCCAAGCATGTAATGCACCCGGCCTCCGTGCTCCCGCCGCATTCTTTCCTGCGCACCGCGCTTGCCGATCTTGCGCCCGACGCGTTTGCGACGGTTGACGACGCGGTTGTCGAGGCGATGCAATCATGACACGCGAGCCAATCTATGCCGCGCTTTTCGCGCTTGTCGCGGGCGCAGCGAGCTTCGTCACCGTCAGCCGGCGTCTCCGCCATTGGAGCGATGTCGGTGCGGCCGAGCAGCCGGCGCTGTTCATGATCCAGAAGAGCGAGACTGCCGAGGAACGGCGGCCGCTGCCGGCCAAATGGCGCGCCGCGGTCGATCTCTATCTCTACGCCCAAGCCCCTGACGAGCTCACCCCGCCGGCGACGGTGCTCAACCCGCTGCTCGATGCGGTCGAGGCGGCGCTGGCGCCCGATCCGGTCAGCCATGTGCAGAGCTTGGGCGGGCTCGTCTCGCATTGCTGGATCGCCGGCCGCATCCAGACCGATGAAGGCGTGCTCGGCGGCCAGGCGGTCGCCATCGTGCCGATCGAGATTCTGGTCAGCGGATAGCGGACGGACCGTTCGTCACGCTTGCCAACATTCTGTGACACGCCGTGAACTCCCCGGCGGCCGCTTCATCCTCGTTCGCTTGGGCTTCGCTCAGCATGCCGGCATTCGCGAGCGCCCAGGGGAGACTCGCTTTCAAGAGGATCGTGAACTCTTGCGTCAGCGTCTGGCGCTGGGCGTCCGTCGTGGCCGCGGGCGTGTCCGACAACAGCGTGCCGTCGCACCCGACCATCGGGAGCGATTTGCCCATGGCGCGCTTATGCATTTGCGGGTTGCCGTTCGCGAAGATCTCGCCCGTGCGCGCGTCCATCAGGCTCGCGGTATAGGTTGCCAAGAGCGAGGGATTGCCGCTCCCGCCGATCACGACAAGGCCGGTAAAGGCGAAGGTGTTGGGCAGTAAAAGCCCCGGGCCGACAACCTTGAACGTCGTTGGGCTGACGATGACGTAAGTGTCGACTTGTTCGGACGGTTCGATGCCGAGGGCACGCAGGCCCTCGAGCGTCGGGGCGGAAGGACCTGGCGTGTTGGGATGGGCGTTTTCGGGCGTATCGACCGCGACCACGTTGACGTGGCGGGAGAGGAGATGGGCAACGTCATCCGCCACCACTTTCGTCAGACCCAAATCGACCTTTTTCTCTTCAACCGTCGCCCCGATGCCAACAAAACCGGCAAGCAGACTCTGTGACTGAAACTCGATGTTATCTCCCAACAGTGCGACCACGGCCACGTTGTGGACCGATTTTAGTCGCTCCTGCGATGCCATCTGACCCGTGCTGACGCAGCCGGTGATCGTCATGGCCATCAAGCCAAAGGAAACTGCTCGCCCCCAGAAAAAACCCATGTAACTCTACCCCCATAGAGGGTGTCACTATAACGCTTCGCTCAAGCAAAGCGGTCGTATTTTTGTTTCCCGTGCGCTTCGAATGAGCCGCGTGGTTGCGGCGTCGCGGGGTTTCTCGCATCTTGTTCGCCGAGAACGAATTAGAAGAATTATGAAACTGCGCGGGTCAATAAAGCGGCTGCGCCGGGCGCTCCGCGCGAAGCAGCGCGCCTATCAAGGGCGGCATCGCCGAACCATGTTGGGCGATCATATTGTCGGCGCGCTGATGCGTACCGGCAGCGGGCTTTTTGCCGTCGACGTCGAGGACGATGTCGTTCGGCCGCGCTCCGGCGGGGATCGCACCCATGGCGAGGAAGAGATCGCGCGCGCCGCGGCTTTTCTCGACGGAGAGGCAAACGTCCTGGTCGTCGGCGCCCATATCGGCACGATCGCGATCCCGTTGGCGCGACACTGCCGAGCTCTCTGGGCGGTGGAGCCAAACCCGGTCAGCTTCGGGCTGTTGAACCACAACATCGCCCTCAACCACGCACGCAACGTCACGGCGCTCAACTTTGCGGCCAGCGATCGCGACGAGGAGATCGAATTCGTCGCCAACCGTAGCAATAGCGGCGGCTCGAAGCGCATGCCGAAGATCCGCGCGCCGATCTATTTTCGCGACCGTCCGGAGATCCTGCGCCTGCCGGCGCGGCCGCTCGATCGCGCGATAGAGGGCGTCCCGTTCAAGCTGATTTTCATGGATTGCGAAGGCTCGGAATATGTGGCGCTCAAGGGCATGCCGCGCATCCTCGCCGGCGCAAACGCGCTCTTCGTCGAATTCCTGCCGCATCATTTGAAGAACGTCGCCGGCGTGGCGCCGGAAGACTTCGTCGACGCCGTCGGTCTCGGGTTCATGAAGCTTCACGTGCCGTCGAAAAATATCACCGTCGCACGGGACGGATTCAAGGCGACGCTGCGCGCCATGTACGACGCCGACGAAGGCGACGCGGGTCTCGTCTTCTCGCGCTGAGAATACTTCTTTTTTTGTGACGGCAGAGAGCTGACGGCTGTCGGCTCTCTGCTATCAGCCATCGGCTTTCCCCCCAAACGGAGACAGTTATGTTTGCTTTCGGCTCGGGCGTGCTGCTCGGCACGCGCACCGACGTCGCCAACGCGACGCCGGTCAATTTCGGCTTGGTGCAAGAGGTGCAGCTCGATCTGCAATTCACCGCGAAGGAGCTTTACGGCCAGTTTCAGTTCCCCGTCGCGATCGCGCGCGGCCAAGGCAAAGCGACCGGCAAGGCGAAGATGGCGCAGATTTCGGGCCTCGCCTTCAACAATCTTTTCTTCGGCAGCGCGCTGACGGGCGGGCAGCTCGCGACCGCTTTCGGCGAGACCGGCACCGTGCCCGGCTCGGCGGCCTTCACGATCACAGTCGCGAATTCCGCTGCCTGGCAGGATGACTACGGCATCGTTTACACCGTGACCGGCTTGCCGCTGACCAAAGTCGCAAGCGCCCCGGCCGTCGGGCAATACAGCGTCGCCGCCGGTGTCTATACGTTCAATTCGTCGGATGCGAATAAGGCGGTTCTGATCTCCTATACCTATACGATCACCGGCACCGGTCAGCAGCTGACGCTCGCCAATCCGCTCTTGGGCACGACGCCCACTTTCCAAGCCCAGCTCTTTACGAGCTTCCAGGGCAAGCCCTGTAACGTGAAGCTCTTCAATTGCGTTTCGACCAAGCTTGCCTTCGCCACCAAGCTCGAGGATTTCGTCATCCCCGAGCTCGATTTCGACATCTTCGCCAATGCCGCCGGCAACGTGCTGCAATGGTCGTTCGCCGAGGTGTCGTAAGCTTGAAGGGAAGCATCCATTCTTCCATTCTGACGCGATCAACTCGAAGGATGCATGGCATGCGTGGTGGTCGAAAGCGGCAGCGGATTGCATGAGCAAGCGCTGGGGACGTGCGCTCGCGGGCGCCATCGATGCGGTCACCCTCGCGCAACATCCTTGGCGCCGCGCGGCAAGCCGCCTGCGCGTCGCCGAGGCGCTCGTGCAGCGCCATTGGGTGGAAACGCCGCGTGGACGCATCCTCTTCGTCTCGCCGGAGCCGCGCGCGCTCGAATATCCCCGCGACTTCCTTTCGCGCGAGCCCGAGACCCTGGCCTGGATCGACGGTTTTCGCACGCCCTGCGTCTATTGGGATATCGGCGCCAATGTCGGTTCCTACGCGCTCTATGCCGGGCTGCGGCCCGACGTCATGACCTATGCCTTTGAGCCCTCGCCGTCGAATTATCTCGCCTTGTGCCGCAACGTCTATGAGAACGGCAGAGAGACGAATATCCGCGCGTATTGTCTCGCCCTGGACGATCGCATCGGCCTTGCGACACTCGATATGGACGATTTGAGCGCGGGCAGCTTCGGCCATTCTTTCGGCGATGCGCCCAGCGTCCTGCGCCCCGAGCATAAAACGATTTTTCATCAGCCCGCGATCGGCTTTTCGGTCGATGCTTTTCGCACGACCTTCGGCCTCGTGACACCGCATTATCTGAAGCTCGACATCGACGGGAACGAGGACAAGGTGCTCGCCGGTGCCCGCGCGACACTGGCCGATCCGACATTGCGCTCGATCATGATCGAGGTGGATCGAGAAGGACCGCGGACGCAAGACCTCTTCAATACGCTGAAGCAATACGGCTTTACCTTCGCGCGTTGGGGCGTCGATCACGGGCTTGGCGCGATCAACGCCGAATTCAACCGGCAGACCTGACTCACGGTCAGACCAGGCCGATTCGTGCAAGGCGCGATGGGCCTGACGATGCGTGCCCACGCTTGAAGTGCTCAACGCGCTCCTTCATGCTGGCGCGCAACTGCGTCGGGGAGGGCTAGCTATATGGGTTCCTGGAAACAGCGTGTCTCAGTCGCGGCCTTGGCCGTCGCGATGGCGTTGTCGCCGCTCGCGGCGCGCGCCGACGACAAGCCGATCGACGTCATCTTCGCGCTGCCGTCGCCGACGCTGACTTTCAGCGCGCCTTTCCTTGCCGAGGATGCGGGTCTCTATAAAAAGGAAGGCCTCAACGTCTCGCATCGCATGCTGGTCGGTGTCGAGGCGGTGAACGCGGTCATCGCGGGCAGCGCCGATTTCACCGACAGTACCGGCCCGGTCTTCCTGCGCGCCAACGCGAAGGGCCAGCCGCTGGTCGCGGTCGCCAATCTCATCGACAAGCCACTGGTCGAGATGGTGTTGCGCACCGATGTCTATGATGCGCTGCACGTGACCGACGGGATGTCGTTGAAAGAGCGCGGCGCGCTGCTGAAAGGCAAGACGATCGCGATCCAGGGCGTGGGCAGCATCATCCATGCCTGGGAGCGCTTCGTCGCCGCGCGCGGCGGGCTCGATCCCGAGAACGACGTGCGCATCGCGCCGATGGATCCGCCGGCGATGATGGGTGCGCTGCAGACCAAGGCGGTCGACGGTTTCGCAACCTCGTTGCCTTATACGACCGAGCCGGTGCTGAACGGCATGGCCAAGATGTTCGCCAGCGCGCCGGAAGGCATCGCGCCCGACATGATCCCGTTCCCCTACGGCATCATCATGACCCGGCCGCAAACCTGTAAGGACAATGCGGAGAAATGCCGGCGCATGGTGCATGCGCTTGCCGATGCCAACAAGATGATCCACGACGAACCGGACAAGGCGCTCGATATTTTAGCCAAGCGCTTCAAGACGATGGATCAGAACGTGCTGAAAGCGGCGTGGAAGACCGTCGCGGCGGCGCATGCGACCGATCTCCGGGTCACGCAGAAGATTCTC
Source organism: Allostellaceae bacterium (assembly GCA_036490955.1). Lineage (GTDB taxonomy): Bacteria > Pseudomonadota > Alphaproteobacteria > ATCC43930 > CGMCC-115725 > CAIKMD01. The sequence goes on along the minus strand of DASXCX010000052.1, from coordinate 8,658 downwards.
GAGACCGGCGACCGGATGAATGTCGAGGCCAAGCTCCTAAAGCCCGAGGACCAGGTCAAATCCTATGACGGCCTGTTCACGGATCAGTATCTGAAATAGCCGGCTAAAGCTACGCCCATCATCGGGAGGGGGGCGCTCGCAACGACGAAGCATCCAGGAATTCACGTGTGCTTCTGGATTGCTTCGCTGAAGACCCGTTTGCGCGCTCTTCGCGCGTGAACCCGAAGGGGTCAATTGCGGAGAGCGATTGGCCAGGTCGTCCGCGATGACGCACCAAACTATTGGTCTTCGACAAGCGAATAGCTCGTACTGCGGCCGCCGGCGGCGTCTCTCACGAGAATGCCGAGTTTGATCAGCGCGTCGATGTCGCGCGCCGCGGTGTCTTGCGAGCATTTGGTCATGCTCGCCCATTTTGACGACGTCAGCTTGCCATCGAAGCCGTCAAGCAATCGCGTGAGCATTGTTCGTTGCCGCTCGTTCAGGGCGGTGGAGGAATGGTGTTCCCAAAACCGTGCTTTCTTGAGCGCGCCTGAGAGCAGTGTGTCGGCATTTGCCAATGCGCGGTCGAAGCAGCCGATGAACCAAGTGAGATGTGGGGTGATGTCGAGATCGCCTTTCTGCGTCTCCTCGAGGTAATCGTAATAGTCGTCGCGCTCGCGCCAGATTTGCGCCGACATGCTGTAGAATCGCTGCGCGCTCTTTTCCGAGCGGGCGAGGGTCATGTCGGCAATGGCTCGACCGATGCGGCCATTGCCATCTTCGAACGGATGAATGGTGACGAACCAGAAATGCGCAATGCCGGCTTTCAGCACGGGATCGAGTGTTTTGTCTTCGCGGTTGAACCAATCGAGAAATGCTTGCATCTCTTGCTCGATCCGTTTTCCGGCCGGCGCTTCGAAATGTACGCGCTCGATCGGGCCTTTGCGCGAAACGACCTGCATCGGATCGAAGGCCGGGGGACGCCAGCCACCGACGGTGATCTTACGCATGCCGCTTCGTCCCGTCGGGAAAAGTGCCGCATGCCAACCGAATAAACGGTCCTTGCTGAGCGCTTGGTCGTAGTGCGTCGTCGCATCGAGAATCATCTCGACGACTCCCTCGATATGACGTTCGACGTGAACACCTTTGCCGATGTCGATTTTGAGACGGCGCGCGATCGATGAGCGGACTTGGGTTTGGTCCAGTTTTTCGCCTTCGATCTCGCTTGAGCGCACGACCTCTGCCGTCAGAGCGGCAAGAGAGGCTTCTGACCGCAGTTTGGGATCTAAGGCCTCCATGCGGCCAAGCAAGCGGCCTTGGCGATGACGAGCTTCTGTCAGCGGTTGGCTAAACTGCTGATTTTCCCAGCGAAATTTGGGCCAGTCCGGAAGTTGATGGATATAGGTCGTCATTCTCCGCGTCACGTGCGGAGAATATGATCCCTCATTATCGCAAAGGCAAGCACAATATCCGCAAGAAATGCGGAGATTAATCGATCTAATCTCCGCAGCCGTCAGACGAGGCCGGCGATCTTCATCGCTTCGAGGTGATCGGCGAGGATTTGCGGCAGCAGCGAAGGCGGCGTGCGGCCGAAGCCGCAATAAGCAGCGAGGCCGAAGCGCGGCAGGTATTTGCGCGCGACATCGATGCGCGCCCTGAGCGTCGGCATCGAATGAATGGCGCCGAGATAGACATCGCCGCCTTTGGCCGAAAGCTTCGCGAGCGGCGCGTAGAATTTGTCCTCCGTCGTATCGAGCACCGGGACATGAACCCAATCGACACGGCGGCCGGCCGCCTCGATCGCGGCGTTGGCCAAATCGATCGTCGGCCCGAGCGTCGCGGGCGCGAAAGCCGGCCAGCCGCCGAACGTGCCGAAGCAGAAATGGAAGCCGAGCGCGACCCCGTCGGGCAGGTGCTTCGATAGCCGCGCGACCGGCGCGGTATGTGTTTCGATCTTTGCTTCTTGCGGCGTCGAAGCGGCGCCCGAGACAGCTTGGATTTCCCAGGCCATGTCCCATTGGACCGCGAGATCCTTCGCCGGGATGTGCTTGACGATCACATCGAGCTCGGCGGCGAGCGCTTCCTCGAAGCCGGGGCGAATGCGTTCGACGTCTTTGGGGTCGGGAAAATACAGCGCGCGCACCACGCTGTTGACCATCGGGATCGAGATCTGGAAACGCAAGCCCGCTGGCAGCAGGCCTTTTTCGCGCAGAGTCTTGAAGACAAAGTACGAAGCGACGGCGTCGCGCGCATAGCCAAGCCGTGTACCGGGATTGCCGAAACGCACGCGCTCGACATCGGGCCGCACGCGGAACTGCCAGGAATCCTCGCGGCTACGCGGCAAGAGCTGCTCGACGCCGTCGACCGGCTTCGGCCGCTTCAAGGTCTCGAGATCGCCATGGCCGTTGAACAGCAGATAGCAGAAGCGATTGACCCAGGAGCGGCGCTCGCCGACCTCGCCGTCCGGCATTGCCGGCAGATAACGGCCGAGCGGGCCGCCGAATTGCGTCATCACCTCTTCGACCGTGTCGAAGGGCACGCTGCCGACGAGCAAGAGTTCTCTGTTCATCGCGCGAGTTTAGGAAGAAGAGCGAGACGCTTAAACCCCATTTGTCATGCCCGGACTTGTTCCGGGCATCCACGTCTTTTGCTGCACGTGGATGGCCGGGACGAGCCCGGGCATGACGCGAAAAAAGCAAGCAAAGGAAAAATCACCAATGACGACCATCGTTCTGGGTGGGCGGCGCTTCGCGTTGCGCCCACTGACGCTTGGGCAGTTGCGCCGCGTGCTGCCCGCCTTCGCGCGCGCCGCGGGGCTGGCGAACGAAGAGGCGATTGACGCCGCGATCGACATCCTCGCCGCGGCGCTCGAGCGCGATCATATCGCGATGACACGCGACGGGCTGCTCGGGATTGAGATGCGGCCGGCCGAACTGATCGCCGCGGTCGATGCAATTGCGCGGCTGTCAGGTCTGGTGAGCGAGGAGGGCGCCGCATCGGGGGAAGAGACAGCGTCGGCTGGGGCGAGCTTTACGGCCTCCTAGCCACGGGCTGCGGCTACACCTGGCCGCAGATCGACGCGATGACGCTGCCGCAGGTGAAGGAATTGCTCGATTACTGGCGCGCGCATCCGCCGCCGCATCTGCTGCTCGCGGCGGCGCTCGGGATTCATGAAAAGCGTGCGAGCCAAGAAGATTTCGCGGCGCTGGCGGCGCTCGCGCCCGACGGCGTGCTGCGCGGAGGGAAGGGTTAGATGGCCGACGATCAAATCCAGGTTCAGATCACCGCCGACACCTCGCAATTCGAGGAGGCGATGGCGAATGCCGCCGCCGCGGCGCAGGCGAGCTTCACGCAGATCAAGCAAGCGGCAGAGGGAGCCGGCAACAGCGTCAACAATGCCGGCAAGCAAAACCGTAACGCTGGCCAGACCGGCCAGAGTACCAATCAGGATTGGGCGAAATCTTTCTCGAACCTGCAGGGTACGATCAACTCCTCGATCACCGGCATGATCATGGGCACGACGACCTGGCAGAAAGCCGTGCAAAAGCTGACCCAGACCGCGCTGAGCGATTTTCTCAAAGCGACGGAGCAAGGTGTCGAGAAATGGCTCGTCAGCGAGCTGACAAAGACTGGCGGCACGGAAGAGGGCGTCGTGGCGCGGCAAGCAGCGGAGAGCACCGGCCAATCGGCTGGTCTCGCGGACATGCTGATGAGCGCGCTGAAATCGATTAGCACCTCGGCCGCGACGGCGGCGGCGAATACCTATTCGAGCGTCAGCCAAATTCCGTATGTCGGCTGGATCCTCGCACCGGCCGCGGCGGCTGCCGCTTTTGCCGCCGTTCTCGCTTTCGGCGGCAAGCTGCCTTCGAGTGCGGGCGGGCTCTGGAACGTACCGTCCGACACGATGGCCTTCATTCACAAGCAGGAGACGATCCTGCCGGCGCATATCGCGCAGCCAATGCGCGATTTCTTCACCGGCGGCGGCACGGCGGCGGGTGGTGGTGGCGGCAATTATGCGATCACCATCCAGGCGATCGACACACAGACTGGCGCGCAATTTCTGATGAATAACGCCGGCGCGATCGCGCAAGGTCTGGCACGTGAAATGCGCAACGGCAATTCCGCACTGCGGAGTGCGTTGAAATGAGTGCCTCGGTCTTTCCGGCCTTAACCGGCCTCGGCTGGTCGGTGACGCGGCGCGAGATGTGGAAGACGCGCAGCCAGGAAGCGATCAGCGGCAAGGAGACGCGTATCGCGGATTGGTCCTTTCCGCGCCACCAATGGACGCTGAGCTTCGACTTCCTGCGCCAGGGCACGCTATCGGGCGCGAGTTACGCCGAATTCGCGCAGCTCGCCGGCTTTTTCAATCTACGCCAGGGCATGTTCGATTCCTTCCTCTACGCCGATGCCGACGACAACAGCGTCACGGGGCAGGGGATCGCGACCGGCGATAGCGCGACACGGTCTTTTGCTTTGGTGCGCGGCTTCGGCGGCTTCACCGAACCGATCCTCGCGCCGAATGTTGTCGGCCACGTCTATCTCAACGGCGTCGCGCAGAGTCCGAGCAGCTACACCGTGAACGGCTGGAGCAGCAGCGCGCCGGGCACGCTGGTTTTCACCACCGCGCCGGGGGGCGGCGTCGCCATCACCGCCGATTTCAGTTTTTATTTCCCCTGTCGCTTCGCCGCCGACGAGATGGATTTCGAGAAATTCATGGCGGCGCTGTACGAGGCGAAGAAGGTCACGTTCGTGAGTCTCAAATGAAACCCGCTTCGACCGCGCTGCAGGATCTACTCGCGAGCCGGCAGTTCTTCGCCGCCGATCTCTATACCTTCACGCTGATCGGCGGCGCCGCGCTGCGCTACTGCAGCGGTGATCGCGACGTCGCCGTCGGCGGAAACCTCTTCACGGCGCAGGGCCCGCGCATCGATCGCAAGGACAACAAGGCGAAATGCCATTGGAAGATCGGCGTCGAGGTCGACACGCTGGTCTTCGACGTGTTGCCGCAGGCGACGGACATGGTGAACGGGCTGCCTTTCCTCGCCGCTTGCGTGCGGGGCGCGTTCGACGGCGCCGAGCTGCAATTGGAGCGTGCCTTCATGGCGACCTATGGCGATACGTCGGTCGGGACGGTGATCATGTTCGCCGGCCGCGTCGCCGAAATCGATCTCGGGCGCGCGGTCGCGACCTTCACGATCAACAGCCATTTGGAGCTGCTCAATCTGCAACTGCCGCGCAATCTCTGGCAGCCGGGCTGCGTCAATAGCCTCGGCGATGCGAGCTGCGGCGTCGATCTGCCGAGCTTCGCGGTGAGCGGCAGCGCCGCCGCGGGATCGAGCGCCGGTGTCATCGCGGCCAGCCTCGTCCAGCCAACGAGCTATTTCGATCAAGGCAAGATCGCGTTCAACAGCGGCCTCAATACGGGACTCGTGCGCTCGGTCAAAAACTGGGTCGCGGGCTCGCCCGGCAGCATCGCCTTGCTCGCACCGTTCCCGAACGTGCCAGCCGCCGGCGACGCTTTCACGATCTATCCCGGTTGCGACAAGACGCTGGGCCCGAACGGTTGCGCCAAATTCGCCAACACGGCGCGCTTCAAGGGCTATCCCTTCGTCCCCACGCCCGACACGGCGGTATGAGAACCACAGCCGCCATCTGGCGGCTTTTTTATTTCCACCGGAAGCAAGCCGATGATCGACATTGACGCCGAGCGCGCTGCGGTGGTGGCCGAGGCGCGCCAATGGCTGCGCACGCCTTATCATCATATGGGCCGCGTCAAAGGCGCGGGCGTCGATTGCGCGACCTTGCTGGCCGAGGTCTTTGCGCGTGCCCAAATAGTGCCGCCGGTCGCGATTCCGTTTTATCCGCCGGATTGGCATCTACATCGCGACGCCGAGCGCTATCTGGGCTTCGTGCTCGAGCACGCGAGTGGCGTCTCGGGCGATCCGCTGCCCGCCGACATCGCGCTGTGGCGCTTCGGCCGTTGTTTCTCGCATGGCGCGATCGTCATCGGCTGGCCGCTCGTCATTCATGCTTATGCCGGCAGGGGCTGCATCCTCGAAGATGTGTCGCGCGCGCGCTGGCTGTCGCAGATCGGCGCCCGCGGTGGCGCGCAACCGCGGCCGGTGAAGTTCTTTAGGCTCAAGCGCTGGATGGCGTGACATGGCGTCGATCTTTGGCAGCAGCAGCAAGCCTCAGGCGCAGCAACAACCGGCGCTGTCGGGGCTGAAGATCCAGACCTCGGCCTATGGCAAGGTCATTCCGCTCGTCTATGGCACGACGCGGATCGCACCCAATCTCATTTGGTATGGCGATTTCGTCGCGACGCCGCACAATTCGGGCGGCAGCGGCGGTGGCGGCAAGGGCGGTGTTGTCGGCGGCGGCGGCAAAGGCGGCGGTGGCAGCACCACGACTTTCACCTATACGGCTTCGGTCGCGCTCGGCCTTTGCGAAGGGCCGATCAGCGGCATCGGCACGGTTTGGTCGAACAAGATCGAGACATCGCTCGCCGCGCTCGGTCTCGGCGTTCTTATCGGCGCATATGGGCAGGCGCCGTGGAGCTATCTGAGCTCGGTCCATCCCGATCAGGCGCTCGGCTATAGCGGTACGGCCCACGTCGTGGGCGCGGCTTATCAACTCGACGGCAATGCGCAACTGCCCAATCACAATATGGAGGTCGCGGGATTTCTCGCGGCCTCCGCGCCCGGCATGCCCGATGCCGATCCGAGCCAAGTGGTGGCCGATCTGCTGACCAATCCGTTTTGCGGTGCCGGCTTTCCGTCGGCACGGCTCGGCAGCCTCGCGACCTATCAGGGCTACGCGCTCGCCGCGGGCTTATGGATATCGCCCAGCTATACCGAGCAGGCGCAGGCGTCGCAGATGCTCGACGATATCGCAAGCTTCACCAACAGTGCTTTCGTCTGGTCGAGCGGTGTGCTGAGCCTCGTGCCCTATGGCGACGAGGCGCTTTCGGCGAATGGCTATAGCTACACGCCGCCGGCGGCCCCGCTTTACGATCTCGGCGACGATGATTTTCTCGACAACGGTGCGACCGGCTCGGCCGCGTCGAGCAACGATCCGGTGTTGGTGACGCGGCTGCGTCCCGCAGATGCGCTCAACGACATCCGGCTCGAATTCCTCGATCGCGGCAATCAATACAATACCAGCGTCGTCGAAGCATCGGATCAGGCGGCGATCGACCTTTACGGGCTGCGCACCGAGTCGCCGCAATCAGCGCATCTCTTCGCCGATCGAGGGGCGGCACGCCAGGCGGTCCAGTTGCGGCTGCAGCGCCAGGCGGTGCGGAACACCTATCAGTTCACCCTCGACCAGCGTTACATCTTGCTCGACCCGATGGACATCGTGACCTTGACCGATGCGCGGCTGGGCCTCGCGCGGCAATGGGTGCGCATCACCGAGATCACCGAGAACGACGACGGCACATTGCTGTTCGCTGCGGAGGATTATCTCGCCGGCACCGGCTCGGCCGCGACCTATTCTTTCGCCAGCGGAACAGGGTATTCGGCCGATTATAACGCCGATCCCGGCGATGCGCTGACGCCGATCGTATTCGAGCCGCCGGTGCAGATCGCGACGAGCGCGCTCGAGACCTGGCTGGCGACGGCGGGCGGACCGCTTTGGGGCGGTGCCGATATCTACGTCTCCAGCGACGGGGCGACCTATAAGCTCGCGGCGCGCACCAACGGGCCGGCGCGGATGGGTGTACTGACCGCGAGCTTCGCGGCCGGCGGCGATCCGGATATGACCGATACGCTCGCTGTCGATCTCTCCGCGTCGCGCGGCACGCTGTTCTCCGGCACGCAAAGCGACGCCGATCTTGGCCACACGCTTTGCTATGCCGCGAGCATGCCGAGCGGTTACGAGCTCGTCAGCTATGAGAGCGCGAGCCTCACAGGTGCCAATGCCTATACGCTCGGCACCTATCTGCGGCGCGGGCTTTACGGCACGCCGGTTGCGAGCCATTTGGGTGGCACGGCTTTCGCGCGGCTCGACGATGCGGTCGTCAAGCTGAGCTACGACAAGAGCCAGATCGGCACGACGATCTATCTGAAGCTCGTCTCCTTCAATCTGTGGAGCGGCGGCGCGCAGCAACTCGCGGACGTGACCGCCTATGCGCATGTCATCGCCGGACCGCCGCGCCCACCCAATGTGACGGGCTTTGCCGCGCAGCAATCGGGCGCCGTGGTGGCTTTCGCCTGGGACGCGGCGAGCGATGCCGCGCTCAAGGGTTATGACATCGGTTATGCGCCGCAAGGCACCAGCGACTGGTCGCTGTTCAGCCTGCTCACCGAGGCGGCGGCCGGCACCGAAATGACGAACGCCGAAGTGCCGCCCGGGAGCTGGACCTTCGGGATCCGCGCGCGGGATATCGCCGATCAGCTCTCGCCGGCGATTACGACGCTCGATCTCGTCGTCACCAATGCCTTGCCGGTGATTTCCGCGGTGGACGCGGCGCCGGCCTGGGCCGGCGCGACCTATCACGATCTCGGCAATTTCAAGGATGCGTCCGTGGTGTCGGTCTCTTGCGGCGGTTTTGCCGGCGATCCGGTCGTGGCGGTCATCGATCTCGGAGGATTCTCATGAGCGATCAGTTACAGCTTCGCCGCGACACGGTGGCGAATATTCAGGCGGCAATTCCAGCGCAGGGCGAGCTCGCCTATG
>DASXCX010000051.1:0-11023 GCA_036490955.1 Allostellaceae bacterium | reverse complement strand
TGAGGACGCGCTTTTTGCTCGGATAGAAGCGGACGAAGTACAACTGCGTGGACGCATCGTCCACCGGGACCCGGAAGATCATCGAGCGCACCAGCTCGCCGTTCTTATCGACCGGCGGCAGCGCGAAGCGGTTGATCGTCGGAAAGCCGTAGCAGGAGATGTGCGTGTCTGCGATGCCGTCGACCAGCATCACATTGTTCGCACCGTACGGCATGCGCTCCCAATGATAGGTCACCTTGCGTCCGCCATAGGCCGGGAAGGTATAGCCGTGCAGCCAGGCGAGATGGCTGATATCGACGATGTTCTCGACGTGGTTGAAGAAATTGGCGTGCACATTCTGGATCTGCACTTCTTTGACGCCATCTTCCATCAACAACACGTCGTAAAGCGGTAGCAAGGGAGCAGGCGCCGGCCCGAGATAACCGAAGACCAAGCCGCTCAGCTCTTGCGCCGGATAGGCAGCGAGTTTGACCTTGTCCTTGAAACCGCTGCCCTCGGGCTCGGCCGGCTGCTCGAGGCATTGGCCCTGTGCGTCATAGAGCCAGCCATGATAAGGACAGCGCAGGCAATCGCCCTCGACGCGGCCGAAATCGAGTGCGAGGCTGCGATGTGCGCAGCGTGCTTGCATCAGCACAGGCTTGCCGCTCTCGCCGCGATAGAGCACGAGCTCTTCGCCGAGCACCTTGACGCGCTGCGGCTTCTTCGTGACGGTCTCGGCGCAGCCGACCGGATGCCAGTAGCGGCGCAGCAACTCGCCCATCGGCGTGCCGCGACCGACCTGCGTGAAACGCTTATTTTCCTCCGCGCTCAGCATGGCGAACCTCTTCGTCTTCGTTTCGCTCCCGCCGGCAGCACCGCCACAAAGGTCCTGTTGGCTGCCCGGCTAACGCCGAGACTATCATATATAAAATTTTATATAAATGGCGCTCGCCGCTTGCCAGCGCGCGTAACCGTCGCCTCATGTGTGATCAAGCCGGCCGGCTGAAAATGAGCTATCATGCGTTGTGCCGGCGGAGCGCCGTGCGCCCATGTCGTATAAGTTTCATCGCGACACGATGAAGAAGAAACAGGGAAACGATCGGACGTGACCGAATCTCGGCGTAAGCAGAACGCGCCCGCTGTAAAGGCGACAAAGCAAGACTATCCGGCTTCCGAAAGCATCGGCCTTCTCATGCGGATCGCGCTGTTCGGGCTGCGCGCCAGCTTCAAGGCACAACTCGCCAAGCACGGCGTGCCGTGGAGCGCTTGGTATTACCTGCGCGTGCTGTGGGAGCACGATGCGATCACGCAGCGGCAGCTCACCGAGCGTGTCGGCGTCATGCAACCCAACACGGTGAGCGCGCTGCAGACCATGCGCCGCGCCGGCTGGGTCACGATCGCGAAGAGCGACAAGGACCGCCGCCAGATTCTCGTCACCCTGACGCCGAAAGGTCGCCGGCTGATGCAGCGCCTGCTGCCCGAGATCCGCAGGGCGGTGCGGCCCGTCCTGCTGGAGAACTTCTCCGCGCGCGAGGAGAAAGAGCTCCGCCGCCTGCTCAACAAGATCTGCGACAACGTCCGCCAGAACGCGCCGGCCTGAGCGCTTGCCAAGTGCCGACGCACTCCTTACGTCTAGCCGGTCGGAGGGGATGTGAGCGAAGCACGAGCCTATGCGGCATTGCCGGCACGCGGCGTGATCGAGATCAACGGCGAGGATCGCGCCTCCTTCTTGCAAGGCCTCGTCTCGAACGACGTGACCAAGGTATCGCCCCACCGCGCAATCTATGCCGCGCTGCTCACGGCGCAGGGCCGTTATCTCTTTGATTTCTTCATCATCGCACAGGGCGAGGCGCTCTATCTCGACGCCGAAGCATCGCGTCTCGCCGACCTGCAGCGCCGGCTCTCGATCTATAAGCTGCGCGCCAAGATCAGCTTGAGCGATGCAAGCGCGCGTTTTGCGGTCGCGGCGGCTTGGGGCGACGGCACGCCGCAAGCGCTCGGCCTGCGCGGCGACAACGGTGCGGCAAAGGAATTCGCCGGCGGCGTCGCCTATCTCGATCCGCGGCTCGAAGCGTTGGGTGCGCGCTTCCTCTTGCCGCGAGAGAACATTGATGCGACCCGACACGCCGGCTTTGCGGCGAGCGATGCCGCTACCTACGATCGCCACCGCCTCGCGCTCGGCGTGCCCGACGGTACACGCGATCTCACGCCCGAGAAGGCGCTGCTCATGGAATCCGGTTTCGACGAGCTCAACGGCATCGATTGGCAGAAAGGCTGCTATATGGGCCAAGAGCTCACCGCGCGCATGAAATATCGCGCGCTGGTGAAGAAGCGTTTGCTGCCGGTCGTGATTGAAGGCGCCGATGTAGCGCCTGGCACGGAGATCACGCAAGGCGGCAGCGAAGCTGGCGAAATGCTTTCGACGCGCGACGGCCGGGGCCTCGCGCTACTGAGGCTCGATGCCGTGGAAGCCGCGCAAAACAACGGCGCCGACCTCAAGGCCGGCGCCGCGTTCATTCGCCCGCAGAAGCCCGACTGGCTGAAGACTTAGTCACTCTCGTCACTGCGAGGAGCGTCGCGACAAAGCAACCCAGGGAATCCATGCGGTCCTGGATTGCTTCCCTTCGCTCGCGATGACGGATCAATGTTGCTGCGGGGGACCACCAGCGTCCGGAGGACCACCGGCGCCGGCCGGCGGGCCTGGGGGTTTTGGCATGCTGGCATAGACCGCGCCCGGGACGACCGTCATCACGAAGGTCGTCGGCGTTTCGCTCGGGCCGAACGGTCCCGGAACGGCATGCTTCACCGGCTTCAACGTTTTGAGATAGGCGGCGATCGCCAGGGCGTCCGCCCTGGTCAAAGACTTGAAGTCCTCATAGGGCATGATCTGCGCAAGGATACGTCCATCGGGCCGCACGCCGGTGGTAAAGGCCGTGACGACCTGTTGCGTCGTCCATTTCCCGAGACCCGTCTCGGGGTCGGGAGTGAGATTACGGCCGACGAAGACGCCGCGGCCTGGGATCGCAAAGCCGACATCCGAACCGCCGAGGAACTGCGTCATGTCGGGATGGCCGAGGAAGCTCCCCGGCGTGTGGCAATCGGTGCAGCCCATGATGGTGACGAGATATTGGCCGCGCTGGACCTGCGTCTGCTGCGCCGCGGCGTTATGCGTCCATGAGCCGAGCGCAATCGCGAGCCCGCCGACGACGAGCGCCAGTCGTATCATCTTCGAAGGCATGAGACCCCCCTGTCGTTTTGTTGTTTATCCCCGAACGACAGGTATTCGATACCAACAGCGGGCCTCGATCAAGGGGGTTTCGCGCCCGCGCCGCTCACGCCGTGGTTGCGACGTGCTCCTTGTCGAGCGCGGCTTGCGCCGCGGCAAGCCGCGCGATCGGCACGCGATAGGGCGAGCACGACACGTAATCGAGCCCGATCTCCTGGCAGAAACGCACCGAGGCGGGATCGCCGCCATGCTCGCCGCAGATGCCGAGCTTCAACTTGGGGCGCGTGCGGCGGCCGCGCTCGGTCGCGATCTTCATCAACTCGCCGACGCCTTCGCGATCGATGCTGACGAAAGGATCGTGATCGATGAGCCCTTGCCTCAGGTAATCCCCGAGGAAGCTGCCCGCATCGTCGCGCGAGAGGCCGAAGCAGGTCTGGGTCAGATCGTTGGTGCCAAAGCTGAAGAACTCGGCGCTCTCCGCGATCTCGCCGGCGCGCAGCGCGGCGCGCGGCAACTCGATCATCGTCCCGGTGAGGTACTCGAGCTTGACGCCCGTCGCCTTCATCACCTCGCCGGCGATGCGATCGACCATCGCCTTCAGGAGATCGAGCTCCTTCTTCGTCGCGATCAGCGGGATCATGATCTCGGGCACGAGCTTGGTGCCGGTTTCTTTGACGACATTCGCCGCCGCTTCGAAGATGGCGCGCGCCTGCATCTCGTAGATTTCGGGCGCGGTGATGGCGAGACGGCAGCCGCGATGGCCGAGCATCGGATTGGCCTCGTGCAGCGCCGCGGCACGCGCATGCAGCGTCGCCATGTCCTTGCCCGTCGCCTTGGCCACCTCGCCCATCTCGGCATCGGTTTTGGGCAGGAACTCGTTTAGCGGCGGATCGAGCAGCCGGATCGTCACCGGCAGTCCGGCCATGATGCGGAACAGCTCCTCGAAGTCGCCGCGCTGCATCGGCAGCAGCTTGTCGAGCGCCTTCTTCCGGCCGTCGGCATCGTCGGCCATGATCATCTCGCGCACCGCGGTGATGCGGTTGCCCTCGAAGAACATGTGTTCCGTGCGACACAAGCCAATTCCTTCGGCACCAAAACGCCGTGCATTCTTGGCGTCGGTGGGCGTATCGGCATTGGCGCGCACGCCCATCTTCCTGACCTTATCGGCCCATTCCATCAGGATCGCGAAATCGCCGGAGAGTTCCGGCTGGATGGTCGGTACTTCGCCGACCATCACCTCGCCGGTCGAGCCGTTGATGGTGATGATCTCGCCCGCCTTCACGACCTGGCCCTTGGCCGAGATCGCCTGCCCGGCATAATCGACGCGCAGATCGCCGGCGCCCGCGACGCAAGCGCGGCCCATGCCGCGCGCCACCACCGCGGCGTGGCTGGTCATGCCGCCGCGCGTCGTCAGAATGCCGCGCGCCGCATGCATGCCGTGGATGTCTTCGGGACTCGTCTCGATGCGGACGAGGATCACCGCCTCGCCCTTTTGCGCGCGCGTCTCGGCTTCGTCAGCGGAGAACACGATCTTCCCCGACGCCGCGCCCGGCGAGGCCGGCAGGCCGCGCGCCAGGACGTTCTTCGCCGCTTTCGGGTCGAGCATCGGATGGAGCAATTGATCGAGCGACATCGGCTCGATACGCCGGATCGCTTCCTCGCGGCTGATCAGCCCGTCATTCGCCATATCGACGGCGATCTTCAGGGCCGCCGGCGCGGTGCGCTTGCCGTTCCGCGTCTGCAGCATGTAGAGCTTGCCCTGCTGCACCGTGAACTCGATGTCCTGCATATCGCGGTAATGCGTTTCGAGCGTCCCGCGCACTTTCTCGAGCTCGGCGAAGACACTCGGCATCACCTCCTCCATCGCCGGGAGCTGCGAATTGTTCGCTTTCTTGCCGGCGATCGTCAGATGCTGCGGCGTGCGGATGCCGGCGACGACATCCTCGCCCTGCGCATTGACGAGATACTCGCCATAGAAGTCGGGGGTCCCGGTCGAGGGGTTGCGCGTGAAAGCGACGCCGGTCGCGCAATCATCGCCCATATTGCCGAACACCATCGCCTGGACGTTGACGGCGGTGCCCCAATCGGCCGGAATTTCATGCAAGCGGCGGTAGGTGATGGCCCGCTGATTCATCCACGACCCGAACACGGCGCCGATCGCGCCCCAGAGCTGCTCGTGCGGGTCTTGCGGGAAAGGCTTGCCGAGCTCGCGCTCGACCAGCGCCTTGTAATCGGCGATGACGTCGTGCCAATCCTCGGCCTTGAGTTGCGTGTCGAGATTGATGCCGCTGTCGAGCTTCTTCGCCTCGATGACGTCCTCGAACAGGTGATGCTCGACGCCAAGGACGACCTGGCCGTACATCTGGATGAACCGGCGATAGGAGTCGTAGGCGAAGCGCTTGTCACCGCTCGCCTTGGCGAGGCCCTCGACCGTCTGGTCGTTGAGGCCGAGATTGAGCACCGTATCCATCATGCCGGGCATCGATGCCCGCGCGCCCGAGCGTACCGAAACGAGCAGCGGATTGCCGGCATCGCCGAATTTCCGCCCGACCGCCTTCTCGACCTTGCTCAGCGCGGCGGCGCAGAGGTCTTCGAGGTCTTTCGGATAGCTCTTATTGTTGGCGTAGAAATAGGTGCAGACTTCGGTGGTGATGGTGAAGCCCGGCGGCACCGGCAGGCCGAGGCTCGCCATTTCGGCAAGGTTCGCGCCCTTGCCGCCGAGAAGATTGCGCATATCGGCACGGCCTTCCGCGGCGGCGCTGCCGAAACTGTAGACCCACTTGGCCATCATCAGCCCTCGATCTTCGAAAAGTCCGCCACCCGGTTCAGCGTGTCGCGGATCTGCGACAGCAGCCTCAACCGGTTTGCCCGAAGCTCCCGGTCGTCGGCATTGACGGTGACTTTGCTAAAAAATTCATCTACCGGCACGCGCAAACGCGCCAGCGCCGCCATGGCACCGGCGAATTCCTCCGCCTCTAACGCCTTCCCGCTTTCCGCGGTTGCAAGTTTTAACTTTTCGGCCAGCACGTTTTCCGCCGGCTCCTTGAAGAGCGCGGGATTGGGTGCATCGGCGTAGGGCGTCTTGTCTTTGCCTTCCTCGATCCGGACGATGTTCGAGGCGCGGCGATAGGCCGTCAGCAGATTGGCGCCGTCTTCGGATTTGAGGAACGCGCCCAGCGCCTCGACCCGCGCGAGGAGCCGGACCAGATCGTCTTCGCCGCCCAACGCGAAGACCGCGGCGATAAGATCGTGGCGCACGCCCTGATCGCGCAGCGCGACCTTCAACCGATCGGCGAAAAAATCGAGGAGCTCGGCGCTCGGAGCGCCCTTCCCAACCGCAGCGTGGAACACTGGCAGCAGCCGCAGGCGCAGCTTGTTCTCGATGATGAGACGAATGACACCGAGCGCGGCGCGGCGCAGCGCGTAAGGATCCTTCGAGCCGGTCGGCTTCTCGTCGATAGCGAAGAAATTGGCGAGGGTGTCGAGTTTGTCGGCGAGCGCGACGGTGACGCTGACCGGCGCCGTCGGGCAACGATCGCCCGGGCCCAGCGGTGAGTAGTGCTCGGCGATGGCGTCGGCGACTTCTTTGTCCTCGCCGTCATGCAGCGCGTAATAGCGGCCCATCACGCCTTGCAGCTCGGGGAACTCGCCGACCATGCCGGTCGAAAGATCGGCCTTGGCGAGCCACACCGCGTGCCCGACCTTGGTCTTCTCCGCCCCCTTCACATGCTCGGCAATCGTATAGGCGAGATGCGCGACGCGGCTCACCTTATCGTAGACCGTGCCGAGCTTGGCGTGGAACACGCGCTCCTTCAGCTTCTCGACACGATCGGCCAGCTTTTGCTTGCGATCCTGGTCCCAGAAGAATTTCGCATCCGACAGCCGCGCGCGCAGCACGCGCTCATTGCCGGCGACGATCGCCCTGCCGCCGTCATCGGCATTCATGTTCGAAACGACGAGGAAATGCGGCGCCAACGCACCGCTTTTGTCCAGCGCGGCGAAATATTTCTGATGCGTGCGCATCGAGGTAGTCAGCACCTCGGGCGGCAATTCCATGAAATCGCGCTCGATGCGGCCCATGAGCACGACCGGCCATTCGACAAGGCCTTTCACTTCGTCGAGCAAACCTTCGTCAGGCTTGAGCGTGAAGCCGGCCTCCTGCGCGGCCTTGGCGAGGCCATCGGCAATCAGTTGGCGGCGCTCGGCGGCGTCGAGAATGACATAGGCCTTGCGCAGCTGGTCGCGGTAATCGGCAAAATTGCTGACGTTGAAGGTCGAGCGGAAGAGAAACCGATGACCGCGCGACTCCATGCCGACCGGCACCTCGCCGAGATCAAGCTTCAGGATACGGCCATCGAGCAGGCAGACGACGCTCTGCAGCGGCCGCACCCAACGGAACGGCGCCGCCGGAAAGCGCATCGATTTCGGCCACGGCAGGCCGCGGATTACTTCCAGTAGCAGCGGCGGCAGCATGTCTTTCGTCGCTTGGCCGGCCCGCTTGATGATCGCAAAATAGAATTCGCCCTTGTCGGTCGCGCGCCTCTCGCATTGATCGAGCGAGGTGAGACCCGAGGATTTGAGGAAGCCCTCGACCGCGTTCTGCGGCGCCCCGACACGCGGCCCGCGCTTTTCCTCGACCGAGCCCGGCTGATCGAGCGGCAAACCTTCGACATGCAAGGTGAGACGACGCGGCGTGACGAAACTCGCGAGCGTGGTGAAAGCGAGATGCGCCTCGTTGACGGCGATCTCGGCGAGGCGGCGCAATTCCTCCGCCGCGACGCCCTGCATGCGCGCGGGAATTTCCTCGGTCAGGAGTTCGAGAAGCAATTCGGCCACGTTACCCGGCCTGCCCTTCCAGCCACGTCTCGCAGCTCGCTTTGGCGAGGGCGCGGACGCGCGCGATGTAGGAGGCCCGCTCGGTCACGGAGATCACGCCGCGCGCATCGAGCAGATTGAAGCAATGGCTCGCCTTGATGCACTGATCATAGGCGGGACGCGGCAGCTTCTTTTGCAGCAGCGATTGGCATTCCTTCTCGGCATCGGCGAAATGCCGGAACAGAATCTCGGTGTCGGCGAATTCGAAATTGTAAGCGGAGAATTCGTATTCGGCGCGTTTGAAGACCTCGCCATAGGTCACGCCGCGGCCGTTGTAATCGAGGTCATAGACATTCTCGACCCCCTGCACGTACATCGCGAGGCGCTCGAGACCGTAGGTAAGCTCGGTCGAGACCGGATCGCATTCGATGCCCCCGACCTGCTGGAAATAGGTGAACTGCGTCACTTCCATGCCGTCGAGCCACACTTCCCAGCCGAGCCCCCAGGCGCCCAAGGTCGGGCTTTCCCAATCGTCCTCGACGAAGCGGATGTCGTGGCGCTTCGCATCGATGCCGAGCGCGTCGAGGCTTTTGAGATAAAGCGCCTGGCTGTCCGCCGGTGCCGGCTTCAGGATCACCTGGAACTGATAGTAATGCTGGAGGCGATTGGGGTTCTCGCCATAGCGTCCGTCGGTCGGCCGGCGCGAAGGCTGAACATAGGCGGCTTTCCACGGCTTGGGCCCCAGCGCGCGCAGCGTTGTCGCGGGGTGGAAGGTGCCCGCCCCCATCTCGACATCGTAGGGCTGCAGGATGACGCAGCCCTGATCGGCCCAAAAGGATTGCAGCTTGAGAATGAGCGCCTGAAAGCTATTGCTCGGAGAAGCCTGGCCGGAGCTGGTCGAAGGCGCCAAATCGGATCATCCGCAAGGGATTGAGGTTGCGGCGCAACATAAATCTCGACTGGCAGAGGGTCAAGCGACCGGGCCGTTTCCCGGCTCGTTTTGCGCTTCGCGGGCAGTGGCCTGACGCTCGAGAAAGAACAGGATCAAATCCCACGCGTTGCGAATTCCGGCCATAATAAGCAGCGCGAGCGCCAGACCAAGAATTTCGATCGCGCCTTCACGGCCGGTAATCAGCATTACCGCGCCGGCGATCAGCACAAGATAGGCAAGCAGCGGGAGAACTGCGTACCAGAGATGATCGCTCCAGTCGACCGCCCGGCGTTGCTCGATATGGAACGCATTGCGACCGGCATAGGCGAGGAACGCGATCCCACCGGCGAGCGCGAGGAAGCCGAGCCGCAGCGGCGTCAGCGTCGGCACCACCACCAGGGCGCAGCCCAGCAACACGACGGCGAGATGGACGATGGTTGGCGTCACGAAGATGCGGCTGGTCAGTTCGCCGCCTCGAATCATGCCGCTGGCGATCGAGACGACGACGAACATCGAACCGATCAGCGTGCCCGCGGCGGCGCCGAGGATCAGGAAGAAATCATGCCATTTGTCGAGCATATCCATCGCGCGCTCACACGCCCCAAGGGCATTGCGGCTTGCCGCAATTGGCCGCGCCCCGCGCCGCAACGAAAGAGCCGCAACGCTGGCATTTGACCAGATCCTCGACCGGTCGTGCCGACCTGGGTATATCGCCGCCACGCCCAACGGCCGCAGCCTCACGGCGGCGCAGCGCTTCGGCACGCAAAGCCTGCTTCACCGCCTCGATACGCGCCGCATATTTGAAGCCATACCACACGATCAGAACCAGGACCGCGAGCAGCAGCAGCTTGGTGAAACTGAGACCGAACATCGGGTGCTAATCCTTGACGAAAAGCGGCTTCGCGGCGGTGCGCTTCATCGCCCACTCGATGCTTCGCTTCAACCAGCGGCCTTCGATCTGATGATCGCCGTGATGGATGCAAAGCTCCAGCTCCTTGCCCGAGCCGCACTTGCTCCAGGTCTCGCAATCGAGATCGCCTTCTCGGCTTTGCTTGTCGGGATCGACCGCGCAGCCGTCGGTGGCTTCGAGGATCGCCATGCCTTGATGGAGGTTGCCCTGATGATACTGTCCGTTGAGCAACGGCCGGCCGGCCATCGGGAAGGTGTGATCGTTGTCGGCGTGCGTGTGGCGCAGATCGATCGGCCCAGTGTCGCAGCGTTCGGGATAAGGTGTCCAGAAATCGCCCGAGAACGGCAGGAAGGCGGTGAAGCCCTGCGCGCCGTGGCAAGCGAGATCCCATACCATCGAGGCGCCGATCGAGAAACCGGTCGCGAAAACACGCGCCTTGTTGATCGGATAGCGCTGCTCGGCGTCGCGCACCACCTCATGCAAGAAGGCAATGTCATCGCGATTGCGGCGCGGCGCCCCCGAATGCGACCAGCTCTGGTTCATCCCGTCGGGGACGACGAAAAGAGCACCCATATCCGTCGCCGCCTCGACGAGATCGCTGCGCGCCATGATCTGCGCGCTATCCTCGCGGAAACCGTGAAGATAGAGAACGAGGGGCAGCTTGCGCTGGCCGTCCCAATGTGGCGGCGCAACGGCGCGATACGTCCCGTCGGGAAGCGTGATCAGCGGCGGCATTTCAGCTTTTGCGCTAGCGCAAGGCAGAAGGACCGCGACCAGCAAAATCCAGGGAGCGCAGCGACGCGGCAATCCAAAGCACCGCCCGGAACTCGTCTGGAACGGAAGCATTAGAGGCCGAACCGCGCCCAGGTGAGGCGCTCTTCGATGCGCGTCAAGAGATCGCCGACCACATCGCCGGCGTCGCTGCCGAAAAAGGGCACCAGCCGCGCCAGCGAAAAGCGGCGCCGCCGATCGGGCTCGATGGCGTGCAGCCGCACATTTTCGCCGAACATGCCGCGCAGCACGCCGCGCAACTCGCCGATGCCGTCGATCAGCCCAAGACCGAGCGCGCGCCGGCCGGCGAAAACCTCGCCACTGAACAACAGCGCCTCGTCGCCTTTCAGCTTCGCGCCGCGCCGTTCGCGCACCAAATCCTTGAAGCTGT
>DASXCX010000050.1:0-21066 GCA_036490955.1 Allostellaceae bacterium | reverse complement strand
GATGACCAACAGCTCGAACGGCATCTCGATGTCCTCGGGTGCCTACGAAGTCGAGGCGTTTTACGGGCGCCATCGTCAGGTAATGACCAACACGGCGCCGACCAGCGCCTTCCGCGGCGCCGGCCGGCCGGAAGCGGCCCTAATCATCGAACGGCTGGTCGATGAGGCAGCGGCGAAGCTTGGCATCGATCCCTTCGAACTGCGCCGGCGCAATCTCATCCCGAGGGCCAGATTCCCCTACAAGACCCTGACCGGCGTCGTCTGGGACAGCGCCGATTTCGCGGCGCTGATCGATCTGGCGGAGCGGGAATCGAATTGGCGCGAATTCCCGGCGCGGCATGCGGAGGCGGTGAAGCGGGGCAAGCTGCGCGGCATCGGCTGCGCTGCCTTCATCGAGCCTTCGGGCGGCGGGGGCGCGCCCAAGGATCAAGTCGCGGTGCAATTCGATGCCAATGGCATTGCGCGGCTTTTTCTTACCGCCACGGCGAGCGGCCAGGGCTATGAGACGGTCTTTCCGGACATCATCGCCGGGATTACGGGTCTCGATCCGGCGAAAATGGTGGTGCGCGCCAGCGATCCTGACGGACCGGCCATCATCGGTGGCGCGGCCATCGGCTCACGCACGGGCATGACGTCAGGCAGCGGTTTCACGGTCGCGGCCGAGGAGATCGTGAAAAAGGGGCTCGCCCTGGCTGCCGACGCGCTCGAAGCCTCGCCGCTCGATGTCGAATTCGACGCCGGCAGCTACGTGGTCAAAGGCACCGACAAGCGCATCATGTTGCAGGAGATCGTGATGCGCCATGCCGGGGGGCCGACGCATCCGCTCGACACCATCGCGGAGGTGCCGGCCGGACGGGCATTTCCGAGCGGCGCGCATGTCGCCGAGGTCGAGATCGATGTCGAGACCGGTGCCGCCGACATCGTCGCCTATACCGCCGTCGACGATGTCGGCAACGTCATCAATCATCAGCTTGCCGAAGGCCAACTTCACGGCGGCATCATGCACAGTGCCGGCCACGTCTTCGGCGAGGACTGTCATTACGATCGCGGCAGCGGCCAGATGCTGGCCGGCAGCTTCACCGACTACATCATGCCACGAGCGGATCTGGTGCGATTGATGCGGGCATTCGACTGCGGCGTGCCCAGTCCCAACAACCTCATCGGCGCCAAGGGCGCCGGCGAATCCGGCGCGGTCGGCGGGCTGCCGACCTGTATGAATGCGGTGGTGGATGCGTTGCGCCGGGCGAATATCCGCCAGTTCGACATGCCGGCAACGCCCGCGCGGCTTTGGGCGGCGTTACAGCGTGGAAAATAGGACTAAATCAACAAAATCAGCATAAAAGCCAAACGTGCCGCCCGAGTATGTTCCGGGCGGCACGTGGCCTTGACGGGAAGCCTACCGATGAACGGTCAGATCGCTTCCTTCAATTCTTTGGCGGCGCGGAACGCGACGCGCTTGCTCGCCTTGATCTTGATCGCCTCGCCGGTGGCGGGGTTGCGGCCCATACGGGCAGCGCGCTTGCGTACGACGAGGATGCCGAGCCCGGCGAGACGGATGCGTTGTCCACCTTTCAGATGCTTCACGATCAGAGCAACCGTGTCGCCAAGAAGGGCTTCGGACTGCTTCTTGGCGATCTCGTGATCTTCCGCGATCTTTGCGGCAATGTGTTTCAGCGTGACGGTGGCTGGGGCTTTTCCCGTCTTTTTAGCGGCCATGAATTGTATTCTCCGTTGGCTTGTTGCTTGGCCCAACCTTCGTCGGGCTCGCAGAAACCTAGCAAATATCGATGCTTTCGGCGACGTAAATGTGGCGAGTCGCGCGGCTTCTCCGCATGCGACTCGCCGATTTTATGGGCTTCGCGCGATGCGTCCCGCATTGGATCGCGAGTCGCCCTATTCGGTGTCGCGGCACCGAGGCTAGCGGGGCGTGCTCGGTCGCCGCGTCAGGACGTTATCGAAGAAGCGAGGCCTGGCATGCCGGCCTTGTTGTTTTCGCGCCACGCGCGGCGCACGATTAGCGCCAACAACGCGATCAAAGCGAGCTGGGCGAGCGGCACATGCGTTGCGGTGCCAAAATTGCGCGATAGCAGCGGCACGATGAAAACCACGGCCAGCGTTGTTTTCTCCCAGGGCAGAAAGCCACTTTCGTGGCCCGCGCGGATCAGCCAGGCGATGGCGATTCCGGCGAGGAGGAAGTCGTAGACGAGAGCGACCGGCACCGCGATGAGCGTCGCGGCGGTGAGCGCGGCGGAGCGGGTCGCGAGGCTGAGATTGGCGCGCCATACCACGGCGACCAGAGCGATTGCGGCGATCGTGCCGAAACCTTGCACAGCGTAAGCGATCGTCGATGGCGCGCCCATGAGGCGCAGCCCGCCGAACAGTGTAACGAAGCCGGCGAGGTCGATGCGGCCGGACTCGTAGGTCGAATGCGAGCCGCCGGCGAGGGCGAAGAAATCCTGCCAGGTCTGCCAGCCGAAAAGCGCGGCCGACAGGGCGATCATTGCCGCGACCGCGACCGCGGCGCCGGCGAATGCGCGCCAGCGGCCGCCGGCGACGAGCGCGACGGGAATGAGCAAGCCGAAATGCGGCTTGTAGCAGAGCAGCCCGAAGAGCACGCCGGCGAGGGCGGGTCGGCGATCGATTAGCAACAGCGCGCCGCCAAAAAGCGCGGCCGTGAAGAACGCGTTCTGGCCAAGCCCCATCGTCCAGAACACGGAGGGGAATGCCAGCAACGGCAAGAGCGTGGCCCAGTCCTTCGCTCTCACCGTGTTGCGTACGACAAGCAGGCAGAGCAGCAAGCTCACCGCCTGGAAGGCGATGTACGCCGTCATATAGGGTAAGCGGGCAAAGAGCGCGCAGATCAGCAAGAAGACCGGCGGGTAGTAGAAAAAATTATATTCGATGCCGGTTTCCGTCGCCTGTTGCTCGGCGACGTAATGCGCCGCTTGGTCATAGGCGAGGGCTGGCGTGCCGGAATCGGCGAGGCCGCCTGCGGCGTAGAAGCTCACGAAATCCGTGCTTGTCGGCCGCTCAAGCGGAATGATCCAACCATGCGTGCCCGCGACCATGAAGAGGAAAACCGCGAGCTCGAATATAAGCAGCGCACCGCTCAAAATCAGCACGCGGCGACGATCGAGCAAATCGCTCGCGTTGAGGTCGTTAAGCCAATGAGGCCGGTTCAGGGCAAGCCGGGCTGATCCATCCATATCCCTGTGATAGGGTATCGCGGTAAAGGAAGACTTGCGCTGCGCGCCGCCGCCCAAGGTGGGACACGCTTTCCATTAACCATACTTCGGTTCGCCCGGACCAAATCGCGCGTGCGTCGAATAAAAGCGGCGTCCAATTGGACGCCGCTTCATGTGAGACCGCTGCGTGGCGGGGAGTTCAGCCGCCGAGCTTCACCTGAATTTTGTCGCCTTCGATGCGCACCGGGAAACTCTTCACGTCGCACGGGATCGGTGGGCCGAGGCCTTTGCCGGTCTTGATCTCGAAACGCCCGGCATGCAACGGGCATTCGACTTCTTCGCCGTCGAGCCAGCCATCCGTTAGAAACGCATAAGCGTGGCTGCAAAGATTATCTGTGGCGTAGATCTCGCCTTTGAGATTGTAGAGGGCGACTTCCGTGCTGCCGACGGTCACGCCTTTCATCTCGCCTTCGCCGACCGATCCCTTGTCGGCGACGCTTACCCATTCGCCGCTATCGCTTTCCGCCATCGCAATTCCTCTGTTATCCCCCGCAATGCGCGCGAATGTGCCGCGCGCCGCATCCCATTTCAAGCACTCAGCGAACGAGATCTTGCAGCTTCGCAGCCTTGTCCGCGAGCAGTGTCGGATCGACGATCTTGCCATTCTGGATCAGCATCCGCCCGAAGCGCATATCGCGGGCGTTGTTGACCGTGACCACCGCGACCACCTTGCCGTCGAGCAGTTGAAAGAGAGTGAAGCCCGGGTCGGTCGGCTCGCCGCGGAAGACGACGCGGTCCCATTTATCGGGTGCGCCGGCCATTTGCAGATTGGTCTCGTACTGGTCGGTCCAGAACCACGGCACTTCGGAGAAAGCCTGTGCGCCGCCGGCGATGATCTTGGCAATCGCGATGCCCTGGTTCTGCGCGTTCTGCCACGCTTCGAGCCGGATATGCCGGCCGAGCAGCGGATTGAGATGCCGCGTCACATCGCCGGCCGCGAAGATTGAGGGATCGCTGCTGCGGCCGAACTCGTCGACGATGATGCCGTCGCGCGCCTCGATGCCGGCTGCCTGTGCGAGCTCGACATTGGGTTGGGCGCCGATGCCGATCGCGGCGTAATCGGCGATCACCGGCGTGCCACCATCGAGGAGAATGCGCAGTTCCTTGCGCGTATCTTCGATCGCGGTGACTTTAACGCCGGTCTGAAGGTCGACGCCCTTGGCGCGATGCAGAGCCGCGAGATATTGGCCGATCTCAGGCGCGGCGACGCGCGCCAGCGGATAGGGCGCGAGCTCGAGGACGGTCACCTGCGCGCCGCGCTTCTTTGCGGAGGCTGCGACCTCGAGACCGATAAAACCCGCCCCGATCACCGCTAGTCTTACGCCTTCGGTCAGCTTCTCGCGCAGCGCCAGGCTGTCGTCGATGTCGCGCAGATAGAAGACACGCTGGCCGTCGCCGCCCGGCAGCGACAGCTTGCGCGCCCGCGCGCCGGTGGTCAGCAGCAGCGCATCATAAGGAATGGTGTCGCTATCGCCGAGCTCGACGCGCTGGCCTTTGCGATCGATCGCGCCGACGGTTGTGCCGAGGCGCAACGCGATATCCTTCTCGGTATAGAAGGTCTCGGGATTGAGATAGGTCTTGGCATGCTCGATCGCGCCCGCAAGCAGCTCTTTCGACAACGGCGGCCGCTCGTAAGGCGGATGCTTCTCGCTGCCGACGAGGGTGATGGGGCCGGCATGGCCTGCGGCGCGCAAGGCTTCGGCGGCGCGGCCGCCGGCATGGCCCGCGCCGACGATGACGATATGCTTATCGCTCACGCTCGATCCTGGGTGAATGCTTTATAGGCGGAGATGGTGAAGGTGTCGCGGACGCCGGCGAGCTTTTGGAGATGCTCGACCACGAAATGGCCCGTGTCCATGTCATCCGGCAAATAGCATTTCATCAACAGATCGTATTGGCCGGAGACCGAGTAGACCTCGGAGACCTGCTCGATGGTTTCGACCGCGGCCTCGGCAACGCGATACGCCTTGCCGAGATCGCACTTCATCATGACGAAAATAGTCTTCATGGCGCCGTCCCTGTGATCGGCGCATCATAGCGGGAGAATGAGCCGACGCTAGATGTCGGCTCTCCGCAAGGGTTTAGACCGAGCGCACCGCCCGGGTGCGACTGAGGAACGCCGGCATGTGATCGCCGAAGCCAACGACGCGGCGATCGTCCTCATGCTCGTCGCGTTGATGATCGCGACGCGGCAGCTTGGTGACGTTGCTCGGCAGATGATCGATCGCGTCGGGGTTCATGGTGATCGGCGCGTAGGCTGCGTGTTCCTTGGCGGCTGCCGGACGGGCAGGCTCCCGTTTCGGCTCGCGACGTTCTTTGGGCTCGCGATGCTCTCTCGGTTCGCGGTGTTCCTTATGCTCGTGCGGGGGCTTCGCCGCCTGCGGCCGCTCTTCGCGATGGCCGCTGCGGCCTTCGGATTTGCCACCTCGGCGGCCGCGACCGCCGCGACCGCGGCTGCGCGGCGCTCCATCGCCCTCGCTGAAAGCTTCGGTCTCGACGCCCGGAACTTCGATCGGCGGGATCGCCTTGCCGATCAACTGCTGGATCGCCTCGACGAAGCGGCCGTCTTCCGGCGTCGCCAGGGTGAAGGCGCGGCCTTCGCGTCCGGCGCGGCCGGTGCGGCCGATGCGATGGACGTAATCCTCGGCATGGATCGGCACGTCGAAATTGAACACATGCGACATGCCTTGCACATCGAGCCCGCGCGCTGCGACGTCGCTGGCGACGAGCAGCCGTATCTCGCTGTTCTTGAAGCGCTCGAGCGTCTCAGTGCGCTTCGATTGCGGCATGTCGCCATGCAGCGCCGCCGCATCGAAGCCGTGTTTCGTCAGCGACCGGAACAGCACGTCGACATCGCGCTAGCGGTTGCAGAAGATGATCGCGTTCTTTACGTCCTCGCTGCGGATGAGCCGGCGTAGCGCTTCGCGCTTGCCCAGCTCACTCACGATCGCGAGGCCTTGCGTCACGGTGGTCGCGGGCGACGCCGGCGGCGCGACCGAGATCTCCTTCGGATTCATCAGGAAGGCGTCGGCGAGACGGCGGATCTCCGGCGGCATCGTCGCCGAGAAGAACAGCGTCTGGCGGATCTTCGAGAGCAGTCCGACGATGCGCTCGACATCGGGGATGAAGCCCATATCGAGCATGCGATCGGCCTCGTCGATGACGAGGATCTTCACGTCGCTCAAGAGAATCTTGCCGCGCTCATAAAGATCGATCAGCCGGCCAGGTGTCGCAATCAGCACATCGACACCGCGATCGAGCTTGCGCTCCTGATCGACAAAGCTCTCGCCGCCGATGAGCAACGCCTGGTCGAGCTTATTGTACTTGCCGTAGATGTCGAAGGCGTCGGCGACTTGGGCGGCGAGTTCGCGGGTCGGCTCGAGGATCAACGATCGGGGCATCCGGGCGCGGGCACGGCCCGCGGCTAGGATGTCGATCATGGGAAGGGTGAAAGAGGCGGTCTTGCCGGTGCCGGTTTGGGCGCATCCGAGGACGTCGCGTCCCATCAGCACGTACGGTATGGCCTGCTCCTGGATGGGGGTCGGCGCGGTGTAACCAGCGTCGGCGACCGCCTTCAAGACCTCAGGGGAGAGGCCCAGATCTTCAAAACTCATACGGAAATATGCTTTTCTCGTGTGTTGTTGATGTTTACGCCCCTTTATCTGGGCGTAGGGACCGGAAAGTCAATCGATTTCGGCGTTTACGCGTCATTACCTACTTCCGACCCTGGCGATTTCAGCATCGCGGATTATGGTTAAGGCATGATTAACAAGCCAAGTTTGGTTCTGGTGCCTGGGTTGCTCTGCGATGCGGCGCTTTGGCGCGGCCAGGTCGAAGACCTCGCCGATATTGCCCAGCCCTGGGTTGCCGATGTGACGCGTGACGTTTCCATGACGGCTATGGCGCGACGGGTCCTCGCCGAGGCACCGGCGGGGCGCTTTGCCTTGGCCGGGCTGTCGATGGGTGGCTATGTCGCGCAAGCGATCATGCGCGAGGCGCCGGAGCGGGTCGAGCGGCTCGCGTTGCTCGACACCGCCGCGATGGCCGATACGCCCGAGCAGACGGCGCGGCGTCGCGGTTTGATCGACTTGGCCGAGAAGGGCGAGTTCCACGGTGTAACGCCACGGCTCTTGCCGTTCTTTCTTCACCCCGATCGCTTGACCGACAAGCCGCTGATCGAGGCGGTGATGGCGATGACCGAGCGTGTCGGCAAGGATGCCTTCCTGCGCCAGCAGCGCGCCATCATGGGCCGGCCCGACAACCAGTCGAACCTGCCGGAGATCAAATGCCCGGCGCTCGTGCTCTGCGGCCGCCAGGATCAGATGACCCCGCTAAGGTGGAGCGAAGAGATCGCCGCACTCATTCCCGGCGCAAAGCTGGAGATCATCGAGGATTGCGGCCATCTCACGACCATGGAGCGGCCGTGGGAAACCAGCGTCGCCATGCGGCAATGGCTGACGGAGTAAGGGCGTACCCTCATCGTCATTGCGCGGAGGCCGATCGGCGGACGCGCCATCCAAAGATCTCCGTGTGATGCTCTGGGTTTCTTCGCTTCGCTCGCAATGACGGCTCTTAATTCAAGGTCCTAGTCCTACGACCCCACTCGTTGCACCGCCTCGTCGACGAGGCTGCTATCGGCGTACTGCGCGGCATCGATATGCGTCTTCTGGATGCCGAGTTGTTGCTGGATGTCGAGTGTCTCTTGCAGCGCTTTGAGGTTGGCGCGGTGGTCGGGATCGCGATAGACGTCCTTATGCGTGAAAAGCCAATCCTGCCAGCTTGATGCCGGCACTTTGGTGTAGTCGGCGGTGATCTTCACCGCCTCGTCGTGGTTCTTAGGGTCGAGATACCAGCGCTCGGCGCGGATCCAATCCTCGGTGAAATCGACCAATGCCGCATGGTTCTTGTCGATGAAGGACATGCGCGCGACGTCGAAGATGAATTCGGACGTGCCGATCGCGTCGCGCAGAGTGAAGAGCGTCCGCACATTGCCTTTGGCTTCGCCGATAAAGCTGAAAGGCGGCACGGCGGCGACGAGATCGGCCTTGTGCTCGGCGAGCATCGGCAGCAGCGCCGGAAACTGGCCTTCGAGGATAGTGGCGTCGCGCTTGTCGTCGAGGTGGTGTTTCCGCAGCATGGCGCGAATGCCGATATCGAGGCCGCCGCCGATCGCGTTTGAAGCGAGGACCTTGCCTTTGAGGTCCTCGACGCTGTTGATCGGGCTGTCCTTTAGCACGAAGAAGAGGCTGGTGAACCAACCATCGACGCCATCCTGATTTTCATCGCCGATGACGCGCAGATCGCTCATATGCGCGTTCTCGATCGCCGCGGCCATGGAAGAGGGCGCGAGCGTCGCGATGTCGAGATCGCCGCTGGCGAGGGCCGTGATCTCGGGCGCGGAGCCCGCAAAATGCACCGGCTCCATCGTGTAGGTTTTGCCCAGATGCTGCGCGAGGTCGGGCTTGGCGAAGATGATCGGCGCCAACGCCGTCGGCGTGTTGCTCCAGCCGGTGCGGATTTTCACGGGATCGGCATTTGCCCCGGTCGTGACCAGAGCAAAAGCCGAAGCCGCGACCAAAATTCCTGCGATGCGCATCAATCATTCTCCCTGCGGTAACTAGTTCAGCCGTTTCGCGGCTTCTTTAATGAAGCTGAGATCGACGTATCTTTTCACATCGACGTCGCCCTTGATCATGTCGAGATCGCGCAACGCGCTGACGTTGCTCTGCAGGGCGTTGAGATCGGGCATGCCGTCGCGGTCGTAGTAGAAATCCTTATCGGTCCAGAGATAGTTGGACAGGCTTTCGGCCGGCTGCTTCGTCGCGCGCGAGACGATGGCAATTGCCTCGTCGCGGTTTTTCGGATCGTGGAACCAGCGGGACGACGCGAGCATGTCTTCGAAGAAATCGCCGAGCGCCGCGCGGTTCTTGTCGAGGAAGGCTTGCCGCGCAGCGAGCACGATCATCTGTGTGCGGCCCATGGCGTCGCGCAGGGTAAAGAGCGTGTGCGCGTTCGCTTGCAACTCGGGATCGAGCAAGAAAGGCATCGAGCCGATGATCAGCGATGCCTTGCGCTCCAGCAGCACGGCGTTCATATGCGCGAAATCGGATTCGATGACCGAATAGTCGCGCTTGTCCTCGAGCCCATGCTTGCGGAGCATCGAGCGCATCCCGACATCGTAGGCGCCGCCGAAGCCATTGCTCGCGACGACCTTGCCTTTCAAATCCTCGACTTTGCCGATGCCGCCGTCGTTGCGAACCACGAAGGCGGTGCTGTTATAGCCATCCGCGCCGTCCTGGAAGCCATCGGCGACGATGCGGATGTCGTCCATCTTCGCGTTGAGCACAGCGAGGGCGAAGGTCGAATAGCCGATTGTCGCGATGTCGATCTGACCGCCCGCGAAAGCCGTGAGCTGCGGCGCCGTGCCTTGGAAATGCTGCGGCTCCATCACATAGGATTTGCCGTAGTGCTTCAGCAGGTCCTTCTTCTCGAGTTGAAGCGGCGAGTAACCGGAGGTGGCGACCACCCAGCCGGTATGGATAGTCACGGGATCGGCGGCGGCCGTGCGGGTGAGGGTCAGAACCACTGCGGCGGCAATGAGAAAACGTGTCATGGGAGTCGTTTCGCTGCTTCCTGAACGATGCTGAGATCGAGATAGCGTTTGATGTCGATGCTTTCCTTGGCGAAGCCAAGCGCCACCATCATGTCGATGCCCGATTGCAGGGCGCCAACATCCGGCAGGCCGTTTGGGTCGCTATAGAAGTCGCTGGTCGAGAAAAGATAGGAATTGAGCCGCTCGTAAGGCTGCTTGGTCGCGCGGGCGGCGAGCGCGATCGCCGCGGGACGATTTTCCGGATCGTGGAACCAGCGCGACAGCGCAAGCATGTCGGTGAAAAAATCGATCAGCGCGGCGCGATTCTTCTCGAGGAAACCAGAACGTGCGGCAAAGACCAGGACCTGGGTGCGGCCGCCGGTCGCGTCGCGCATCGTGAAAAGCGGATGGGTCGCGGCGCGAAACGTCGGATCGCTGACGCCGGGTTGCGCGCCGATCGTCAGGTCGACTTTCTTCGACAACAGCATGGGACTCATATTGCCGTAATCGGATTCGACGACGGTGAAGTCGCGCTTATCCTCGAGTCCGTGCTTTCTCAGCATCACACGCATGCCGATGTCGAAAGCGCCGCCGATGGAATTGGTAGCGACGACATGGCCCTTCAGATCCTCGGGCCGGGCGATGCTGTTGTCGTTGCGCACCATGAACGGCACCGAAGAATAGCCGGGGGCACCGTCCTGGAAATCATCGGCGACGACGCGGATATCGTCCATCTTCGCGTTGGTGACCGCAGTCAGCAGCGTCGAATAGCCGATCGGAATGATGTCGACGCCGCCGCTCGCAAGCGCCGCCATCGAGGGTGCGCTGCCCTGGAAATGGATCGGCTCGAGGACATAGGAGCCGCCATAATGTTCGAGCCGATCCTTCGCCTCGAGCACCATGGGCGTATAGCCCGAGGTCATGACCACCCAGCCGCTACGGATCGTCAACGGATCGGCATGTGCGCCCCCAAGCAAGAATAGATTCGCGATCATTGCCGCGACAGCGATGTTCCGATGCCGCATATTTCCTCCCCGTTGCCGATCCATACCACGCAAAAGGGCGCGGCGCATCATCGGTGCATCCTCCGTCGTTGCTCCAGCACATCGCCTGTGATTAGACTCCGCTGATAGAAGAACGACTGGGGGAAGGATGCAGCTGGTCCATCTCGATGATGTCGAGCTCGTCGTCCGGAAGACGGTGCGCAGCACGATCGACTATCGCAGCCTGCTGACGGGCATGCCCGGCGCGATCGACAATTTCAAGCTCATCCTCGGCACCACTCACGCCGATTACACGACGCCGCGACATCGGCACAATTTCGATCAGATCCGTCTGCAGGTCGGCGGTAGCTTCGATTATGACGGACTCGGCGCGATGACCGATGGCATGGTCGGCTATTTTCCGGAAGGCACGCCCTACGGCCCCTCCGCGTCGGGCGAGGAAAGTCGCATTCTGTTGCTGCAGCATGCCGGCGCGAGCGGCTCAGGTTATCTTTCCGATACCGAATACAATGCCAGCATCGCCGAGCTGAAGCAAAAGGGCGAATTCCGCGACGGCATCTATACGGTGATCGGCGCCGATGGGCGCAAGCGCAACCAGGACGGCTATGAAGCTGTCTGGGAGAATGCCTATCGCCGCCCGGTCGACTATGCGAAGCCGCGTTATGACCAGCCGATCTTCATGCGGCCCGAGAATTTTTCGTGGGTCGGCGACGGTGATGGCTCGTCTTACAAGCTGCTCGGCGACTTCAACGAGCGGCGCATGCGCCTCGGCTTTGTCGGGCTCGCGTCAGGAGCGCGGCGCGTGCTGGAGAGCCACAGCCTTTATTTCGTTGTCGCGGGCTTGGGGCGTGCCGGCGAGGCGTCTTGGCGCAAGCACACGACTATCCATGTCGCGGCCGGCGAACGCGTCGATATCCTTGCCGATGTCGATGCCGAGCTTTTCCATATCGGCTTGCCCGATCTAACGGGATTGAGACGCGAAGTGCCGCTCTTCGCCGAAGCGCGTTAGGGGATAATCGTGACGTCGGCTTCTCGCGCGCGCTCGCTTGTCGCGGCGGTGCTCTTTGCCGCGCTGCCCCCCATGCGGTCTGTGGCGGCGGAGCAGACTCCGGCGGCGGTCACCTTCTCGCTGCCAGGGATCAACATCGCCTTTCTGGCCTTCTACATGGCCGACGATCTGCACCTTTGGTCAAATCAGGGACTGCAGGTGAAGACGATCATGCTGCAGGGCGCGGCTTCGACGAACGCGCTGATCGCCGGCTCGGTCGAATTCGCCGTCAGCTCCGGCAGTTCCATCACGCGCGCCTGGGCGCATGGCCAGCGTTTGCACGCAATCGCGACCGCCATCGACCAGACGCTCGAGTGGGTGATGATCCGCAAGGAGGTGGCGGAGGCAGAGCACTTCAACCCGAATACGTCGATGGCGGAGCGTGCAAAGCTCCTCAAAGGCAGGAAGATCGCGATCGGCGGCGTCGGGTCGCTGCCGGACGCGGTCCTGAAGGCGGTTGCAAGCGAAGCTGGCATCTTGCCGAGCGACGTGATCGCCGCTCCGATGCAGCCACCGGAGATTCTCGCCGCCTGGAAGACGAAGCAGATCGACGGCTTCTCGAACTCGATGCCCTATGTGCAGCAGGTGCTGGCCGATGGTTCGGGCGTGGTGGTGACCGATTCGGTGAAAGGCGAGCCGACACGTTTCTCGCCGGTGGCGGCGTCGATGGTCATGGCGCGCGCCGATTACTGCAACGATCACAACGCCGCCTGCACGGCGATGATCCACGGCATCGTTGCGGCGATCAAAATCATCGCGGACGATCCCCCTACGGCGATGGTCGCGATGAAGAAGCACTTTCCGGACTATGACGAGAAAGTGCTTGCGATGTCCTATGACGCACTCAAAGCGGTCACTGCCAATCCGCCGATCACCACGGCGCAGGAGCTTGAGAACGGCGATCTGATGAATCAGGCTGCCGGCTTCCTGAAGCCCGAGGAAAAGCTCGCCGACTACGTGCCCTTGATCGATAACAGCTTCGTCAAATAGCGCGGCCGATTGGTCCGCGAACCCCGCCAATCGTTCGGATGGTTGCCTTGACCTATCGGCGGCGGTGACCTTGGATCGAGGCGCCAAGTATTTGTGGGGTGAAGCAGCGATGAACCGTCCCGTATTCGTCGCCGAGCAGGCGGTCAAGGAAGTGCTGGACTGGCCGGCGATGATCGGCAAGCTGCGCGAGGTCTATTCCGTCGAGCATCCGCCTTTCGCTGGTCCGCCGCGTACATTGGCGCGCGGCAAGGGCATCTGGATGCGCACGCTGACCGGTGTGTTGCCCGGCGGCTCGGTGATGGGCACGAAGCAATTCTGTTTTCCGCGCGGCCGCAACGTCCGCTACATGATCACGCTTTTCGACCAGGAATCGGGCGAATTGCTCGCGCTGCTCGATGGGCGCAGCATCACGGCGCTGCGCACGGCGGCAACGACGGCGGTGGCGATCGATCGCATGACCGCGCAAGGCTCGGCGGTCGTCGCGATGCTCGGCAGCGGCAGCGAGGCGCATTCGCATGCGCGTGCCGTTGCGGCGGTGCGGCCGATCAAGGAGATGCGTGTCTTCAGCCCGACGGCCAAGAATCGCGAGGCTTTCGCGCAGCGCTTTATGCAAGAGTTGGGCGTACCGGTGAAAGCTGTAGCGTCGGCGAAAGACGCCGTCGCCGGTGCGACGCTCGTCATAGGCGCGTCGCGCGCCCTCGACGGCAAGCCGGTCTTTGAAGGCGCGTGGCTGACGCCGGAGATGTTCGTCGCCTCGATCGGCGCCACCTTGCCCGAGCATGTCGAGATCGACGCCGCGACGATCGAGCGCGCGGATCTCATTGTTGCCGACATGCCGGATGAGGTGATGGAAGAGACCGGCTGCTTCCGAGCGGCGCGTGCGGCCGGCATCCGCTTCGAGGACAAATTCGTCTCGCTCAACGAGCTTATGGCCGGCAAGCTCGACGATCGCATGCGCGCGGCGAAGCAGCCGATGTTCCGCTCGGTCGGCGCCTCGCTGCAGGATCTGGCTGTGGCCGAGCTCGCTTATCGCGAAGCGCTGCGCCGCGGTCTCGCGACCGAATTGCCGATGGAGCTGTCGGTCAAGGGCGACTAGTCGTCGCGGCCAATCGCGAAGGCGCCGGGACCGGCGGCCATCAGCAAGAGGAAGCCGCCGGCGAGGGCGAAATTCTCGAAGAAGTGGTCGAGAAGGCCGCGATTTTCCGGGACGAAATGGAAGACGATCGCGGTGAAACAGCAATAAAAAGCGTACCACGCCGCGATCCAGCGCGTCTTGATGCCGAGCACCAGGAGTAGGCCGCCGCCGGCCTCGATGACGATCGAGAGCCAGAAAACGGCGGCCGGCAACGGCAGCTTCGTGCCGATGAAAGCGATCGTGCCCGGAATGAAGAAGAACTTGCTGACGCCGTAATAGATGAAGCACAAGCCCATCACGATCCGCGCGACGCCGATGCTGGCTTGCGCGCGATCGGTCGGCGCCGTCGACGCTGCGATTGCCATGGTTTCCCCCGTTTCGCCCTCTTGATGCTTTGATACGTTAGCGCGGCGCTTGGCCCAGAACCGGTCCGACGCCGCCCGAGCCCGCTTGGCCGAGGCCCGAGCCGCCCACCA
The DNA here is from genome assembly GCA_036490955.1 of Allostellaceae bacterium. Lineage (GTDB taxonomy): Bacteria > Pseudomonadota > Alphaproteobacteria > ATCC43930 > CGMCC-115725 > CAIKMD01. The sequence continues at coordinate 6,576 of DASXCX010000050.1, read as the reverse complement.
TTTCCGCCGGTGGCGGGCCGCCCCAATGCGAGATCGTGCGCGGCTCCCATTCGCGCGCATTCCATTTGCTGGCGTCGACGATGAAATCCTCGTCGCAGTGATATTCGATCGTCGAGCCGGCCGGATTCTGGAAGAACACGAACATGTCCGAGCCGGGCCCGTGACGCCCGGGGCCCCAGAGCCGCTTCCAGCCTTTCATCACGAGCTGTGTCATGCCGACGCCGAGCTCGTCGATATCGGCGACGCGCAGCGAGAGATGTTGCATGCCGGGGTTGGGCCGGCGCGCGATCAGGAGATTGTGGTGATTGATCGAACCGGGCGCGCGTACGAAGATGCCGGCCCCTTTGATGACATCAGAGACGGTGAAACCGAGCCGTTGATAGAATTCCGCCATCTCGTCGATATTCGGCGCGTAGACGCCCATATGGCCGAGATGATCGGGCGTCGCTTTCGGATAGCCATGCAGCCGTTCATTCGCGGGATGTGCGGCACGCTGCGGCGGCGCGGTCTCGCGCTTCGCTTTGGTCACTTCGAAAGCGAGGCCGAAGCCGCCCGGACCTTTGACATGCAGCCGGCCACCCTCGTCTTCGGTGAGGTCGCGGTCGCGGCTCAGTTCGCCGGCGATGTCCTGCAGCGCGCCCTTGTCGGAGACCGCCCAAACGATCTCGCGCAAGGTCGGGCCGGCCTCGACGGCCTCGGGCAGGGAGGCGTCGCCCTGTTTACGCAGCTCGACGCGCGTGCCTTCGCCGGCAACGGTCAGTGTCGCGCCGGTCGCGCCGCTGTCGCGCGTCTCAAGACCGAAATCGCTCAGGAACCGCCCCGCCGTGTCGACGTCGTCGACGCCATAGACGACCGCTTCGAGACCCATGATCGGCATGTTGCGTTCTCCTATTGACCTGCATTGACCTTGGCGAGTTCCGTACGGAACGCCTGCAAAACCCTTTCGCCGTCAGGCGTGCGGCGCGCCCAATCGGTCGCGATCGGCTCGGCGTCGGTGTGCCATTTCGCGGCAAGATCGGGCGATGCGTCGATCACCGTCTGGTTCGGCAGGCCTTTAACGAGCTTGTCGCCGAACACCTGCAGCCGGTCCCAGAATTTGCCGAGTTCGCGGCTCTCGCCTTCGCCGGAGAATTTGTCGAGCACGGCTTTGGCGGAAGCCGGCAGCGACGCGTAATGTTTCTTGCCGATGAACAGCATGCCGGTCGAGGTGCCGAGCGCCGCTTCGACGTGATAGCTCGTGATCTCTTGCAGCTTGAACGACAGCACCGCGGTCCAGCCGAGCATCACGCCATCGACCGTGGTGCGCTGAAGCGCCTCGTAGCTTTGCGTCACCGCGAGCACGATCGGCGCCATGCCGAGCCGCTGTGCCAGATCGCCGGTCTCTTTAGACGGCGGGATGACCTTCAGCCCCTTGAGATTGGAGAGCGAGGCGGGCGCAGTGCGGAAGTGGAAGCCCGCCTGAGACAGCACCGCGAGCATGATCGGCTGCACCTCGTCGTATTCGGCATCGAGCAGCCCATCGCGATAAAGCCGCCACAGCGCGACCGAGCTCTTCTCGGAACTGTCGCCGGCAATGAAAGGTAGGCCCCCGACATTCGAGCGCTGGAACTTGCCGGCGAAATTGCCATGCGTCAGCCACGAGATCTGCGCCACATCGGCGACGACGCGGTCATAGGAATTGTTGAGATTGGCGATCGCCATGCCGTCGCGGATGTCGATCTTCAGCTTGCCCTCGGCCGCTGCGTTCACGCGATCGGCCCAGGGATGCAAAACTTGATCGGCAAGCGGATTGCCCGGCGGCAAAGCCGTGGCGAGGATCAACGTCGGGACGTCATCCGCGCGCGTGTTGTCGGTCGCGGTGAACGCTATCGCCAGAGCGCTCAGCGCCACCGCGATCCTTCCCCCGAAAGCCATGCGCTCGCTCTTACTCGGCGGCTGCGCGGCTGCGCGAACTCACCGTCTCGACCGGGTTGCGCCCGACGAAGAAGTTCTTGTCCGGGGATTCGGTCGGCTTGAGCCCGGAACGCGTCAGCCCGGAGCGCAGCATCGACATTTGCTGGCCGTGGATTTTCATTGTCGGCTGGCGCAGCGGCCCACCGTTATAGCCTTGCAGCCAGCCCTCGTAGCCCCAGACCATGCGGTTGAGGAAATGGCCGCCGGCGGAGGATGCGTTCACCGCGCCATTCGCTTGCCGGGCAGGCGCCGTCCGCCAGTAGATTTCCGTCGCCTCGTCGAATTTCTTCTGCTGCAGCAGTTCCATCACATGCGGGACGGTGCTTCCGAAGAAATGCGTGTTCGAGGTGCCGGTGAACTGGATCGGCACGAGTTGGGCCAACGGCACGAGATCGCCGAAAAGCGGTGTCTCGACGATCACCTCCTTGCCGAAAAGGCGGTGGCATTCGACAAAGCCCATAATCGACGGCATGCCGCCCTCGGCCTTGATCGCGACGATGTTCCGGCAATTGTCGAGCAGCTTGCGAATGACCGAGGCCGGGATGTCCGACGGATGCAGCCGCGAGAAGCCCCAGAGTGGCACCGGGAAGAGCAGAATCGCCAGATTCGTCGCGTCGCAGAACGCCTTGGTGTATTCGTATATCTCATCGAGGGTCTCGGGATAGAAATTCGCCGGATAGGACAGCAGCACGAGCTCGCAGCCATTTGCTTCCGCGATCTTCGCTGCTTCGATATTCTCCTCGAGCGCGTTGAAGGAGGCATGGAGGATGAGCTTCAGCCTGCCTTTCGATTCATCGTTCGACCATTCGAAGAACTGCGCATATTCGGAGAGCGTGACCGCGGTCTCGGAAACGAGCAGCGTGCCGGTGAAGCCGTGCTCCAAACACTGGCGCACGTCATGGCGGATGCCGCGCTCGTTGAGGCCCTTTAGATCGGCGGTATAGGAGGGGATGATGACATTGGCGCAGCCCTTCAGATGCTGCCACGCCCAATCGCGCGCTTCATTCTTACGATAGCTCGGCATCTCTTCCTCGCTTCTTGATCGCCCGGCCGCGCCTCTGCTCTGCGGTGTAAGATCATTGACGCCGCACAATCCAAGTCAAATCATTTCCCGTATTGGTTTGCGATTGGGTGGCGAAGCGAACCGCCTGGTGGATGTTAGGCAGCGCAAGTCTTTCTATCGGGCCGTCATGGACAGCGTCAGGAGAACTGTCATAATTGCGCCGGATAAATCCGCAGCGATGAGCGCAGCATGGCACGCCGCAATGCGCTGGCCGTCATCAGACACTTCCTCGAAGAAAGGCGCTTTCGCGCTCAGGAACGGTTGCCCCCGGAGCGCGAACTCGCGGAAGCGCTCGGCCTGACGCGTACTCAACTGCGCTCGGGCATGAAGCAGCTCGAAACCGAAGGTCTGATCTGGCGGCATGTCGGGCGCGGCACCTTCTTCGGCGCAGCGCCGACGCAAGCATCGGACCAGTCCGCGCCGGCTGAGGGCAGCGCCAGCCCGCGCGAATTGATGGAGGCGCGGATCGCCCTCGAGCCGCAGCTTTCGCGCCTCGCTTCGACGCACGCGACTACCGACGATCTTATCCGGCTCGATCGTTGCCTCGAGCGCGCGCTCGCCGCGCCCGACGCGCGGCTGTTCATGACCTTCGATGCCGATTTGCATCTCGCCATCGCCGAAGCGTCGCACAATACGCTGCTTGTCGATCTCTTCCGCTCGATGAACGCGGTGCGCCACCGCGTGCTCTGGGGCAATCTCGACGGCGACTTCCTCACCGCCGAGCTGCGCAAGCAATATGATGGGCAGCATCGCGGCATCGTTCAGGCGATCGGGCGGCGCGACGCCGGGCAGGCCGAGAATTTGATGCGCTTCCACCTCGAGACGGTGGCGCGCCAATTGCTGACCGTCGCGCTGCTGTTCCGACCTTGAGTTTCAGTGCTGCGTGCTGGGCAGGAATTTCTCGGTATAGAGTTTGCTCATATCCGGCTCCGACGGCAACGCGCCCATTTGCACGAAAGAGCGCGACAGGACTTTCAGCGCGGCAGGCTCGAATTTTCCGGTATCGGAGAAGGTCGGCATCGTCGCGTCGTAATCGCGCGCGCCGATATCGAGCGTCGTGTGCATGACCGGCGCGGCGAGCTTCACCGTGTCGTCCTTGTTCTGTCGCATCCAGGTGATGGTGTCGAACCAAGCAGCGAGGAACTCTTTGAGCTGTTCGGGATGCGCCGCGATGATCTTGTTCGTCGCATAGGTGACGTGGTTGATGAAGACCGGCGCGACGGTCTCGTAATGCACCATGATCTTGCCGATGCCCTTCTCTTCGAGCTCGAAGGCGCCGGCGGGGTCGACGGCGAGACCTTCGGTCTCTTTCGAGCGCATGGCCGCAACTTGTGCCTCGTTGGTGCCGAGCGGCGTCACGACGATGCCATCATTGCCCCAGCCTTGCTGGCGCGAGAGCTCGCGTGTCACCCAATCGGTCAGGCTGCCGACGGTCGAGGCGCTGATGCGCTTGCCCTTGAGATCGGCGATGGAATTGATACCGGCATCCGGCCGCACCACCATCATGAGATTGACCGGCCCGGCATAGGCGCAGATGCCGAGGACCGGCGCCCCTTTGGCAACGAAAGCGAGCTCGGGACCCGAACCGAGGCCGAGATCGATCGCATCGGCGGCGAGCGCCTGCTGCAGCTTGGCGCTGCCGGCAAAAGACGATATCTCGAGCTCAAGCCCGTGCTTTTGGAAAAAGCCTTTCTCCATGCCGATATCGAGCGGCGTGAAATCGAAGGGCAGGGCGATCGCCTTGCCGGTGCGCAGCTTCTCGAGCGCCGATGCCGGCGCCGCGACCGCGATCATGCTCAACACCGCGGCCGCAGCGGCGACCATTCTCCCACGCGAAATGCGCATCCCTTCCTCCCTAGGCCGGTGTTGTTCCGTCTCACCGATCTGCAGAGGAATAGTCCCGCGGCCCTGCCTTCAAGGCAAGCGGGAAGCGGTCTCACACGTCGAGGTCGCGGGCGAATTTCGCGTTCTTCTGGATGAACTCGAAGCGTAGCTCGGGTTTGCGCCCCATCAAACTCTCGACCAGTTCGACTGTCGACATAAAATCGCGCTCGCTCTTGGGGGGCAGCGTGACGCGCAGGAGGCTGCGCTTCTTCGGGTCCATCGTTGTGTCTTTAAGATTGCGCGCCGGCATCTCGCCGAGGCCCTTGAAGCGGCTGATCTCGACCTTGCCTTTATTCGCCGGGAAAGCCGATTTCATCAGTTGGTCTTTATGCGCGTCGTCGCGCGCGTAAACCGTGTTGTCGCCCTGGCTAAGGCGATAGAGCGGCGGCACCGCGAGATAGAGATGGCCGTTATCGACCAGCTGCGGCATCTCGCGGAAGAAGAAGGTCATCAGCAGCGAGGCGATATGCGCGCCGTCGACATCGGCATCGGTCATCACGATGACGCGCTCGTAGCGAAGCTTGCTTTCCTCGTAGCGATCACCCGAGCCGCAGCCGAGCGCGAGCGTCAGATCGGCGAGCTCCTGATTGGCGCGCAGACGGTCGCTCGATGCCGAAGCGACGTTGAGGATCTTGCCGCGTAAAGGCAGGATCGCCTGGGTGTCGCGATCGCGCGCCTGCTTCGCCGAGCCGCCGGCGCTGTCGCCTTCGACGAGGAAAAGCTCGGTGCCGCCCGGCGTCGAGCGGCTGCAATCGGAGAGCTTGCCGGGCAGGCGCAGCTTGCGCGTCGCCGTCTTGCGCTCGAGCTCGCGCTCCTGGCGGCGGCGCTGGCGGTCCTCGGCGCGGTCGATGATGGCATCGAGCAGGCCGCGCGCGCTTTGCGGATCGTCCGAGAGCCAATGGTCGAAACGGTCTTTGAGCGCGCCTTCGACGAAGCGGGCGGCCTCGGGCGAGGAGAGGCGCTCCTTCGTCTGTCCCTGGAATTGCGGATCGCGAATGAAGAGCGAAAGGATGACGACCGCGCCGTCCATCACATCTTCGGGCGCGATCTGCTGCGCACGCTTATTGCTCGTGAGCTCGCCATAGGCTTTGAGGCTGCGCGTCAGCGCGGCGCGCAGACCTGCTTCGTGTGTGCCGCCTTCGGGCGTCGGCACGGTGTTGCAAAAAGACGCCGAGGTGCCTTCGTGATCGACCGGCCAGGCGATCGCCCATTCGACGCGGCCGCTGCCGTTGAAGCTCGCTTCGCCGTCGAAGGGCTTGGGCGTGACCGTCTCGCGCTCTTCCAAGAGCGCGGTCAGATAGTCGGAAAGTCCGCCGGGGAAATGCAGCTTCTCTTCCTGCGGCACATCTTCGGGCCGCGGCAGCGCCGGATCGCACCACCAGCGGATCTCCACGCCGCGGAAGAGATAGGCCTTACCGCGCGCCATGCGATAGATCGGCGCCGGTTTGAAGTGCAGGGCGTGGAAGATCTCGGGATCGGGATGGAAGCGGATCGTCGTGCCGCGCTTGTTCGCCGCGCCGCCGCTCTCCTTGAGCTTCGTCTTCGGCTTGCCGCGGCTATATTCCTGCGTATAGAGCTTCTTGTCGCGCGCGACTTCGACGGTGAGCTTATCGGAGAGCGCGTTCACCACCGAGATGCCGACGCCGTGCAAGCCGCCTGAAGTCTTATAGGCATCG
>DASXCX010000049.1:0-2391 GCA_036490955.1 Allostellaceae bacterium | reverse complement strand
CATCGCCGAAGCGTTCGCGCAGCCGGTCGATGGCGTGTTCGGCTTCAGCGGAACGGCGGTCGAGAAGGTCGGTGAGATCGGCTGCGTTGGCGTCGCACAGCGCGGTGACGCCGATGCCGAGCAGGCGGAATTTGGTGCCGTCAGTCTCGCGCGCCAGAAGCTCGCGGCCGGCGTCGAAAATCTTGGCGGCAAGCTGGGTCGGGTGATCGAAGGATCGTGCGCGGGTACGAATGCGGAAGTCGGCGGTCTTGAGCTTGAGCGTCACGGTCGAGCCGGCGAGCTCGCTGTTCTTAAGACGGGCGGAAACCTTTTCGGACAATCGCCAGAGCCGCAGCTCGAGCTGCCGGAAGTCGGCGATGTCCCGATCGAAGGTGGTTTCGGCCGACACGCTCTTGGTTTCGCGGTCGGCGGAGACGGGGCGATCGTCGCGGCCGAGCGCGAGCCGCGCCAGCCGCGCGCCCTCGGCGCCGTAGCGGCGCATCAGCTCGGTCTCGCCGGTTCGTACGAGATCGCCGATTGTACGCAGCCCATCCTTAGCGAGGCGCGCCTGCGTGACCTTGCCGACCCCAAAGATCAGCGAGACCGGACGGTCGGCGAGGAAAGCCGCCGCCTCAGCGCCGCCAAGCACGGCGAAGCCCCGCGGCTTGTCGAGATCGGAGGCAATCTTGGCGAGGAACTTGTTGGAGGATAAGCCGACCGACACCGTGATATTGAGCTCGCGCTCGACGCGCTGAGCAAATGCCGCCAGCGATTTCGCCGGCGACATGCCGTGCAGGCGCGCGGTGCCCGATAAATCCATGAAGGCTTCGTCGATCGACACCGGCTCGACCAAGGGCGTGAGATCGCGCATCAGTGCCCGCACTTCGCGGCCGACACCGGCATATTTGGCCATGTCGGGCCGCACGACGCTCGCCTGCGGGCAAAGCCGCCGCGCTTCGAACATCGGCATCGCCGAGCGCACGCCGTAGGTGCGCGCGACGTAGCAGGCGGTGAGGACGACGCCCCGCTGACGTCCACCGACAATGACCGGCTTGTCGGCGAGGCTGGGGTCGTCGCGCTTCTCGATGGTGGCGTAGAAGGCGTCGCAGTCCACATGCGCGATGGCGAGGCTATCCAATTCGGAATGCCGCACCAGCCGCGGTGAACTGCAAGCCGAACAGCGGGTCACCGCATCGGGTGCGTCACGGCGGCAATCGCGGCAGAAGCCGGGCATGTAGCCTCGTTCACGAGCCTTGCGGCGGAACGCCGGCGAGTAGTTCGCGCGCTTTCATCACCTGTTCCGGATCGAATTCGTTTTGTTCGGCAAAATCGCGCAACAGCTGGTCGTCGCTCGCCAGATGGTCGAGCACGCCCGCCAGAAACCCAGGCTCGCGTGCCGCCGAGCGCAGCGATTCGGGTCCAATCCCACTCAATGCCAGGAATCGCCCAAGCCGTTCTGGCTCACTGGCGATGAAGCTGAGGCCCGCGATTGCGAGCGCCGAGGCGGCCTCGCGCTGCTCCTGCGCCGTCGCTTTGCGGGTTCCCGAGCGCGGCCGAACGGGCATTGCCATCTCCTCATGCAAGCGCGCCTCTTCCAGGTGTGGGATGCGCATCGGGGAAAAGATACACTATAGTCACGCCAGCGGCCTCGTCGTGTCCCTGCATTCGGGAGGATTTTGCTATGCGCTTCAAGTCTGTCCGCGCTCATTTTATTCTCGGCATTGTCATGCTAGCCGGCGCCTTCAGCGCCCGGGCTGCCGATTATCCCCAGCCTCAGCCGGGCGACGCGGTGCTGAAAGACTTTCGCTTCCACACCGGCGAAGTCTTTCCGGAATTGAAGATGCATTACGTGACGCTGGGCGCGCCTACCGGCGAGCCGGTGCTTGTGCTGCATGGGAGCGCCGGCTCCGGCCAGACCATGCTGACGAAGAATTTTGCCGGCGAGTTGTTCGGCGCCGGCCAACCGCTTGATACCGCCAAATACTTCATCATCATCCCGGACTCGCTTGGCTCGGGAAAATCGTCGCGGCCTTCGGATGGCTTGCGCACGCGCTTTCCGCATTACGATTATACCGACATGGTACAGGCGCAGCACCGCCTGCTCACAGAGCATCTCAATGTCCAGCACCTCAAGTTGGCGATCGGCCAATCGATGGGCGGCATGCACGCCTGGATGTGGGGCGAGATGTACCCCGATTTCGTCAGCACGCTCGTCCCCATGGCGGCGCAGCCGGTCCAAATGTCCGGGCGCAACTGGATGCTGCGCCGAATGCTGATCGATATGATCCGCGCCGACCCGACCTACGACAACGGCAACTACAAGCAGCAGCCCCCTAGTCTCAAACTCATTGCCACTTTCTTCAGCCTCGCGACCAGTGGTGGCACGCAGAATTTACAAAAGCAGGCGCCGAC
>DASXCX010000048.1:0-11911 GCA_036490955.1 Allostellaceae bacterium | reverse complement strand
CCGCGCCACGCCAGCGTTATGCCGATTATCCGCATCAATTCTCGGGCGGCATGCGCCAGCGCGTCATGATCGCCATCGCGCTGTCCTGCGATCCAAAGCTGCTGATCGCCGACGAGCCGACGACCGCGCTCGATGTCACGGTTCAGGCGCAGATCGTCGATCTCTTGCTGGCGCGGGCCAGCGAAAGCGGCACGGCGCTGCTTTTCATCACCCACGATCTCGGTGTCCTGGCGCAGGCCTGCACACGGCTGTTGACGATGTATGCCGGCGAGCTGGTCGAAGATGGCGCCGTCGATGCCATGTTGGCGCAGCCGCGCCATCCTTATACCGCCGGCTTGCTGCGCTCCTTGCCGCGGCTCAGCCCCGCGAAATCGGTTTTGCCGGCGATTCCGGGCCGTGTGCTTGCTCCGGGCGAACTCGGCCACGGATGCCGCTTCGTACAGCGCTGCTCCTATGCGCTCGATCCCTGCACGCGCACGCAAGGGCTGATGCCGATGAGCGATCGCCAGGTGCGGTGCTGGCGCAGTCCCGATCTCGCTTTGCCGGGAGCGCGGGCATGACCGCGCCCGCCGCGCTAGCCGCGACCGAAGATCTCGCGATCCATTTCGCCAGCGCGCATGGCCGCGGCAAGGTCATGGCGGTCGATGGCGTCACGTTTTCGGTGTGGCGCGGCGAGACCTTCGGCATCATCGGCGAATCAGGCTCGGGCAAATCGACGCTCGGCCGTGCGCTGGTCGGTTTGCAAAAGCCGACACGCGGCAAGGTTCTGCATGAGGGGCACGATCTCTTCGCGCTGCGGCGCCGCGACTTCGCGCGCCATCGCCGCGATTTCCCCATCGTGTTCCAGGATGCAACAAGCGCGATGGACCCGCGCATGACCATCGTGCAAAGCGTGCGCGAGCCGCTCGATATCGCGGCGACGATGCCAACGGCTGCCCGCGCCGCGCGGGTCGCCGAATTGCTCGACGCGGTCGGCCTCTCGCAAGCACAAGGTGCGCGCTATCCGCGCGAGCTATCGGGCGGCCAGAATCAGCGCGCGACCATTGCACGGACGCTGGCTTTGAGTCCCAAGCTCATCGTCTGCGACGAGGTGGTGGCGCCGCTCGACGTGTCGATCCAGGCCGACATCCTCAACCTCTTCGCCCAATTGCAGCAATTGCTTGGTCTAACTTACGTCTTCATCACGCATGATCTCGGCGTCGTCGCGCATATCAGCGACCGCATCGCGGTGATGTATCTCGGCAAGTTCGTCGAACTGGCGCCAGCGGCGGCGCTAATGACGGCGCCGCTCCATCCTTATACGCAGGCGCTGCTCTCCGCCGAGCCTGACCTCGCAGCAACCACGGCCGAGCGCCGTCAGCGCATCGTGCTGAAGGGCGAGATCCCCAGTGCGATCGACCCGCCATCGGGCTGCAGCTTCCGCACGCGCTGCTGGCGGGCGACCGAGGAATGCGCGCTGACCGAGCCGCCGCTGCGTCAGGTCGCGGACGGACGGTTCGTTGCTTGCCATTACGCCGAGGAACCGTCGCCGCGGAATGAAGGCGGCGTACCGGGCAATCACATCGGGGAAAATTCGCACCTGGGCCATATGGCCTCGGCATCGCTTTATTGATTCGAGGGCAGGGGGACAACATGCAACGAACGGAATTCCAAAAAGCGGCGGTCACGCGCCGTGCGTTGATGACGGGCGCGATGGGTACGCTCGCGGTGTCGAGCATGCCGCGCGGCGTGCTGGCGGCGCAAAAGAAAGGCGGGGTGCTGCGCATCTCGTACGGCTTCCAGCCGACCAGCCTCGATCCGACCTTCGGCCGCCAGGGCGGCGACTTCGGCTTTCTCTATCCGGTGTTCGAGACGTTGGTCGATTGGGAGCCGCAATCGCTGCAGCCGAAACCCGGCCTCGCGACCAGTTGGAATTTCCCCGACCCCAAGACGATGGTGATGAAGCTGCGCGAGGGCGTCGTCTTCCACGACGGCACACCGTTCGACGGCGCGGCGGCGAAATTCAATCTCGATCGCGGCTTGAACGACGCGAAATCGGCGGTCAAAGCCGATCTCGCTTCGGTCGAGAGCATCGAGGCCAGCGGCAAGTACGAGATCACCTTCCACTTGAAACGCCCGAATATCGCGCTGCCGGGCATTCTCTCGGATCGCGCCGGCCTGATGGCATCGCCGGCCGCGATCCAGAAATTCGGCGACGGCTTCGCGCGCAATCCCATCGGCACGGGTCCCTGGGCCTTCGTGCAGTGGCGCGACAACGAGCTTGTCTCCTATCGCCGCAACGATTACTACTACAACAAGGTCTTGCCCTATCTCGACGGTGTCGATTTCCACATCATCGCCGATGCCAATACCGGGCTGCGCTCGGTCATCGCCGGCGAGAACGACTTCGTGCAATCGCTGTCGACGGCGCAGAAGCCGGTGGTCGACAAATCGGGCCTTGCCTACACCTTCTCGACCTCACAGGCGATGTTCCCCTTGTGGCTCAATTATTCGAAAGGGCCGCTCGCCGATGTGCGCGTTCGCCAGGCGCTCAATTACGCCATCGATCGCGACGCCTATAACAAAGCGACGGCGCTCGGCTTGAACGAGGTTGCCTGGGGCGTATTTCCCAAGGCGCATTGGGCCTATAGCGGCGACGTCGATAAAGCCTATCCCCACAATCCCGACAAGGCGAAACAGCTTTTGGCCGCGGCAGGCTTCGCCAATGGCCTTGATCTGACGATGACCGGCCCCACCGATCAGCGCTCGGTACAGCGGCAAGAAGTGGTGATGGAGCAGCTCAAAGCTGTCGGCATCCGCATCAAGCTGACCGGCCTGTCGGTCAACGATTCGATCAAGGCGTTCTTCTACGACAAGCAGCACGACATGTTGTTGATCCTTTGGGGCGGCCGGGCCGATCCGAGCGCGACCTACGACGCGCTCTTCAGCAAGGCGTCGTCGTTCAACGCCTCCGGTGTCGAACCCGACGGGTTCGCCGACGCGCTCGCCGCCTCGCAGGCCGTCCCCGATCTCAAGCAGCGCGCGGCGGCATTGGCCAAGGTCGCGCAGATCGTCTCCGATCAGGCGCTGATGGTGCCACTGGCCTTCGACGGGCAATACAACGCCTTCACCAAGAAGGTGAAAGGCTTCGAGCCGAATCTCTTCGGCCGCATGCGTCTCGACACGGTCTCGCTCGAAAGCTGAGGGGGACGCGGGCGATGACATCGTCGCTCTGGGGACTGCGCTGGGTGGCGAATCGTTTTCTCCACCTGGCGCCGGTTGCTCTGCTCGCGACGTTCTTCGTCTTCGGCATGCTCTATCTCGTCCCGGGCGATCCGGCGATCACCCTGGCCGGCGAGAACGCATCGGTGCAGCACATCCAGGAAATCCGCACGCTCTACGGATTGGATCGCCCATTCGTCGTGCAATACGCGGATTGGCTTGATCGCGTCGCGCATGGCAATCTGTCCCAATCGCTGCTCTCGGGCGAGCCGGTCGCGGGCGAGATCGCGCATCGTCTGCCCAATACCTTGCTGATCGTCGCCGGCGCGCTCGGCCTGTCGATCCTGATCGGCGTGCCGCTCAGTATCGCCGCGGCATTGCGGCCCGGCTCGCGTTTCGATCATTGGAGCATGGCGATCGCGTCGACCGGGGTGTCGATCCCCAGCTTCTGGTTGGCGATGGCGCTGGTCTCGGCCTTCGCGCTCAATTTTCACTGGTTCCCGGCAACCGGGGCGACCGCGCTCGGCGATGGCGTCGGCGAAGCGCTGCGCCACATCGTCCTGCCCGCGGTTGCGCTCAGCGCCAGCGGCGTCGCGACGATTGCGCGGCAGTTGCGGACCGCGTTTGCCGATGCGCTGGTCGCGCCTTACGTGCGCACGTTGCGCGCCAAGGGCCTGTCGCCTTCGGCGATCTTGTGGAAGCACTGCCTCAAGAATGTCAGCGTGCCGTTCCTCACCGTGCTGGGCTTGCTCGCCAACCGCCTCCTCGGCGCGACGATCGTGATCGAGATCGTCTTCGCCATTCCCGGCATCGGCAGCATGGTCGTCAACGCCGCGATCAATAAGGACTTCCCGGTCGTGCAGGGCGTGGTGTTGGTCACGGTGGCGATCGTCATCGCGATCAATCTCGTCGTCGACGGGCTTTGCCGGCTGCTCGATCCGCGGATCGCGCGCGCATGACCGCGATCTCCGTTGATGTCGCGCCGGCCAATACCGCATGGCGGCGGATCGGCCGCTGGCTGCGGGGCGATCTGCGCGCAGCGGCGGCGGTCAGCTATCTCGGCCTGCTGCTTTTGCTCGCGGTGTTGGCGCCCCTGATCGCGCCCTATTCGCCGACGGCGCAAGATATCAACGCGATGTTGCTGGATCCGAACGCAGCGCATTGGCTCGGCACCGACGACCTCGGCCGCGACACATTGAGCCGCCTGATGTATGGCGCGCCGATCTCGCTCTTCGCCAGCCTGATGGCCGTTGCCGTCGGCCTGGCGCTGGGCGTGCCGATCGGTCTCTGCGCCGGCTATCTCGGCGGCTGGGCCGATGCGCTCGTCAGCCGCGTCATCGAGACCATGATGTCATTCCCCGGCATCGTTCTGGCGATCGGCGTCACCGGCGCGCTCGGTATCGGCTTGATCAACGCCATGATCGCCGTCGGTATCGTCTTCGCGCCCGAGTTCGCGCGCCTGACAAGAAGCCAAACCCTCCTGATCCGACGCGAGCTTTATGTCGATGCCGCGCGCAGCTTCGGAGCAAGCCCGCTGCGCATCATGCTGCGACACATCTTGCCGAATGTGTTTCAGCCGATCCTGGTGCAGACGACGATCCTTTTGGCGGTCGCGCTGTTGGTCGAGGCGAGTCTCAGCTTTATCGGCCTCGGCATCCAGCCGCCTTATCCGAGCTGGGGCGCGATGCTCGCGCGCGCCTATGCAAACATGGATATCGCGCCGGCGCAGATGTATCCGCCCGGCGTGGCCATTCTCTTCACGGCGCTGGCCTTTAATGCGCTTGGCGAATCTCTGCGCGCAGCCCTTAATCGCGGGTTAGGCCGTATTTGAAAAATACAGACAGACCGTAATGAGATACCGAAAACTTCTGTGATAGATTTCCGACTACACTGACCGACCCGAGACATGATAATCAACATTACGTAATAGAAAGATCAAAAGATATGACACCCGCAAACCGCATCGCCAGCCATCCTGGCGAGATTTTGCTCGAGGAGTATCTGAAGCCCCTCCACATCTCCGTGAACGCCTTGGCTACCGCGCTCCGCGTGCCGGCGACGCGGCTTGGTGCGATCGTCAAGGGCGAGCGCGCGGTCACGGCTGACACGGCCATGCGTCTCGCGAGGTACTTCAGCGCCAGCGCGGAGTTCTGGCTCAACATCCAAAGCATGCACGACCTGACGAAGGCCGTGCGGGAGATGGGCAAGACGATTGAGAGAGACGTGCAGCCCTACGCGGCGGCGTAAAAACTTAGCCGAGCAGGTTGCTTTCGAGGCGCGCGGTCTCGGCCTGGTCGAGCGCGTGCTGGTCGAAGAGATGGCCATAGAGTTCGTAGGTGACCTATATCGATGAGTGGCCCACGCGCTTCATCACCTTCTTCGGCGACATGCCGTCGGCGATCATTGCGGGAAAAGTAGAATTGCCATGGCGCTGAGAACGCGGCTATGCCCACCCCGCCTCTATTAGCCCTGCGCGATGCCGGTATCGGTTTTGGCGGCCGGCCCACCTTCACCGGCGTGTCGGTGGCGATCGGCGCCGGCGAGCGCGTCTGCCTGGTCGGCCGCAACGGCAGCGGCAAGTCGACCGTGCTCAAAGCGCTGGGTGGGCTGATCGATCTCGATAGCGGCGAGCGCTTCGTGCAGCCGGGAACGCGCGTCGCCTATATGCCGCAAGTGCCGGAATTCGATGCGGCGATGACGGTCGGCGAGTTCGTCGCGACCGGCCTGCCGCAAGCGACCGAAGCGACCAATCGCGATTACCTCGTCGCGGCGACGCTCGATGAGGTCGAGCTGCCCGGCGATCGGCTGCTGGTGAATTTGTCGGGCGGCGAGGGTCGGCGCGTCAGCCTGGCGCAAATGCTGGTCGGCGATCCGGATATCCTGCTGCTCGACGAGCCGACCAACCATCTCGACATTCCGGCGGTCGAATGGCTGGAAGAGCGGCTGTTGAACCATCGCGCCGGGCTGCTCCTGATCAGCCATGACCGCACCTTTCTCAAGCGCCTGTCACGCCGAACCTTGTGGCTCGATCGCGGCACGATGTATGAGCTCGACAAGGGTTATGACGCCTTCGAGGAATGGTCTGAGGGCATTCTCGCTGCCGAAGAGGCGGCCGAGGCGCGTGCCGATAAACGCATCGCGGCGGAGACCATCTGGTCGCGCCAGGGCATTTCGGCGCGGCGCAAGCGCAACCAAGGCCGCTTGCGCAATCTCGAGAAGATGCGTCACGAGCGCTCGCAACGGATCGCGCACAGCACGGCGAAGCTCGGCAATGTCAGCTCGGATGCCGGCGGTCGTCTTGTCGCCGAGCTCGAACATGTCGACAAGGCCTTCGGCGATAAGGTCATCGCGCGCGATTTCTCGACCCGGGTGTTGCGCGGCGATCGCGTCGGCTTGATCGGCCGCAACGGCGCGGGCAAATCGACCATGCTCGGCATTCTCGCCGGCACGATCGAGCCTGACAGCGGCATCGCGCGCCACGGCACCAACCTCACCATGGCGATCTTCGATCAATTGCGCGAATCGCTCGATCCGGAATCGACGCCGTGGGCGACCTTGACCGATGGCGGCGGCGATACGCTGGCGGTGCAGGGCCGCACGCGTCATGTCGCGTCCTATCTCAAGGACTTCCTTTTCGAGGAGCGGCAGTTCAAGGCCAAGGTCAATTCGCTGTCGGGCGGCGAGCGCAATCGACTCTTGCTGGCGAAGGTGCTGGCGAAGACATCGAATCTGCTGATTCTCGACGAGCCGACCAACGATCTCGATATGGAAACGCTCGATCTCCTCGAAGAGCTCTTGGCCGATTACGAGGGCACCTTGCTGCTGGTCAGTCACGATCGCGATTTCCTCGATCGCCTCGTCACCAGCATCATCGCCGTCGAAGGGGAAGGCGTCGTCCATGAATATGTCGGCGGCTATAGTGACTACCTACGTCAGCGCCGCGAGCCGCCCGCGCCGAAAACGACAAGACCTGTCGAAGCGAGACCAGCGCCGGCGCCGCAACACAATCGTGCCGCATCGAAGCTGTCCTTCAAGGATCAGCGCGAGTTCGACGGCTTGCCCGAGCGCATCGCGAAGCTCGAAGCGGAGAAGGTCGAAATCGAAAATCTGCTCGCCGATCCTGCGCGCGCCGCCGATGCCGCCAGGCTTAAGACCGGCATGGTCCGCCACGGCGAATTGGTGGTCGAGCTAGCGGCGGCCGAAGAACGTTGGCTGGCACTCGCCGAACGCGCCGAGGAACTGGCATCCAGCCGCTAAAGATCGAGCAATCCGGGGAACGAGATGTTGCCCCGCGCGCCGCCGGGAAAGTCGTTGCTTGGTGAGCCGCACGGGTTCAGGCGCATTGCCCTCGGTTCGCGATGTCGCTCCGGCGCCGATTGCGAGCGGTAATCTCTAGCGCTTCTTTTCGGGCGTCGGAACGATGGGGACGACGACCTGTGGCGGTATCGCCAATCCGGTTTTGACCTTGGCGCCTTCGGCATTCGGTTTCGGAGGCGCTTTTTGGATGATGAAGGTCCCGTCGGGATTGTCCGCGATCATCGGCTTGTCGGCGGAACTCGCCTGGGCCGCACTGAGGAGCGTCATGGCCGCCGACGTGGCCGTCAAAAACGTCAATCGGTTCATCAACGCAAGGATCGATCGAGCCGTAGAAATGAAAGCCATGCGTCGTCCCCCGTGCGTCGGCGACTCATACGCTTGGCTTGCGCGCGAGACAAGGAATTCGCTCGGCGCGTGTGCCTGCGCCTTCGGGAAGTCCGATTTACGGCTTTAGCACCAGGAGACCATCGGCGGAGCGCCATACCCACGCGCGATCGCTCCCTTTTGGCAAGAGGGATGGCTCGAGCTCTTTCAACCAAGCCCGCTGGAACTCGCGTCCGAGCTGCAAACAGAGGCGGACGGTCTTCACGCTGGCGCAGCGTTTCAATAGATCAAGCAGGACATCGCCGCGCAGGCCGTCGCTTCTTTGCACGAGCTCGCGCGCTTCCCGCAGCGATTGGCGAAGGCCGACCTCGCTGAGGACCTCCAAGAGCGCCCGCTCGGGCTTCGAAATCAGCGGCGCCCCGTTGCGGTTCTCAAAGGGCTGGACGTGCAGCTGACCGTCGGGCTGTTCTTCGAACAGCCGGTTGCGATGATATTCGGCCGGAAAGCGCTCGGTGAACCAGTCGGGCAGGTGCCCCGCTTGCCAGCCGCGGAGATGCAGGATCGGCGGTAGCGCCACTTGGTCGCCCATGCCTTGCCAGGCCAGCGCCGATTTGCCGCTGATGTGGAGACCTGCGAGCCGCCGTTGCAGAAGCGTGATGCTTGGATGCAACGCAAGCGGATCGTTTGGACGACAATAGACTCCGCGTGCGATCCGTTGCAGCCAGCCGGCTCGGACATAGTAGCCGGTGAGATCTGGCGATATGCCAAGAAGCGCCAGATCCTCCGAACTCAGCGGCGCGCCACGCGCGATATGGCCATAAAGGCGATTTAGTTTGTGCCCTTTAATCGTAGCCACGATCGCGAAATCCGGCAGGATCGACAAAGCGGCCGTGCGCAGATGCTGTGGCGCGGTTGAGCCCGTCGTTGTCCGCGGATCAAGATTGGCAAAATCGACATTACCGTGCTTTGTCCAAAACTATGGGAATTCCCAACTTGACGGAACTTTTGTGAGGACGTGTTCTCGAAGCAAACGAGGATCGGGCTAGGGGGAAGGCGCCGTTGAACTTTTCGTCAAGGGATGTGATCGCTTGAGCGTCGGCGCGTCGCAGCCAACGCTGGCCTATGCAAAACGCGTCTAAACGAGCGCACGTCGCTCGACGCCGTTTCCGCGGGACAGCTGGGTTCACGCTGATCGAGTTGTTGGTCGTTCTCGCCATTCTCGGCATGCTCGCTGCGATCGCCGTGCCGCAAGTGCTCAAATATCTCGGCCGCGCGAAAGACGACGTCGTCACCGTTCAGATCCAGGCGCTCGAGACAAGCCTCGATTTGTTCGATCTCGATGCCGGCCGCTATCCGACCGATCAGGAAGGGCTGAATGCGCTGGTGCAAAAGCCGGCCGGCATTGATCAGTGGAACGGGCCTTACGTCACCAAGGCCACCAGTCTGATCGACCCGTGGGGCCGGCCCTATGTCTACCGGCAGCCCGATCAAGGCGGGAACTATCTGCTCTACTCGCTCGGCCCCGACGGCAATCGAGGCCCACCGACGAATGTCGCAGCGGCACCGTCGGGTGCGCCGCAGCGATAGTCGCTCTTGCTTTCCCGAACGCATGTTGAGGGAGTGTGCTACGTGCCAAATTTTGAGCCAAATTCGCGAACCGGTGGGGCGAGCCGTGAGCGCCACGTGCGGTCGCGCCGGCGCGGTGGCGTTATCGCGGTCGCGCTGCTTGCTTCCTCCTGTACGCCAAATCCGACCTCGACCCAGGAGAACGCGGCAGCCGCGAGCGGGACGGCGACGAGCACAGTATCGGCCCAGCCAGTGCCGCTTGGGCTCGCGGGAACACAGGCACCCGAGGTCGCAAACCCGCCGGCGCCGGCGCCGGCCGCGCGGACACAGGTCATCTCCGGGTCAGGCGTCTTGGTCAAGCCGCCGTTGTCGCCAGCGCCCTCGGCGAGCACCGCGCAAAATCAGAACGGCGATATCACGCTCAATTTCGTCAACGCCGATGTGCGGGAAGTCCTGCCGCGCGTTCTCGGCGACATTCTCCATCTCAACTACACAATCGATCCGAAGATCCAGGCGAATATCACCATTCAGACGAGCCGGCCGTTGCGCCAGCAAGATGTCCTGCCGGTGCTCGAAGAAACGCTGCGCGCCAGCGGCTTGGCACTCATCGAGGCGAACGGCATCTATCGTGTGGTGAACAGCGCTGACGCGGTCTTCACCGGTACTGCGCCGGTTACCGTCGGCGGCGCGGCGGCGCCGAATTCGGCCTACAACGTGCAGATATTGCCGTTGAAATATGTCTCGGCCGCGGATTTGCAACGCACGTTGCTGCCTTTCGTGCCGAAAGACGCGGTGATGCAGGTCGACGCGACGCGCAACGTGATCATACTCTCCGGCTCGGATGTCGATTTGTCGACCATCACCGACATGATAAAGGCGTTCGACGTCGATTGGATCGCCGGCATGTCCTTCGGCATCGTCGGGCTGCAGACCGCCAGCCCGAAAGAGGTGACCGACGAGCTCACGACGATCTTCGGGCCGAAAGGCACCGTTCCCTTGCCGGGCATGCTCAGCTTCGCCCCGCTCGAGCGAATGAATGCCGTGCTCGTCGTGTCGCCGCAGCGCGCGTATGTCGAGCAAGCAAGAATGTGGATCGAGCGTCTCGACCGAGGCGAGACCGACAACCGTCCGCAGATTTTCGAATATCATGTGCAGAACAGCCGCGCGCGCGATGTCGCGCAGGTGCTCACGCGATTGTTCACGAGCGGCCAGATCCAGACCGTTCAGCCGCAAACCGCGCCGGGAACGAATGCCGCCACCATCGGCTCGGGCAATTTTGGCGGGCTGTCGGCACCGGGCGGCGGCAACGCGCCGCCGGGGCTCGGCACCGGCCTATCCTCATCGCAGTCTAGTGGCATGCTGGGCGCGGCTTCGGGAGCGTCATCCGCGATGCCGAATGGCTTATCGCTGGCGGCCCCCAACGCCGCGACGCCCCGACAGCAAGAACAAACGGAATCATCCGAGAGCGATCAGGGCGCCGGCGCGCCGGCGCCAGGTAGCGCGCTCGATTTGCCGCCGATCCGCGTCGTCGCCGATGAAAAGAACAACACGCTCGTGATCTATGCGCGGCCGCGCGACTATCAGATGGTGGAAGCGGCGCTGAAGCGCATCGATGTCGTGCCCCTCGAAGTGCTGATCGAGGCGACGATCGCCGAGGTGACTTTGGGAAATGATCTGCAATACGGCTTGCAGTATTTCTTCCACCAGCACGAGAGCCAATTCATCTTCGGCGGCACGACAACGCCGATCTCGGCCGCGGCCGGGGCGATTGCGGGGACGTTCCCCGGCTTCAACTACATTCTCGGCAGCACGAACGCGAATGTGGTCTTGAACTTGCTATCGGGGATCACGAACGTTCATGTGATCTCGTCGCCGCAGCTCTTGGTGCTCGATCACCAATCGGCCTCCCTGCTTGTCGGTGCGGCCGTGCCGATTCCGACGGCACAGATCCAGAGCACGATCACGACCGGCGCGCCGATCGTCAATACCGTTCAATACGTCGATACCGGCGTGATCCTGAAGGTGACGCCGCTGGTGAATGCGAACGGCCAGATCACCCTCGATGTTGGCCAAGAGGTCAGCGAAGTCGCCGGGGCAAGCGCCCAGACGTCATCGACAAGTACTTTCGGACCCACCATCACCGAGCGGCGGCTGCAAAGCAGCGTCACCGTCCAAGACGGTGAGACCGTCGCGCTCGGCGGCCTTATTCAAGATACCAACAGCAGCACCAAGAACGGCATTCCGCTGTTGTCCGACATTCCGGTGATCGGCGCAGCGTTTGGCACGACCGATCACAACGTGCAGCGCACGGAGCTGCTCGTGCTGTTGTCGCCCAAGATCATTCACAATCCCGCCGATGCGCGCGCCGCGACCGAGGAATTGCGCAGCCGGCTTCATACGCTGCAGAATGTGGACATGCGCGCTCCTTAATGGGGAAATCCTTGACGCACGGGACAATGCGCGGGCACGGTAACGGGTCACGCAGCAGACGTCGCGACCGTGG
>DASXCX010000047.1:0-7710 GCA_036490955.1 Allostellaceae bacterium | reverse complement strand
CTTGTCGCCGTCGACAGCCTCGGCTAGAGACGGATAAAAGACGCGCACACCAGCGGGAGGACTCGCATGTATCACATCTGGGTCGCCGATCTCGATTCACCCTCCTATTTCGTCGCCACCGCCGCAGTCGAGCTCGGCTTTTTCAAGCGCGAGGGCATCGACATCGAGTTCGTCTACAACACGCGCGAAGGACCGGCGCTCCTGCGCGAGGGAAAGCTCGATTTCATCGGCGGCCCCGCCTTCATCGGCCTGCGCGCCTTTCCGGAATGGACCGGCGCGAAGCTGCTCTGTGCCCTCGCGCA
Source organism: Allostellaceae bacterium (assembly GCA_036490955.1). Lineage (GTDB taxonomy): Bacteria > Pseudomonadota > Alphaproteobacteria > ATCC43930 > CGMCC-115725 > CAIKMD01. The sequence continues at coordinate 7,408 of DASXCX010000047.1, read as the reverse complement.
ATATGCCTACTGGTTCCTCGCCGTGCGCCAGGACCTCGATGTGAAGCGCGGCGATCTCCAGGCGCTCAAGGGCCTCCGGCTTTCCGCCGCCATCGCGGATCCGTCGAAGCTGCTCGAATACATGCTGCGCCAGGAGGGTCTCGATCTCGCGCGCGACGAGATCCAGATCGTGCCGCCGCCGCCGCCCTATGGCGACAAGGGCTGGATGGCGCGCAACGGCATCGATGCGATCACCAACGGGTCGGCGGATGCCTATTGGGGCAACGGCATGCGCGTCGCGCTCGGCGAAAAGCTCGGCATCGCCAAGTTGCACATCGATCTGCGGCGCGGCGTTGGCCCCGCCGCGGCGCGCTATTACAGTTTCCCCGCGCTCACCACCCGTGCACAGCTGGTGAAGGATCATCCGGATGTCGCCGCCGGCGCGATCCGCGCCGTACGCGCCACGCAAAAAGCCTTGCGGGCCGATCCGTCGCTCGCGACCGGTATTGGCCAAAAACTTTTCCCGGCGGATGAGGCGCCGCTGATCGCCGCGCTCATCGAACGCGACGCGCCGTTCTACGACGCGGTCATCACGCGCGAGGCGATCGCCGGCGTCACGAAGTTCGTCAAAGAATTCGGCCTGATCGACCGCCTCATCCCCTACGATGAGATGGTCGCGACCGAGTTCAGCGCGTTGTGGCAAGAGTGATCGACTGAACGCATAGGCTGAGCCGATGACGTAATACCGCGAGCGGGTCGCGAAAACCCGCGGAGTATCGCCAATCATAAACGAAATAAGCGCCGTTGCGCGCAATGGGGGAGCGGATAATGAAGTTGGACGATGTCTCTATTGCGGCATCGGAACGGGAAAAAACCGTAGGCTCTCCAATATATGGTTCGAACGCGCAGAAGCGTTTGAGGACAAAAGCTAATAATCCGGACGCGCAGCGCCCGCCAGGAACGCAGCTGCCCCTTTGCCCATAAGTGACGTCAATGAACATGCATGATTGGACATTGCTTTCGATACTCTTCGAGTGGAAAGCTGGCCGTGTCGTTCTATCGTTCTCCACCCATAAGGCAGGCGTGGTCGAACTGATTGCTGAACGAGTATTCGAACTTCACGTTCCTCAAGCGAACGACTGGGGTCCAAGCACGCACGTCAATAACGTGAAAGGTCCGCTGCAAGGTGCCGCGGGACGAGCAAGGCTGGAGATCGAGATGCAATCAGGCGATATCATCATCATTGAGGCGACGACGTTTGAGTTTCCTCCGGCCGCGTCGGCGGATACTTAGTTTCGGGTGCGGGATATTCGTCGACGCTTGGCCGCACGATTTGCGAATCGTCGTATTCTAAATAACGGTCTCGATCGTCATACCGTCCAGCGGGTTTGGAAAGCCTTGCGGTAAATTCGCCGGCCGATAACCAGTAACGCTACTTATTCTGGTGGTAACGCTCTTAGAAATCAGCGAGCCTGCCGAGATTTGGCGATTAGTGGAAAAATCCCAAAACGCCACTCCAAGACTCGTGCGTCTAATCTAGATTAGAGGCGGTGCTACGATCCGCGGACGAGAAATGATTTCGAGAGCGCGTGGTAAATACCCTCGTGGCAAATGAGCCGCGAGGTCGCATAGGCGATCAGCGCCGCGGTCATCAGCGGCAGCACCATCGCGTGGTTGTCGGTCATCTCTGTGACGATGACGAAGGCCGTGATCGGCGCCTGCACCACGCCCGCGAAATACGAAACCATGCCGAGCAGCATGATCGGTCCGAGCGGTGCGCCCGGGAACAGCCGCGCCGCATCGGCGCCCAATCCAGCGCCGACCGCCAATGAGGGCGAGAAGATGCCGCCGGGGATGCCGCTGATGGTTGAGAAGCTGGTTGCGACGAACTTTAGCGGGCCGAAGCTCCAGGGCAGCGGCACGCCACTTTCGAGCGCCGCTTTGACCTGTGCATAGCCGGTGCCATAGATCATGTCGCCCGACGCGATGCCGCACAGCGCGACGCCGATGCCGCACAGCATTGCGAAGACGATCGGGTGGCGTTTGATCGTGCCGCACCAGCCGCTTCGCGTCACGCGCGACACCCCGATGACGATCCAGCTGAAGAGCCCGCCGGCGATGCCGCCGCCGATGCCGCAGAGCGGCACCGCCAACCAGTCGATGCCGTCGCGCAGCATCGCCGCGCTGACACCGAAATAGGTGTAGTTACCGACCAGGGCGAGCGAAGTGAGCCCGGCCGCTATCACGCCGCCGATGATCAGGCCGCTGGTGCGGGCTTCGAAGGCGCGGCTCATTTCTTCGATGCCGAACACGATGCCGGCAAGCGGCGTATTGAAGGCGGCTGCGACGCCGGCCGAGGCGCCGACCAGGATCAGCCCGGCTTGGCGCCGCGGCGATAAGCGGCCGATCGCGAACATGATCGAGGCGCCGATCTGCACGGTCGGCCCCTCACGTCCGGCCGAGGCGCCGCAGAGGAGGCCGAGCAGTGTGAGCAGGATCTTTCCGGCCGCGATGCGCAGCGACACCAACCGGCCACGCGCGGCCTGGCCGACGAGCTGGCGTGCCGCGATTGCTTGCGGGATGCCGCTGCCTTGTGAATTGGGAAAGTACCGATTGGTCAGGAACACCGCGAGCATGAAGCCGGCGGGCGTGACCGCGAATGCGGTCGCGCGTCGCCAGTCCAATACCAGCGCGAAGAGGTGCTGCGCCTGATCGGCGAGCAGTGCCAGCGCCACCGCCGCCGCGCCGACCGCGATGCCGCCGAGAAGGAAGATGGCGCGCCGTTGCCAGCGGGCCGACACCACGCGCAATGCGCGACGCCGCCGCTCGGAGAGCCAGCGGCCCGCCGGCAGGAGAAACCAGACGCGGGAAAACGATATTCGAAACCGCACCCGGCCTTTTAGGCCGAGCGGCGGCGAGCGTCGAGACCGGCGCTAATCGCTGCGAGAGTCCGATGTTCGACGACGTGACGGCTCGTCCGGCAGATCGCATAGGCTTGCGCTAAACACGAGGCGGCTGCGAAATAACGCGCCACCGCCGCGTCACTTCCCCCAACTCAGCCGGTTGATGAGAAAGCCTTCCGGCTTCATGTGGTTGCTGTCGACGGCGATGTCCTTGCTGACGACGAGGATCGCCGGCAGCTCCAGCAGGGGCATGCCGTAGCGCTCCTCGTTCACGCGATCGAAGATTTTCTTATAGATCGCGAGGCGCTTTTGCGGGTCGAGTTCGTGCGCGCCCTCATCGGTCCAATCGGCGAGCTGCTTGTCGCCGGTGTAGTTGCGCGAGCTCGGCGCGTAGAAGAACTGGGTCGTGTTGTCGATGTCGGGCGCGCCGCCGCCATTGTCCCAGAGCGTCACCTGCGTCTCGGCCTTGCCGTCGCCGCGCTTGGTCTGAAAGACGTTGACCGTGGCGCGCTCGACGCTGGCGCGCACGCCGATCTTGCGCAGATCGCCGGCGACGGCCTCGGCGACCGGAATGCCCTGGCCCCAGGAGAGGAGTGTCAGGTCGAAGCCGCCCGCGAGCCCGGCATCGGCGAGGAGCTGCTTGGCATGCGCCGGATCGTAGGCGACCGGCGGCACGGAGGTCGCGCAGCCGACATGCTCGGGCCGGCACAGGGTCTGCATCGGCGGTTGCGTTGCGAATTCCGGCGGCAGCAGCGCCTTGCGCATCGCCTGTACGTCGATTGCGGCAAGCAGCGCCTCGCGCACGCGCTTGTCCTTGAAGACATGGATGCCGGAACGGTCGGCGCTATCGAAGAAGATGTAATCGAACGAGATCGTCGGCGCGACGACGATCTTGTAATTCGGATTCTGCGCGACGACGGCTTTCGCCTGGTCGTAATCGGTATGGAAGACGAGATCGAGATCGCCGACCATGACCTTGGCCAGCCGCGTCTGCTCGTCGGGAATGGTCGTCACTTCGATACGGCCGATCTTGCCGGCCGGCTCATAGCCGCCCCAATTGTAATTGGGATTCTTGACGAGGGTGATGTTGCCGGTGCCGGGATCGAAGCTTTCGACCTTGTAGGGGCCGGTGCCGACCGGATGGAGGCCGAACGTCGTCGGGTCGGCGAGCTTGCTCCGCACATGTTCGGGCACGATCTGCGGGCCGCCCCACAGCCGGGCCGGCATGATTGCGCTCGGCTCTTTCGAGATCACGCGCACGGTATAGGCATCGATCTTCTCGGCATGATCGATCCAGCCAAAGCGCGCGTCCTTGAAGAGGAAATTGTTCTTCGGATCGGTCGCGTATTGGAAGGAATAGATCACGTCGTCGGCGGTCATCTCGCTGCCGTCGCTGAATTTCACGCCATGACGGAGCTTGATTTCCAGCGTCTTGTTGTCGACCTGGGTCCAGCTTTCGGCGAGCTGACCGTGATAGGTCTTGGTCGCGACATCGTAAGCGATAAGGCTGTCGAGCACCGCGCGATCGATCAGATTGGCTTCGGGGTTGGGATTCTGCGTCGCGTCGATCAGCTTGATCGGCTGATCGACCGCGAGGCGCAGCGTGTCATGTGCTTTGTCCGCATGGGCCGCACCGCTCAGCGCGAGCACCGCGGTGGCAAGCCCCGCGGCGGCAAGTTTCCGCATCGTCATCTCGATCCTCCCCCCGTTCATTCTTCCTTGGCGCGACGATAGCGGCTCGGCCGCCTCAGGGCACGCGCTGATAGCCGGCCGAAACATACTCCTCGAGACAAAGCGGATAATTCGACCAGATATTGATATCGGGGAGGAAGCTGCTGGTGCAGGCCCCGGTCTTGCCGTCGGCGGGGTTCTTGAAGGTCGCATCTTGCGCGCAACCGGCGAGCCCAATGCAAGCGGCGAGCAATAAGAGGCCGTTACGCATCAAAGATTCCTTTCATTTTCAAGCGTCCGAGGGGCGGCGAGCGTGTCATGACCGTCAAATAAACGGCGGCAGGGTGAGGCCGAGGAGGGCCATCCCCACCGTCTCGTAATTCGTGAATCGCGCCTGCATATGCTGCGTCATCGCGTGGATGTCGCGGAAGCGGCGCTCGAACGGGCCCTTCTCGAAGATCGCCGACGAGCCCGCGTATTCATAGACCGTGGCGACGACGTCCTTCGCCTCGCGGATGGCATGCGTCGTGGCGAGGCGCAGCGCGAGGCGCTGTTCCAGGGTCGGCGGCGCGCCGCTCGCAACCACCGATGCCCAAGTCTCGTCAAGCGGCGTCAAAAGGAAAAGCCGCGCCGCGCGCAGCCTTGCTTCCGCCAAACCGATCTGCCCCTGCACGGTGGCGTTCTCACGCAAGGTTGTGCTGAAGCGATAGGGCACTTTGCTGCTGGCAAGGCGCACGAAAGCATCGAGCGCGGCGCGCGCGATGCCGACCGCCGCGCCGGCGAAGGCATAGCCGTAAAGGCTCAAGGTCATGAAGCGATAGAGCGCGCCCTGCTCGCGCCGGTCGGCGGGGCTATCGATGGTGAAGCTATAGCCGTCCGGAATGAAAACATTATCGAGTGTGTAGTTGTCGCTGCCCGTGCCCTTGAGGCCCATCACGTCCCAAATACCGGCCATCGTGGCGCGCGTTTTCGGGAAGAGCATCGCGCGCCGCGCGGGCTGGCCGGTGCGCGGGTCGAGGCGCAAGCTTCCGTCGGGCTCGGTGATCTGGCATTGCGTCGCGCCGAGCCAATCGCAATGCGGGCTGCCGCTGGCGAATGACCAGGTTCCGGTCAGGCGATAGCCGCCATCGACGGCGATCGCTTTCGCCGGACCGGCCGGCGGACCCCAGGACAGCGCGGCGCTGGGCGCGCCGAAAATCTCGCGTGCGATCTCGGGCGGGAGATAGGCTGCGCCCATGGCGCAGCCGCCGCCTTGCGCCACGCACCAGGCGACGCTGGCATCGCCGCCGGCCAGGATCTCGATCACGCGGACGAAGCTCGGCAGATCGATCTCGGCACCGCCGATCGAGCGCGGCAGCAAGAGGCGGAACATGCCGGCGTCGTGGAGCGCGGCCAGCACATCGGGCGGAAAAGCGCGCGCGGCCTCGATCCGCGGCGCCGCCGTCTCGATGAGCGGCACCAGCGCGCGGGCACGGGCGAGATAATCGACGCCGATCCGGCTGTCGTCTGCCATGCGTTCTCCTCCTGGCTCCAGTGTCGCGCCGGGTGGCGACTTGATCAAGCGCGTCAGCCGCAGTGTACTAGGCTGGAGACAACCGATCGTCCGACAGACGGAGGCAAGAAATGGAAGCACGGCTCAACCCCTATCAGCTCGCGCCCGGCGCCTATCAGGCGCTCAGCCAGATGGAAGCCTACGTGAAGGAGACCGGTCTCGAGCGGCCGCTCCTCGAGTTGGTGAAGACGCGCGCCTCGCAGATCAACGGCTGCGCCTTCTGCCTCGCAATGCATACGCGCGATGCGCGCCGCGCCGGCGAGAGCGAGGATCGGCTGCATCTCTTGAACGCCTGGCACGAAGCGCCGTGCTACACGCCGCGCGAGCGCGCCGCGCTCGCCTGGACCGAGGCGGTGACCTTGGTGAGCGAGACGCATATCCCCGACGACGTTTTCGCGGAAGCGAAGCAGCATTTCACCGAGACCGAACTGGTCAATCTCACCATGGCGGTGATCGCGATCAACGGCTGGAACCGCATGGCGATCGCTTTCCGCGCCCAGCCGAAACTCGACGGGAACTAACCCGCGCGCCGTTGCGAGGGGCGCAGTCGCGCGACGAAGCAACCCAGTCCGCCGATGCACCGCCTTGCGTCGCTTCGCTCGCGCTGACGATGTTTATTTGGCCGGCAGGTCCCACCCGTACCAATCGCAGAGCGCGCGGCCCATGACGAGTTCCTTGTCGCGGGCGCCGAGCCAAGGAAGCTCTTCGGTGAAATGCGTCACGCATTGCTGCCACGGCGTCGAAAGCCGCGTGATGTCGGTGCCCCAGAACATGCGGGCAGGGCCGTAAGCGTCGTAGATCGCGCGGATCGGCGCGCTCACGTCGTGGAACGGGTAGGGCTCGCGCGACAGCGACGGTCCGCCGCTGACTTTCACCGCGATGTTCTTGTGTTTCGCGAGCCCCAGAAGCACCGGCTGATTGACCCAGGCGTCAGCGCCGATCGCGCGCGGCGGCGCGCCGAAATGGTCGACGACCAGCTTCAGCCCGGGAAAGCGTTCCGCGATCTGTCCGACCACGGGCAGGAATTTCGCCGCGCCCATGGCGATGACGAGTCCCACACGTTCCGCCGCCGGCCACAGCCATTCCATCGTGCCGTCGCTTGCCCAGTCCTCTTGGCCCGGCCGCATGAACGTGAAGCGCAGACCCTTCTGTCCGGGACGCTTCCGCCAATCGGTGACGAGCGCGCGGCTCTCGGGCTTCTCGGGCGGGAACCAGCCGAGGATGGCGGGATAGCGCTTGGCCGCGTCTTCGGCGACCGCGTTGGCATTGGGGTCCCAATTCGGCGGCTGAATCACCGCGGCAT
>DASXCX010000046.1:0-2998 GCA_036490955.1 Allostellaceae bacterium | reverse complement strand
GGATCGCCTACTGACCATCGCGCAGGCCTATCGCCACGGCCTCACGACCACCGAGATTCACGCGGCGTGCAAATACGATCCGTGGTTTCTCGAAGAGATCCGCAAGATCGTAGCGACCGAAGCCGAGGTGAAGCAGCGCGGTCTGCCAAAAGAGTCGGGCCGCCTGCTGAAGCTCAAAGCCATGGGCTTTTCGGATGCACGGCTCGCCGAGCTCAGCGGCACGACGGAAAGCGCCGTCGCCGAGGCGCGCGCGCAGCTCAACGTCCATCCGGTCTATAAACGCATCGATACTTGCGCGGCGGAGTTCCCCTCGCTGACGCCTTATATGTATTCGACTTACGAGGGCGACGGCGTGCAGCCGCCCGAGTGCGAGGCCGAACCCTCGGCCCGCGACAAGGTGGTGATCCTCGGCGGCGGGCCCAACCGCATCGGCCAAGGCATCGAATTCGACTATTGCTGCGTTCATGCCGCCTATAGCCTCAAAGAGGCCGGCATCGAGACGATCATGGTCAATTGCAATCCTGAGACGGTCTCGACCGATTACGACACCTCCGACCGACTCTATTTCGAGCCGCTCACCGCCGAGGATGTCATCGAGCTGGTGCGCGTCGAGCAGCGCAAGGGCAAGGTGCGCGGCGTTATCGTGCAGCTCGGCGGCCAGACGCCCCTAAAGCTCGCCGCGGCACTCGAAGCGGCGCAGATTCCGATCCTCGGCACGTCGCCCGATGCCATCGATCTCGCCGAGGATCGTCGACGCTTCCAGGAATTGCTGCACAAGCTCGACCTCAAGCAGCCGGAAAACGGCACGGCGACCTTGCTCGAGGAAGCCGAGGCCGTGGTCCAGCGCATCGGCTATCCGGTCGTCATCCGGCCATCGTATGTTCTCGGCGGGCGCGCGATGGAGATCGTGCACGAAAAAGCCGCCCTCGCGCGCTACATGGCGCGCGCGGTCAAGGTCTCGGGCAACAATCCGGTGCTCATCGACCGCTATCTGCAAGAGGCGATCGAGGTCGATGTCGACGCGCTTGCCGATGGCAGCGACGTCTTCATCGCCGGCATCATGGAGCATATCGAGGAAGCCGGCATTCATTCCGGCGATAGCGCCTGCTCGCTGCCGCCCTATTCGCTGCCGCCCGAAATCATCGCCGAGCTGAAGCGCCAGACGACCGCGATGGCGAAGGCCCTCGGCGTCATCGGCCTGATGAATGTGCAGTATGCGGTGAAGGACGGCATGGTCTACGTGCTCGAGGTCAATCCGCGCGCCTCGCGCACCGTGCCCTTCGTCGCCAAAGCCATCGGCGTGCCGATCGCCAAGATCGCGGCGCGGGTGATGGCCGGCGAAAAGCTGGCGAATTTCAAGCTCGAAGCCAAAGCGCGGCGGCCGCATGTCGCGGTAAAGGAAGCGGTTTTCCCTTTCGCCCGCTTCCCGGGCGTCGACCTGATCCTCGGCCCCGAGATGAAATCGACCGGCGAGGTCATGGGTCTCGATTCTGATTTCGGCCGGGCTTTCGCCAAGTCCCAGCTCGGCAGCGGCGTGACCTTGCCGCTCGCAGGCCGGGTCTTCATCTCGGTCCGCGACCGGGACAAAGCTGCCATGATCGAGCCATGCCGGCGGCTGATCGCCATGGGTTTCAATCTCATCGCAACCAAGGGCACGGCTCAGGTCCTGCGTCAGGCCGGGCTCGAGGTCGAACTTGTCAACAAAGTGATCGAAGGCCGGCCGCATATCGTCGACCGGATGCTGTCGGGCGAGGTTCAACTCGTGGTCAATACCAGCGAGGGCGCGCAGTCGATAGCCGACAGTTTCAGCCTACGCCGGACCGCCCTGACCAATGAGATTCCGTATTACACAACAGTTGCGGGCGCTCGCGCCGCCGTCCAGGCCATCCATGCCCTTCGGACCGGCAGCCTTGAAGTCGCGCCCGTACAATCCTATTTTGAAGGATCGTTCTGAGCACCCCATGACGACAAAGATACCTATGACCTCGGGCGGCTTTGGCCGCTTGCAGGAAGAATTGAAGAGACTCAAAACCACCGACCGTCCGGCCATCATCCGGGCGATCGCAGAGGCACGCGAGCAGGGCGATATCGCCGAGAACGCCGAATACCATGCGGCCCGCGAGCGTCAGGGCTTCATCGAAGGCCGAGTGATGGAACTCGAGGACAAGATCGCTCGCGCCGAGGTGATCGACGTCTCGAAACTCTCCGGCAAGGTGATCAAATTCGGCGCCACGGTCACGCTCGAGGACGAGGAGACCGAAGAGAAGACCGTCTACCAGATCGTCGGCGAGGACGAAGCCGATATCAGCAAAGGCCGGCTGTCGGTGACATCGCCCGTAGCGCGCGCCCTGATCAGCAAGACGATCGGCGACAATGTCGAGGTCTCGACGCCGCGCGGGGCGCGGTCCTACGAGATCGTCAAAGTGCAGTACAAATAGCGTTTATTCGTCGGCTTCGATCGGCACACCCGGCTCGGCTTTCGAGGCGCGTATGGCGAGCGACGATTTCACATGCGTGACGTTGGGCGCGGCGGTCAGCTTCGTCGTCAGGAAGCGCTGATAGTTGTCCCAATCGGCGGCAACGATCTTCAAGAGGAAATCGGTCTCGCCGGCGAGCATATGCGCCTCGCGCACTTCGGACCAGGAAGCGACCAGCGCCTCGAAGGCTTTGAGATCGGGCTCGGCCTGGGTCGCCAGCCCGACTTGGGCGAAAACCGTCACGCCGAAACCGAGCGCTTCGGGATTGACCTCGGCATGATAGCCGCGAATATAGCCTGCCTCCTCCAAAGCGCGGACGCGGCGCAGGCAGGGCGGCGCGGAGATTCCGGCACGCTCGGCGAGGTCGACATTGGTCATGCGGCCATCGGCTTGCAGATCGCGCAAAATCCGGCGGTCGATGCGATCGAGCTTGCTGCGGCGCATGAAAAATTCCCGAAGCCTAGTAATTTCTTGTCGATAATTGCCAATCCTAGCCGGGCGCAATAATCTTTCAAGATGGC
>DASXCX010000045.1:0-6433 GCA_036490955.1 Allostellaceae bacterium | reverse complement strand
TGGCAATTCCAGCAGCTCGCGCATTACCTGAAGCCGACCATCGCCATGGTGAACGGCTGGTGCTTCGGCGGCGCGTTCACGCCGCTCATCTCTTGCGATCTCGCCATTGCCGCGGAAGAAGCGCAGTTCGGCGTCTCCGAGATCAATTGGGGCATCATCCCCGGCGGCCAGGTGACGAAGTCGCTGGTCTTCGCGATGAGCTTCCGCAACGCGATGTACTACACGCTGACCGGCGAGACGTTCGACGGCAAGCAGGCGGCGGCGATGGGCATCGTCAACGAGGCGGTGCCGAAGGCGAAGCTGCGCGAGCGCACCAAGGCGATCGCCAATCAGCTCAAGGGCAAGAACCCGCATGCGCTGCGCGCCTGCAAGGAAGCGATCCGCGCCTGCATGAACATTCCCTTCGAGAGCTCGGGCGATTATCTCGCAGCGAAGAGCACGCAGCTCCGCTTCCTCGACGACGAGAACGGCCGCACCGGCGGCTTGACGCAATTCCTCGACGAGAAATCCTATCGCCCCGGCCTCGGCGCGATGCGAAGAGAGACAGAGAAGAAGTAACGAAGTAAGGCTCCCTCACCCCAACCCTCTCCCCGCTGGGGAGAGGGGCGCCCGACGCCGAGCGGCGGGAGGGTGAGGGGAGCTTGGGGAGCACCATGCCCACCATCGACATCGCTCGCTTGATGCGGCCGCGCTCGATCGCGATCGTCGGCATCTCGCCCGAGCCGAGCTCGGCCGGATTCCTGATGCTGAAAACGCTCGAGGACTACGGCTATTCCGGTGCGATCCATCTCGTCAGCCGCAATCGCAGCGACGTCGCCGGCCGGGCGTGCGTCAAGACGATCGAGGATCTGCCCGACGGCATCGATGCGGCGATGCTGTTGATCCCCCGCGTCGCAATCGAGGACGCGGTCACGTCTTGCGCCAGAAAAAAGATCGGCGGCATCGTTATCTTCGCCGCGGGTTTCGGCGAGGCGGGCGGCGAATGGAAAGCGGCGCAGGATCGCATCGCCGCGATCGCCGAGGAGAACGGCATCGCGCTTTGCGGGCCGAATTGCCTCGGCCTCGTCGACTTCATCAACCGCATTCCGCTGACCTTCTCGCAGCAATTGGGGCCGGTGCTCGACGTTTCATCGGGGGTTGTCGTTGTGGCGCAAAGCGGCGGTCTCGCCGGCGTGGTGCGCGTCGCGCTCAGGGCCAAGGGCATTCCCGTCACCTGCTGGGTCTCGACCGGCAACGAGGCGGTGCTCGGGCTCGAGGACTACGCTGGCTATCTCCTCGAAGAGAAGACGACGCAAGTCGTCGCCTGCTTCGCCGAGCAGATTCGCAAGCCGCAACGCTTCCTCGAGGTCGCGGCGCGCGCGCGTGCGCTCGGCAAGCCGATCGTACTGCTGCATGCGGGCAAGAGCGCCGCGGCGCAGGAATCGGCCAAATCGCATACCGGCGCGATGGTCGGCAATTATGCGGTGATGGAGACGGTGCTGGCGCATAGCGCGGTGCTGAAGGTCGATACGCTCGAAGAGCTGATCGATGTCAGCGAGCTGATGTTCCGCTTCCCCGTGCCGCCGACCAAAGGTTGCGCCATGGTGACGGATTCGGGCGCGGTCAAGGGCATGACGCTCGATCTTTGCGACGCGCTCGGTCTCGATCTGCCGCCGCTGACGCCGGCGCTCGAGAAGCAGCTTCAAGCTGAGCTGCCGGAGTTCGTCGGCGCCTCCAACCCGCTCGATCTGACGGCGCAGGCGATCACGCATCTCGACATGTATGCGAAGACGATCGCGCCGCTGCTCGCCGACGATCGCTACGGCAGTCTTGTCTTGGGCGCGATCGTTTCTTCGGCGACAGAATATGCGCTGATCAAGGGCCGCGCTTCGTTGAAGCCGCTGATCGGCGCGACCAAGCCGGTGATCTACGCGATGCTCGGCGACGAGGCCGAGGTGCCGGAAAAGCTCATCCCCGAAGCGCGCGCCGGCAACGTGCCGTTCTTCCGCTCGCCCGAGCGCGCGTTTCGCGCACTCGCCAAGGTGACGGCCTATGGCCGGGCGCTGGAGAAAGCGAAGCAGCTCAAGCTTGCGCCGCCGCTTAAGGCGCCACCAGTGCCGGGCAGGGGAACGCTGACCGAAACGGCGAGTAAGCAATACCTCGCCGCCTGCGGCATGAAGATGCCGCGAGGCACGCTCGCGACGAATCTCGCCGAGGCGCGCAAGGCGGCGAGCAGCATCGGCTATCCGCTCGCGGCGAAGCTCCAATCGGCCGCCGCCGCGCATAAGAGCGATATCGGCGGTGTGATCTTGCGCATTGCCGACGAGAATCAGCTCGATGCCGCTGTCGAGAAGCTGCAAGCGATCGCGCGCGAGCGCGACCTCGCACTCGACGGCGTCCTCATCGAGCAAATGGCGCCGCCGGGCATCGAGATGATCCTCGGAGCGCGACGCGATCCGCAATGGGGACCGGTGCTCGCGGTCGGAATCGGCGGCATCTTCGCCGAGGCGATCGCCGATATCCGGATCTTGCCGGTTGGGCTCGATGCGGCCGAGATCGAGGCCGAGCTGCGTCAACTGCGCGGCGCCAAGCTGCTCGCCGGCATGCGCGGTTCCAAGCCGGCCGATGTGACGGCGCTGGCCGAGACCGTCGCGCTACTCGGCGCGATCATCGCGGCCGAGCCGCGCATTGCCGAGATCGATATCAATCCGCTCGCGGTCTTCGCCGAAGGCGAAGGCGCGCTCGCCCTCGATGCACTGATCGTCGCGACGTGAAGGGAAGGTTGGTCTCGTGAAACATCTGCGTCTCGTCGGCATGCTCGCACTGGCTTGCGCGGCCCTGCTTACCGCCGCGTCATCGCACGCCGCCGACAAGATCCGCGTCTCGAAATCGGAAGCGACGACCTTCGCTTTCGCCTTCCTCGACGTCGGCGCCAAGGAAGGGATATTCGCCGAGCATGGGATCGAGACTGAAACCCTCGACCTCGCCGGCGCGGCGAAGGCGCATCAGGCGCTGATCGCCGGCAGCGCCGAGATCGAACTCGGCTCCGGCATCGAGATGATGTTCATCGCCAAGGGCTCGCCAACCAAAGGCGTCGCGACCCTGGCGGGTCCGCCGCTCGGCTTCGCCATCATGGTCGCCAAGGATGGCGGCATCAATTCTGTCGCCGATCTCAAGGGCAGGCTGATCGGCATCTCGACCGTCGGCTCGCTCAGCGATTGGTTGCCGACCGAGATTTCACGGCGTCAGGGCTGGGGCAGCGACGGCATCCGTCGCGTCGCGCTCGGCAGCCAGGATGGGCTCACCGGCGCGCTGCTTTCGCATAATGTCGACGGCATCATCGGCGGCACGCAAACCGGTTACCGGCTCGAGCAAGCGGGGAGCGGCAAGATACTCACGACGTTCGGACCGCTGATCCCCGATTTTATCACGCATATGATTGTCGCCAGCGACGTCTTCATCGGCGAGCATCCCGATACGCTTAGGCGTTTCCTCGCCGCTTGGTTCGAGACCGTGCATTTCGCCAAGACGCATAAGGACGAGACGGTACGCGATACCATGCCGTTGACGCGGCTGCCGCCCGATCTCGCGTCGCGGCTTTACGACGATCAAATCTCGATGTTCTCGGATGATGGGCGCTTCCGACCGAAGGCGGTCGTTGTGATCGAGGACGCGATCAAGTCGCTCGGCCCGCTCGACACGCTGCCGCCGGATAACCAGCTCTATACCGAAGCGTTCCTGCCGGGTGGGCAACCGGCACATTGAGCGCGGCGTTCACGTTACGATCTCATCGCTCGATCGGAGAGGAAAATGAGGCTGCTTTTGATCGCCGCTGCGGCGGTGCTTTTTTGCTCGTTCGGTGCCACCGCGCGCGCCGCCGACATCGATTGCGTCAGCACGACCTTCAACTTGCTGTCGCCCAACGACAAGGTCTGTGTCAGCGTTTTCGATGACCCGCAGGTGCCGAATGTCGTCTGCCATATCTCGCAAGCACGCAAGGGCGGCTGGGGGCAGCCCTTCGGGCTTAACGAAGATCCGTCGAATTTCTCGGTGGCGTGCCGGCAGGTCGGACCGATCGATGTCGATCTCGCCAAGCTGAAGGAGGGCGAGGAGGTCTTCACGCAAAAGACCTCGATCTTCTTTAAGAAGACCCGCATCTATCGCATGATCGACAAGCCGCATAATACGTTGATCTATCTCGCGGTGAGCTCGAAGATCGTCAACGGCTCACCCTCCAACGCGATCAGCACCGTGCCGATCCAGCCGTGGGGCAAGTCATAAGCGCGGCTTAGCTCCTATCGAAGAGATCGGGCGGATCGGCGCGCTCTCCCGGCACCAGATCATGCGCGGTCACGCCGACCAGGCGATAGCGTGTGCCGTCGAGCTTCGCTCGCAGCACCGGCATCACCGCGGCGAGGATCGTGTCGGCGCGCTGTGTCGGATCGTGCAGGCGGCATGCGTGGGTCGTCGTGTAGCGGTCGTGACGCCGTAGCTTGAGGGTCAGCGAGGTCGCGGCGAGGTCGGAGCGCGACAGGCGCTCGGCGACGCGCTGGCTGATCTGCTCCACCACCGCCGCGATATCTTGGAAGCGGGCGAGGTCCTTGGCGAAGGTGCGCTCGGCGCCGACCGAGACGTTGCGGCCGCGGCCGAAACCGACGCGGCGGGCGTCCTCGCCATGGGCGCGCGCCAGGAGGCTGCGACCCCAGCGGCCGAAGCGGTGGGTCAGTTCGTCGAGCTTCGCGGCGCGGAGAGCGGCGATGGTCGGATAACCCATCTCCTCGAGCTTGCGCGTCATCACCGGGCCGACGCCGGAGATGGCAGAGACTTTCATCGGCGCCAGCACGGCGAGCTTGTCGCTCTCGCCGATGACGTAGAAGCCGCGCGGCTTGCCGAAATCGCTTGCGATCTTCGCCAGCATCTTGTTGGGCGCCAGGCCGATCGAGATGGTGACGCCGACGCGCTTCTCGACCTGGAGCGCGAGCCGGGCCAGCGACCGCGCCGGCGGCTCGTGGTCGCCGGTCTCGCTCAAATCGAGGTAGGCCTCGTCGATGGAAACGCTTTCGACGCGTGGGGAAAGTGCTTCCATGAGATCGCGGATCCGGCGGCTCTCGCGGCGGTATTTCTCCATGTCGGGGCGGACGACCGCGGCGCCGGGGCAAAGCTGCAGCGCCCGCGCCATCGGCATCGCCGAGCGAACGCCGAAGCGTCGCGCGATGTAGCAAGCGGTCAAGACGACGCCACGCTGGCCGCCGCCGACAATGACCGGTTCGTCGGTCAGCTCGGGGCGGTCGCGTTTCTCGACCGAGGCGTAGAAGGCGTCGCAATCGACATGGGCAATGGCGAGGGAGGCGAGCTCGGGATGGGCAACCAACCGCGCCGAGCCGCAGCGGCTGCAATTTGTGGGTGGCAGCTCGAGGCGGCCGAAGGTCCCGCAATCGCGGCACAGGCTATTGGGCAGGCTGTTGGTTTCGGGCGCGGCCGGTGCGGGCTCCATCGGTTGCGCAAAACCCCCGCGGCTGATAGGATTTTTCACAATATCGGCCGTATCGCGCAACGAATCAACCAAAGGGGCGGCCTCCTAGGGGCCGAGAAACGCTATGACATCCGTGGACATGCACTTCCATTGGGGTCCCAAAGGCTTTGCCGACGCGCTGCGTCAGCGCACGGTCCGGCCGCGCATCTTCCGTGGCGACGATGGCCACGAATATTTCGAATCCGGCTTCAACCCGAACAAGCTGCCCGCCGATCACGATAGCGCCGAGGCGCGTCTCGCCGAGATGGACAAGCACGGCGTCGAGCATGCCGTGTTGTCGATGAGCCCGGTCACCGGCATCGAAGCACTGGCGCTGCAAGACGCGCTGCCGCTGGCGCGCGCTTACAACGACGCGGTCGCCGAGGTCTGCGCGAAGTATCCGTCGCGCTTCTCCGGTTTCGCCATCCTGCCGGTCGGCAACATGACGATGGCGGTTGAAGAGTTCGAGCGCGTCATGGACATGCCGGGCATGATCGGCGCGGTGCTGCCGGGCGACGGCTTCCTGTCGGAAAAGCGCGCCGAGCGTTTCGCGCCGCTGATGGAAGCGGCCAACAAGCGCCACGCGGTCTTCCTCGTGCATTACGGCAAGCTGCCGGACGATCCGACGGCGCCGAAGCCCGACGTGACCGACAACAATCGCCATCGCTTCGGTACGCTCGACATGCAGTCGCGCCTGTCGTCGAACATGGTTACCTTCTGCATGACGGATTTCCTGAAGCCCTATCCGAACGTGACCGTGATGAGCCACAATCTCGGCGGCAACATCCCGTTCGAGATCGATCGCATGGATCATCGCAACATGTGCGATACGCCGAACAACGAGCTGCCGTCGCAGAAGATCAAGAAGGCGCCGGTCGTCGTCGACTGCAACTCGCTGTCGGGCCGCGCCATCGAGCTCGCGGTGCATGTCTACGGCGCCGA
>DASXCX010000044.1:0-9292 GCA_036490955.1 Allostellaceae bacterium | reverse complement strand
CCGCTCGATCGAGACGTTGGGCTGGACTGATCGCGGCATCGTCATGTTCCGCCGCATGCTGTATGACGGGCTGACAGCGATCGCCGAAGGCCGCGATCCGCCAGGCGTGCTGCGCGAAGAGCGCAACATCATCGATCTCTCCGCGAGCATGGACGAGCTCGCCTCTCTAACACCGGCGTGACCAACATGAAGCCGCCCTCGATCCTTGCGCTCTCCACATTCATGCTCGTCGCCGCGGCCTCGGCTCAGGCGGCCGATTTTGCGCCGGCGCTGCAAGAGGTGATCGCCGGCGCAAAGAAGGAAGGCAAGCTCGAGCTGCAATGGGGCGCGGGCATGATCGGCAACAACAACGTGCTGAAGCAAATGGGCGAGGGCATGAACGCGATGTTCGGCACGAGCATCGCCGTGCGCTTCACGCCCGGCCCGTCCGAGCCCGAGGAGCTCAACAAAGTGATGATCGCGATGGCCAGCAATCAGCCGTCGCCGACTGACATCGTCATCAACACCAACCAATATGCCGGCGAGCTCTACCAGCAAAAAGGCTCAGTGCCGGTGGATTGGGTGGCGCTGATGCCCGATCGCATCAAGCCGGAATATGTCGAAGCCGGCGGCTCGGTGATCCGCACCTTCACCACCTTGCCGGGCGCGATCATCTACAATCCGAAGCTCGTGCCCTATGTGCCGAAATCGCTTGCCGATCTTCTGAAGCCCGATTGGAAGGGCAAGATCGCCTCGACGCCCTATGCCGCGGGCTGGGAACTGCTGACCGCGAACGATGTCTGGGGGCAGGAGAAGGCGCTCGATTTTGCGCGCAATCTCTCGGCGCAGGTCGCAGGTCTCATCCGCTGCAACGATCTCGAGCGCATCGCCTCGGGCGAGTTCATTGCCTTCGGTCCCAATTGCGGCGGGCGCGACGACGTCACCATGAAGGCGAAGGGCGCGCCGATCGATGAGGTGATTCCCGCCGATTTCGCGGCCGAGCGTTACTACTATGCGTCCCTGCCGAAGAATTCCGGCGATCCGAACGCGGCCAAGCTTTTCGTCCTGTTCCTCGAAAGCCCGGCCGGGCAAAAGCTGATCTGGGACGGCACGCAGACCGATCTGCACACCTATCCCGAATCGCGTTTCGATGCAGTGATCCGCGGCTATGAAAAGCAGGGCGTCAAATTCCAGCAATTCACCGTGGACTGGTTCTTGAACCATCCCGAATCGCGCGAGGGCCAGCGCAAAGCGGTGCCGATTCTTGCCGGGCGCTAAACCGCTCATCGCACGTTCAAGCTTCACGGGCTAAGCGAAGGAGGATCGAGATGCCTTTGGATGCGGGTTACGGCGGCCGGAAACGCCCATCGCGCAATGTCCTCGGCGGCACGCTGGACAATTGCTCGCTGAAGCCGATGACCGGCTTCTTCCGCAATGGCTGCTGTGACACCAGCGCCGAGGATGTCGGCAGTCACACCGTCTGCGTCGTCATGACGGTGGAATTCCTGACCTTCTCCAAATCGCGCGGCAACGATCTCTCGACGCCGATGCCGGAATATGGTTTCGCGGGCTTGGTGCCAGGCGATCGCTGGTGCCTCTGCGCGCCGCGCTGGCAGGAGGCGCTCGAAGCAGATAGCGCGCCGCGCGTCGTGTTGCGCGCGACGCACGAAGGGGCACTCGAATACTGCGACCTCGCCGATCTAAAACGCTACGCGATCGATCTCAGTTGAGTGCCCGATCCGAGGCGAGCGCAGAGTCGCCGGTGGTACTGCGGCGCAATTCGCGCTTTTCGTCGAGGTTGTAGCGCCGCCCGCGATGCAGCGTTGCGCGGTTGTCCCACATCACCAGGTCGCCCAGCGTCCATTCATGGACAAAGACGAAGCGTGGCTGGGTCGCGTGCTCGAGAAGTTCGGCGAGGAGGATACGCGCTTCCGGCACAGACATGCCGTCGATCGCCCGCGTATGCGCACCGATGAACAGCGATTTGCGCCCCGATGACGGATGCACCCGCACCAGCGGCCATTTCACCGGCGCGATGATGCTTTGCTGCTCTGCAGTGTAATTGTCGTCGCCGAGCAGGTTGATGCGCGAATGCAGCGCCCAATGCTCGGCGACGCGACCGTCGATCTCCTGCTTCACCGCATCGGGCAGAGCGTCATAGGCGGCGCGCATATCGGCGAATTCGGTGTTGCCGCCCCAGGATGGCAGCGTGTGAATGGTGAGGATCGAGAATTTCGCCGACGGCTTCTGGAACGAGCTATCGCTGTGCCAAAGCTGATTGGCGAGCGAGCCGACGCGCTTCGGGTGGCCGGGTGGCACGACATCGCCGTTGTAATCGACGTTCGAGATGTCGGCGAGATGCTCGGTCTTGAACCGGTGCTGCCGATCGGGACGCACCCTGCCGAAGCCGCGGTCGAGCGGCCCAAACCAGCGGGTGAAATCCATCTGCTGGTCCTCGTCGAGATTCTGGCGGCGAAATACAAGCACGCCGTATTGATCCATCGCCGCTTCGATGGTAGCCGCCGTGGCGGCATCGATCGGCTGACGCAGGTCGAGGCCGATCGCCTCGGCGGCAAAGACGGGCGTCAATGGCTGAAAGCTGAGCGCCATGGCTTTCTTTCTCCTCCCGTCCAATTATGCGGAACGCCCCGCGCGGCGCAAACGAAAACGGCGCCACACGGCTGAGCGCGTGGCGCCGTCTCCGGTCCCAGGACGCGGAAATCGCTTAGCCTCTGTTGATCGGTGGCGGCACCGGATCGATCGGTGGCGGCGGTATCGGCTTCGGCGGCTCCTCGATCGGCGGCGGGATTTCAGGATCGGGTGGCTGCGGCACGGGATTGCCCGGCGGCTGCGGCATGCCCGGATCTTGAAGTCGATAGAGCGTGATCATGCCGCGATCATTTGTGCTCGTCGGCCACCTCGCGGACTTTGTCCTTCAAGCCGCCAACCGCGTTCTGCACTTTGCCTTCGGCTTTTTTTGCCGCGCCTTCGGTTTCCATCTTCTTGTCGCCCAGCGCCTTGCCCGCGGCTTCCTTCACGGCGCCGCCCGCTTGCTTGGCCGAGCCTTCGATACGGTCCTTATCCATCGTCATCTCCCTCTCTTGAGTGGGTTAGTGAGAGATGGATCGCGAATGTTTCGTCTTTGTGGCGGCTTCGCGATATGAATGCGGCTCGGGCTTAGCCGCTTCGGAGGAAGCATGTCACGAGAAACGGGGGTGGAGCGAGGCGCATGACGGCCGATAGAGGAAAGCAGCCTGTCGCGGGTGAACCCGAAGCGGCGGAATTCGTCGCCCGGGCGCGCGATCTGCAGCCTTTTCTTCGTGCCCAGGCGGCGCAGTGCGAAACCGCGCGCCGCGTTTCCGACGAGGCGATCGCCAGGCTGCGGACCGCGCGACTCTTCGACGTCGTGAAGCCACGGCGTTATGGCGGGCGTGAACTCGGCTGGGACGTTTTCGGCGAGATCGTCGTCGCGCTCGCAGCCGGCTGCGGCTCGACGGGCTGGGTCTATTCCGTGGTTGGCGGCCATGCGCCGGTCGTCGCGCGCTTCGGGACGCGCTTCCTCGACGAGCTTTGGGGGCCGAAGCCTGACGCGCTGCTCTCGTCTTGCCGTCGGGCCAGCGGTGAGCTCGTACCGATCGACGGCGGCTATCGCGGCAGCGCTACCGGGATATTCAGCAGCGGTGTACACCATGTCGATTGGGTGTTGATCGAGGGCATGCCGATCGCCGGCCGCGATCGGCCCGTGACGATTGCCGTGCCGCGGTCCGAGATCGAGATTCTCGATAGTTGGAATGTCATCGGCCTTGCCGGCACGGGCTCGCATGACATCCGGTTCGACGATGTTTTCGTGCCCGACCATCGCGTCTGGCATCCCGGCAAGCCGCCATCCGGCGAAGCCCTTGATGGACCGCTCTTCCGTTTTCCCTATCTCGGCGGGCCGTTCGCGCTGCCTTCGGTCGCGCTCGGCGTCGCCATCGCCGGGCTCGAGCATTTCGTGGCGATGACGCATGGTCGCACCAATCGCACCGGCGCCAGCATGGCCGAGCAGCCGGCGATGCAATTGCGCATCGGTGAAGCCGCGGTCGAGCTCGATGCGGCGCTCGCGCTGCTCAGGGCGAAACTCAAAGAGATGGCAAGCCTGGCGGGCGAGACGCATCAACAAGCGGGCGAGCGCAAATTCTTGCTGCCCGGCGGCGTTGTGCAGGGCTACGATTCAGCCGTCAGCTGCTTCATCGCGCAAAGCGCCTATCGCGCGCTCGATCGGCTGATGGTCGCGGCCGGCGCGCATCAGCTTGCTTATTCGGAGCCATTCCAGCGCTGCTTCCGCGACGTGCTCGCCGCACTTCAGCAGCCGGGCAATAATTGGGACAACGGCCGCATTGCCGGCGGGCGCGCGCTGCTCGACCGGATCAAGCCGTAGGGGAGGGGACATGGCGGACAAGCAAAGCGAGATTCGCTTCGGTATCGGTACGATGCTGGCTGCAGGCAAGCCGGCGACGGCGGTCGTGATCGAGGATCGGGTCGCGACTCTCGCCGATATCGTCGCACGTTATTCGACGCCCGGCGCAGCCGCGCCGATCATGCGCGATTTCCTGCCGGACTGGGATCGCTGGCATGGCTGGCTGCGCGGCCTCGATTTGAAG
Source organism: Allostellaceae bacterium (assembly GCA_036490955.1). Lineage (GTDB taxonomy): Bacteria > Pseudomonadota > Alphaproteobacteria > ATCC43930 > CGMCC-115725 > CAIKMD01. The sequence continues at coordinate 4,670 of DASXCX010000044.1, read as the reverse complement.
CCGGGCGCGGGCGATTTCTGGCAAAATCTCGACGCGGTGAAGTTCCTGCCGCCGGTTCCAGAGCCGAACAATATCTTCCACCTCTATCACAATTTTGAGCGGCCGAGCCGCGTCACGGGGCGCAGCGATCCGCCGAAAGCCGAGCGCGTGCTGCCCGATGTGTTCTTCGGCTCGCGCTCGGCGCTCGCCGGCTACGGCGATACGATCTATCGCGAGCATGGCGGCGTGCAATTCGATTTCGAGGTCGAGGTGACCATCGTCATCGGCAAGCCGGCGACGCGTGTCTCGGCCGACAAGGCGGACGAGTTCATCGCCGGCTATTCGCTCTGCAACGATCTCACCATGCATTTCGCGTGGTGGCGCGAGCTCCGCAACAAGAGCCCGATCAACGACAATATTCGGATGAAGAATTTCGCCGGCTACACGCCAATGAGTCGCGTTATCGTCCCGCGCGATCTCGTCGGCGATCCGCATGATTTGCGCGTGCGCGCCTGGATCGACGACAAGCTCCATCAGGATGCGCGCACCAATGCGATGCTCTGGCATATGGGCGAGGCGGTCGAATATCTCTCCTACATCATGACCTTGATGCCGGGCGATCTGATCCTCATGGGCTCGCCGGCCAATCTGCCGCTCGAGCCGGGACAGAAGAATCACGGCATCGAGAACGGCCAGATCATAAGCTGTGAGGTCGAGAAGCTCGGCCGCATGAAGAATCGGATCGAGGAGCAGCCGTGGCGGCAACCGAACGAGAGTGACATAAAACAAAACTGATCGGGGGAAAACGACATGAAACGCCTGCTTTGTGCATTGGCCTTGCTGATGGCGCTGGTGCCTTTCGGTCGTGCCGCTTCGGCGCAAGAGATCAATTTGCTGTTCGATATCATCGGTCCGACACGGTCGGGTGCGATGATCAACGCGCTCGAGCCGTGGGCGGCCAAGGTCAACGAGCAAGGCAAGGGCATCATCCATCTCGATGTGCGCGAAGGCGTGACGCTCGCGACCTTCGAGAACATCTATGATCGCGTGCTCGACGATGCGATCCAGGTCGGCTGGGGCATGCAGAATGCCGTCGCCGGCAAATTCCCGCTCTCCGAAGTGCCGGCAGTACTGTTCCTGGTGAAGTCGGCGCAGACCGGCTCGGTCGCGTTCTGGCGGCTTTACAAGACCGGGCTTCTCGATAGCGAATACGATCAGATCGTGCCGCTCGCCACCGGCATGCTTGGTGCTGGCGGGCTGCATTTGAGCGCGCCGCTCAAGAGCATGGACGATCTCGGCGGGCTGAAGCTCATCGTCGCCGGCCAGATGCAGAGCAAGACGATCGCCGCGCTTGGCGGGGCGCCGATTTCGATCCCGTTGACCGACGAATATGCCGCTGTCCAGCGCAAAACCGTCGATGGCGCGATCATCGGCTGGGGCGGCGTGCGCGCCTTCAAGCTGGAGCAGGTCGCGCCCTATCACGTCGATATCTCGGTCGGCACCTCGATCAGCATGGTCTTCATGGCGAAGAAGAGATTCCAGTCGCTGCCGGCGGCGGCGCAGAAGATCCTGCTCGCTACCTCGGGCGAGGTGCTCAGCCGGCAATACGGTATCGCGGTCGATCAGGAGGCCGCCGGCATCCGCGATGCGGTAATGGCAGAGCAGGGGCAGCAAACGATGGCGGTGCCGCCCGCGGCGCTCGCCAAATGGCAAGCGAAGACCGAGCCCGTGGTCGCGGCTTGGGCCGATGGCCGCAAGAACGGCAAGGAAGCGCTCGACAAATACCGTGCGCTCTACGCGCAAGCGGAGGCCGAGCAAGCGCGTTGATTGCCGTGTTCCGATTGCGGCGCCGGGCGGGCCCTCGCTAGAGTGCGGCAATGCTGGATCGGGGTATGACAACAGTGACGCGTGAGGAAATGCTGCGCCGCGCCGAAGCGCTGGTGCCCGTGCTGCGCGACCGCAGCCCCGCCTGCGAGGCCGCGCGCCGCTGTCCCGATGAGAGCATGGCGGATTTCGATGCCGCCGGCTTCTTGCGGATTTGCCAGCCGGCACGTTTCGGCGGCTTCGAGCTCGGCTGGGACGTCCTCTGCGAAGTCGGGCAGATTCTCGCCCGTGGTTGCGGCGCGCAGGCTTGGGTCTCGACCGTCATGGGCGATCACGCGCAGATCGCCAGCGGCTTGCCGATCGAGGCGCAGGAAGAGATCTGGGGCAAAAATCCCAAGGCGCATATCTGTGCCAGCTTCGCGCCGGTTGGTATGGCGCGCAGCGTAGCGGGCGGCGTGCGCTTCTCGGGCAAGCACGGCTTCGCCAGCGGCATCGATCATGCGCAATGGGCGTTGCCCGGCGGGATGATCGTCGATGGTCCGATGAAGGGCGAGCGCTGCCTCTTTCTGATGCCGATCGGCGACGTCACGGTGATCGACGATTGGCATGTCGTCGGCATGTCGGGAACCGGCAGCAAAAGCTTCAATGTCGAAGACGGCTTCGTGCCGGAGCATCGCATTCTTCGCTTTAGCGATCTGGAACAGGCAACCGGGCCTGGCAATAAGGCGCACCAATCGCCGATCTTCCGCATGCCGCATGGCGGCCTCGCGACCAGCGCCTTTGCCTGCATCGCTGTCGGGATCGCCGAAGGTTTCCTCGCCGACTACATCGCAGCGACGCGGAAACGCGTCTCGCGCGGCGTCAAAGTGGCCGAGCAGACCGGCACGCAAATCTCGCTCGCCGTGGCGGCGGCGGAGATCGAGGCGGCCGCGGCGCTCTACATGGCGCCGGTCCGCGAGGCGCGGCGCCTGCTCGATCGCGGCGAGACCGTGCCGGCGCACCAACGCATGCGCGGCAAGCGCAATTCGACCTACGCCGCGCGTACAGCGCTCAGCGCGGTCGAAAAGCTATTCTACGCTTCGGGGGCGCGTGTGCTGTTCGAAGGCAACGCGATGCAGCGCGCCTATCGCGATTTGCAGGCGGCGGCATCACATGCAGGATTGGTGTGGGATGTCGGCATGAGCGATTACGGCCGGCATCTTCTGGAATCGGAACAAGGGTAGGGCGATGCGGATCATTTCTTATGGCGAGAACAACGTGCCGCGGACTGGCGTGGTGACGAGCGCTGATGCGTTCTTGCCCGTCAGCGACGTCGCACCGCAATTGCCGGCGACGCTGCGCGCGCTCGTCGCGATGCCGGACGGGCTCGCAAGGCTGCGCGATGCGATCGCCGGCAAGCAAGGAACGCGCAAGCTTGCCGATGCCACTCTTTTGCCGGTAATCCCCGATCCGCACGCCACCTGGGCGCTGGCGCTCAATTTCAAAACGCATATCGAAGAGACCGGTCTCACCACCTCGAAGGAATTCCCGCATCTCTTCATGCGCACGCCGGCGTCGATCGTTGGCCATAACCAGCCGCTGCTTTGCCCACCGGCAGAGGTCGCGAAGGAATTCGATTATGAAGGCGAGCTGGGCGTGGTGATCGGCCGTGGCGGCCGGCATATCCCGGTCGAGAACGCCTTCGATCACATCGCCGGTTTCTGCTGCGCCAACGAAGGCTCGGTGCGCGAATATCAGCGCCACAACCGCAATTTCGGCTTGGGGAAAAATTTCGAGCGCTCGGGCAGCACTGGCCCGTGGCTGATGACGACGGACGAATTCGGCGATCCGAAACAGCAGCGCGTGATCACGCGGCTTAACGGTGTCGAGCGTCAGAACGCGCCGCTCAACGACATGCTCTTCGCGGTCGAGCAAGTGGTCTCTTATCTCTCGGCTGGCTACGCGCTGCTGCCCGGCGATGTGATCATGATGGGCACGCCTGGCGCGCTGCCGCCGCATCCTGGCGAGAATCTTAAACCCGCCGGACGGCACGGCGTGCTCGGCGTCGTCAATATGAAGCCCGGCGACAAGGTCGAGGTCGAAATCACCGGCCTCGGCGTGCTTAAGAACACGATCGCCGCCGACGAGCCGCGCGCCTATCGGCCGCGCTAATTTCGAGGCGAGACCGCGTAAGCGTTTGACGTCTGTTTTCGGGGGCGCGCCGGGCCGAAGGGAAGGGCCGTATCGAAATTCCGCTTCCCCTCAATCCAGCGGCACCGCCGCCGCCATTGTCGGCCCGATCTCGTCATGGATGACGAGATCGGCATATTCGTCCTGCTCGGTTGGCTCGCGATTGATGATGGCGAGCGCCGCCCCGTTCTGCGCGGCGAGCAGCGGGAAGCCGGCGGCGGGATAAACCACCAGCGACGAGCCGAGGGCGATGAAGAGATCGCAAGCGAGCGTCTCGTCGCGTGCCCGCTCGATGATTTCGGGCTTCAACGCTTGCCCGAACGAGATCGTCGCCGTTTTCACCAGCCCGCCGCAGTCGCGACACGACGGTATCTCGTCACGGCCGACGAAGCTTTGCTTCAGCACCTCGAGCTCATGCCGCAGCCCGCAATCGAGACAGGTGGCGTAGCTGCCATTGCCGTGCAGCTCGATCACCTTCTCGGCCGGCACGCCCGAATCCTGATGCAGATTGTCGACATTCTGCGTGATGATCGCGCTGACCCTGCCCCGGCCGATGAGCCGTGCGACCGCGTAATGCCCGGCATTGGGCTGGGCGCCGGTCCAGCGCATCGCGCCCGAGAACGTTCGCTCCCAGGATTCGCGCCGCTTTGTCTCACTGGCGACGAATTCCTGAAAATAGATCGGCTTCATTCGCGTCC
>DASXCX010000043.1:0-26499 GCA_036490955.1 Allostellaceae bacterium | reverse complement strand
ATGGCGGCGGCGGCCGAGTAGGCGGCTCAGCTCGCGATGTCGAACATCACGCCGTCATTGTCGCAGAACTGATAGGTACCGAGCGGGCAACTGCGCTTCAGGATATCGCCCCGCACAGCATCCTCGTCGCGATCGAGCGGCCAGGGCCCGTAATGGCCAGCGCGTAGCGAGATCTCTTCGATCTCTTGCTTCACCTTCTCGGCGTCCTCGACCTTGAAACCGATATGGTCGGGGCCCGGCCGGACGATGCCGGTCTTATCGAAGACCTGCACATCCCACGGCATGATCTCGAGCGTGACGCGACCATCGGTCAGGTAATAATTCGGATCGCCTTGCTTGCGGTTGGTCGGCTGGAGGTCGAGTACGTCGCGATAGAATTCCGCGCAGAGCTCGGGACGCATGGTTCGGATCGCAAAGTGGCTGATGTAACGCGGCTGCTGCGTCTCGGCCTCGACATAAAGCCCATCGCGGTTGGCCATCTCCTTCTGCGAGAGATCGAAGACATTGCCGTCCGGGTCGTGCGTGGAAATGCCGGCATAGGGCCGCGTCGTCGGACGCTTCAGCCATTTCACCATCGGGTATTTCGCGTGCATCTTGGCATAGACCGTCTCGACGTCCTGCACCTCGACGCCGAAATGATCGAGCCCGCCGGGCCGGCCCGGTTTGCGAGAATTGATGTTGAGCCCGACATAGCCATCGCGCACCGTCACCGCGCCGAGCCCGCCGCGACGATCGCCTTGGAATTTCATGCCGAAGATCGCTTCGTAGAATTTGCCGACGCCGAGATGGTTCGACGACACGATCGCCATGTGATTGATTTTCGCAAACATGGATTCCCTCGCCCGGTCTTTGCGAGGCCGATGGTAAACCCTTTAGAGCGGCCGCAACAGTCCCGGCGCTGCTTGCGCCGGGAGCAGCCGATGGTTACGCTTTTTTGCAAAGAAATTCGGGCTTGGCGCGCATGGGGAGGATGATGTGAGATTTCGCATTCATCACGGTTTGCTGGCAGCGGCCATTCTTGGCTTTGCCGCGTCGTCGCTGGCCCGCGCCGCTGCGATCACGCCCTCGCCCGAGCTGCAACAGGTGATCGACGGCGCGAAGAAAGAAGGCGCTCTCACCTTGCAATATGGCGATGCGATCCTGGGCGGGGCGGAAGGCGCCAAGATCGCGGCCGCCGGTATCAAGGCGATGTTCGGCGTCGATCTGCAGGTCAGCTTTCATCCCGGTTCCTCCTTCGCGCCGATGGCAAGCAAGATCTTCACCGAGATGCAGGCGGGTCAAAAGGCCTCGACCGACGTTTATAACGCGACCGCCGTAGAGCTCGACCCCTATCTCGAGCGCGGCCTCTTTCGCCAAGTGCCCTGGACCAAGCTCTATCCCGGGCGCATCACGCCCACCATCGCCGAAGCGGATGGCCGGGCGCTGCGCGTCGTCACCGCCACCCCGGGCATTCTCTACAACAAGAATTCGGGCGCCGATTTCGCATCGGTCGCGACGATGGCCGATCTATTGAAGCCTGAATATAAGGGCCGCATCGATACCGAGCCCTATCTCGCCGGCTTCGACGTGCTCGTCGCGAAGAGCGTCTGGGGGTACGAGAAGACCGCCGCTTTCGTGAAAGCCTATTCGGCGCAAGTCGGCGGCCTCGTGCGCTGCGGCGCGACCGAGCAGGTCGCCTCCGGCCAGATACCCGCGCTTGCCATGGATTGCGGCGGGAACGAGCAGAATTTGCCGAAATACAAGGACGTGCTGGCGCATAGCATCATTCGCGACGCGGCGATGCGTCGCTTCAACTACATCTGCATCCCGACCAATGCCGCGCATCCGAATGCGGGCATTCTCTTCGCGCTGTTCATCTCGTCGCCCGAGGGGCAGCACAACGTGCAATACGCGCTTTACGGCACCGATCTCGACACCTATCCCGATGGCTATTCGCATCCGATCACCGCCGGGCTGGAGCAGCAAGGCGTCAAATTCCAGGATGTGACGACATCGTGGTGGAACTCGCATGAAGAGATCGACAACGACCTCAAGAAGCTGATCAAAATCGTGACGCAGCAATGAATTGAGCGATGACCGCCATCGCCGAACGCCTCGCCGAGAACGCCGTAAAACCGCGCCGGCGCGAGATCGCGGCAGCGGCGATGGTGACGCTGAGCATCCTTGCGTGCATCGTCATTGCGACGCTGCTCGGGGTCACGATCTGGCTAAGCTTCGCGGAAGGCACGCCCGGCGACGATCATCTCGGCTACGCGCTCGCGCACTACGAAGAGATTTTCCTTAGCCCCTTCACCTATCGCGTCATCGGCAACACGACGCTGTTCTCGGCGATCGCGCTCGTCGTCGCGCTGGCTTTCGGGCTGCCGCTCGCCTGGCTGGTCGAGCGCACCGATTTGCCGGGCAAGCGGCTGATCTTCAGCCTCCTCGCCGTTGCCCTGCTCATCCCTGGTTTTTCGGTCGCACTCGGCTGGCTCTTCCTGCTCAATCCACGCATCGGCCTCATCAACGTCGCGCTGCAATCGCTGCTTGGTCTCAAAGCCGCGCCATTCGATATCGCGAGCTTGCTCGGCATGGGCCTGGTCGAGGGCCTGAGCCTCGCACCGCTGGCTTTCGTTATGACCGCGATCGTCTTTCGCGCGGTCGATCCGACGCTCGATGAGGCGGCGCGAGTCGGCGGCGCGAGCGTGTGGCAATCGCTGCGGCGCGTGACCATCCCGCTCGCTTGGCCGGGCGTGCTCGCGGCCAGCCTTTATATCTTCACGATCGGTTTCGGCACGTTCGACGTGCCAGCGATTCTGGGCCTGCAGGCGCGCATCTTCACTTTCTCGACCTATGTCTACATGCAGATCAGCCCAAGCGACGGATTGCCGGAGTATGGCGGCGTTGCGGCGCTGAGCGTCTTCATGATGGTTTTGGCGCTCGGCTTCAGCGCCTGGTATAGCCGCGTGCAACGTCAGGCGCCGCGCTACGCGGTCGTGACCGGCAAAGCCTATCGCCCATCCCTCATCCGCCTCGGCAGATGGCGCTGGCTCGCCATCGCTTTCGTCGCGCTCTATCTCATCGTCAGCCAGCTTCTCCCGATCCTGACCCTGTTCTGGTCGGCGGGCCTGCCCTTCCTGCGGCCGGTGAGCCGCGCGGCTTTCGCCACCCTGTCCCTGAAGAATTTTCGCGACCTGCCGGGAGGACTGGTGATGAGCGGCCTCGGCATCAGCGCCGCACTGATGCTCCTCGTGCCGACGATCACGTTGACCCTCAGTGTCGCCCTGTCCTGGGTCGTGCTCCGCTCGCGGCTGCGCTGGCGCGGCGTCTTCGATTTCTTCGCCTTCCTGCCGCATGCCGTACCGAAGATAGTCTTCAGCGTCGCCGCTTGGCTGCTCACCCTCTTCGTGCTGCGCGATGCGCTGCCGATTTACGGCACGATCTGGATCCTGGTGCCGGTCTATGTCGTCGCGACGCTGAGCTATGGCACGCGCATGATCAACGGCGCGCTGATCCAGATCCATCGCGAGCTCGAGGAATCGGCGATGGTCGCCGGCGCGAGCCTCGCGGCAATGCTGCGCGCCGTGTTGCTCCCGCTGCTCCGTCCCGCGATCCTCTATGCCTGGATCTGGGTCGCGCTCCTCTCCTATCGCGAGCTGACCATCCCGGTCGTGCTTTCGACCAACGACAACCAACCGCTTTCGGTCATCGTCTGGAGCCTCGTCCTCTCAAATTCCTCGGGCCAAGCCTCGGCGGTCGCGGTGACGATGCTGACCCTGATGCTGCCGGTGCTCTTCGTCTACGCGACCATCGCCCGGCGCGCCGGCATCGCGCCGTCCGGCTGACGGCTCTGCGCGAGTGGAGCTGGCGATCGCACGAATTTAAATCAAATGCAAGATTTCGGCGGCTCGCAACCTTACCAATCTTTCATCCCTGTCGCGATTAACTCATCCGGCACCTCGCAGATAGCGAGGCTACCGAATGGGGTCGAGGATGTGGGGCCGATTGTTGATTGCCGTTTGTGCTATCGCCGCATGGACCGGTGGGATCGCCGTTCCGTCTTTTGCGGCGCGTACGCCCGCAACCGATTCGAGTTATGAAGAGGATTACAGCTACGCGAAGTTTGAGCCGCTTTTCGGCTCGCGCGAGGTCTATTCGCAAAGCACTTGGCGCTTCAAGCAATGGACCGATATGCTGGCGCGCAACGATGCCGAATCCCGGGATTCGCAACATGTTTGCACGTCGCTGAACGATACGCATTGCGTACCGGCGGAGTGGCAAGCGCTGCTCGATCAGCTCCGCGACCTCGACCTGCGCCAGAAGGTCGCGCTCGTAAACGATGCCATGAATCGTCATCCCTACGTCCCGACGATGCAGAATTGGCATCAGTCGATGTATTGGGAGACCGCGTTCGAATTTCTGCGCTATGGCGGCCAATGCCAGGACTATGCGATCGCGAAATACTTGCTGCTGCGCGCGGCGGGCGTGCCCGCCAACCAAATGCGCATGGTCGTGCTGCGCGACACCGCGATCAATCTCGATCACGCAGTGCTCGCCGTCTATATCGATGGCAAGCCTCAACTGCTCGATAATTTGCGCGACGACATCGTCTCCGCGAGCAGCGTCAGCGAATACCACCCCTATTATTCGATCAACGAGAAGGGCTGGTGGTATCACTTCGGCGGCCAAGCGATGACCCGCGTCGCCGGCAATTATCGCTAGGCACGGGCCTTACTGCAGCGTACCCCAGCGATCGACGGTGGGCTCGGCGAGGGCCCACCGCCAAATTCCCTTCTTATCGGCACAAACGGTCGTGACGTACAGATCGTCGTCATCGTCGACGGTGAAGACGGCGTCCTTGCACGGAATCGCTTTGCCGAAGCTGCGCGCGATCTCGACAGTGCCATGGCGATCGGTGAGCGGCAGCCAGCCGTCGATATTCCACCGCGCCGACTGACCGACCTTAAGCGGTCCTGCGGCGACCGCGACCGCATCCTGCGCGTTGCGATGGATGCGCCGTTCGGCATATTTGAAGCCGGCATCGAGACCGATGCCGGCACCGATGCCGGCCATGGTCCCGACGAACGCGCTACCGGTCGTCGACGTGATCCCGGCGGCGATACCCGCGGTTGACGCGGAACTGATGGCGGAATCGACGGCGGAGCCGGTGCTCGAGCAAGCCGCGAGGCCAAGCATCGCCGCCAGCAGCACGGCGCCCTTCCGTACTGGATTGAGGTACTTCATTACCCGGCAACCCGGTGATATGCCGCCGAGTTCCCGCGCGCGGACTCGGATCGCGCCGAGCTATGCTGGGAGGAAATCGGCGATTTTGCGCATCCGTCCGGTTTCGATTGCGGCGTAGAGCGCTTCGCCAATCGCCAGAGCGCGCAGCCCCTGCTCCGGCGGCGTCATCGGCTCGCCCCGGCCGGCGATCGCGCGGTTGAATTGCTCGATCTCGAGCCGGAAGGCATCCGTCGCCGGAAAACGGTGCACCGTGCTGCCCGCCTCGTTCACCAAGGTTAGCGTGGGCGTCGGATCATCGCCGGCGCCGGTGAGATAGGTGTAGGAATTCTCGATGATGATGGTACCGGTCGTGCCGTGGATTTCGAACGGGCGGCGCGCGAAAGGCGTCACGAAACTGGCGACGGCATAACCGATCGCGCCACCCGATAGTGTCAACAACATGCTGGCGACGCGCTCGTTCGGCGGATGAGCCTGCGTCGCATCGGTCAGTGCCGACACCGCTTCGATCTCTTGACCCACGAGATAGGCGAGCGTGTCGTAGGCATGATCGCCGATGCTGACAACGATACCGCCGGCGCGAAGCTTGGGATCGGTGCGCCAGGTCACGGGCGCGCCTGCACCGCCGCGTGAGATCGCGGTCCGCAGCGCGATCTGAACTTGAACCAGCTTCACCTCGCCGATCGCGCCAGCGAGCACCATGCGCCGCGCTTCCCGATGGACGGCTTCGTGCCGCTGATTGAAGACGACGCCGAGTTTCGTGCCGCAACGGCGGCTCGCTTCGATCGCGTTTGCCGCTTCGGCGACCGAGAGCGCGAGGGGCTTTTCAATGAGCGCATGCTTGCCGGCTTCCGCCGCGGCAATGGCGTGCCGTGCGTGCAATCCGTCCGGCGTCGCATCATAGATGGCGTCGATGTCGCGATCGCGCAGCAGCTCTTCAATCGAGGCGTAGACCTTCGATACACCATGCAGTTGGGCAAAGGCTTCGCCGCGCGCGCCGTCGCGGCTGACGATAGCCGCGAGCTCGCTATCCGCCGCTTGCTTCAATTGCGGCACGACGCTTCGGCCGGCATGGCGGCCCGGACCCAGCAATGCCCAGCGAACAGTCATGACCTCCACCTCTTCTCTTCCACGCAGCGCAGACGAGATAAACGCGCTAGACTGCGTCGCGGCAAGCGAAATCCCGGCCAGCGTCGCCGGCTCAGGGTTTTGGGGAGACAATGGGAAAGCGGGAGTTGCGGCTGGTCGCTGCGGTAACGGGCGTGATTATGACTTGGATGGCGTCCGCCGCCGCGCAGGACGAGAACGCCGAATGGAATAAAGTTGTCGCGGCAGCCAATGCCGAAGGTACGTTGGTGCTCGGTTCCCAACCGAATATCGAGATGCGCAAATATGTCCAGGAGGAATGGGCCAAGGCCTACCCGAAGATCGCGCTCTCGGTCTCGACCACGCCCGGCACGCAATTCCTTGCCCGCATCCGCACCGAGCGCTCGGTCGACAAATATCTTTGGGACGTGTCGGTCTCGAGCGTCGCGACTGCCTATACGCTCTACCACGAAGGCATCCTCGATCCGCTACAGCCGGAATTCGTTCTGCCCGATGTGAAAAACCCGTCGACCTGGGGCGGCTGGGACAATGTCTTCATGGACCAGGCCGGCAAATATGTCTTCGGCATGTCGGCGGCACTGAAATCGCCTTATTACAACACGGCACAGGTATCGGCCGACAAGATCGTGCAGAACGGGCTCAAGACGCTGCTCGATCCTGCGTACAAAGGCAAAATCCTCTGGCATGATCCGCTGGTCTCGGGCTCGGGCCAGACTTTCGCCTATGTGCTGCGGACGCGGCTCGGCGACGATCAGCTCAAGAAGCTGATCCTCGATCAGAAGGTCGTGTTCATGGCGCAGCAGGATCAGGTCGTCGAAGCGATGGCGCGCGGCGTCGGCTGGATCGGCATCGGACCGTTCGTGCGCGCGCATCTCGAGCCCTATCTCGCCGCCGGCGTCAAAATGGACGTGCGCGCTTTCGGCAACGATCCGTCGATGAACGAGATGGGCACCGGCGGCGCCGGACTCTACGTCTACAACAAGCGCCCGCATCCCAACGCGACGCGCGTCTTCGTCAATTGGATCTTGAGCAAGGACATCCAGCTCGGCCTCGCCAAGGCGACCTTGCAGGACTCACGGCGCCAGGACCTGCCCTCAGTATCGGAGCCGGAGCGCCAACCGGTCAAAGGCGCGCATTATCTCGAGACCCAGCGCGAGGAGCACGCGCAAGATCTCGTTGACGCGATCAAATTCGTCGGCGAGGTTCGCAAACAATCCCAGTAAGATCCGGACAAATCGACCAACAAAGGAGAGCGACATGAGGGGAAAAGCCGCCACAAGGCGAGATTTCATGAGTGCGGCCGCGGCCGCCGGGATGGTCGGAGCCGCTTGGCCGACTTTTGCCAAGGCCGATCCGCGCGAGGCCGATCTGATCGTCGTCAATGCCAAGGTCTATACGATCGACGATCAGAAGCCCAAGGCGCAGGCGTTCGCCGTCAAAGGCGACCGCTTCATGGCGGTCGGCCAGACGGCCGATATCAAGAGCCTGGCGCGCAAGCAGACCCGAATCGTCGATGCCCATGGCATGACCGTGATCCCGGGGTTTATCGACTGCCACAATCACGCGCCCGGCACGCAATTGCAGACCGAGGTCATCGTCGGTAACCCCTATGACGTCGAATTCGTCACCATCGACAGCATCGTCGCCAAGCTCAAAGAGCGCGCGCAAAAAACCCCGCCAGGACAATGGGTGTCGGGCTTCTATTTCGACGACACGAAGGTCAAGGACAACCGCCAGCTGACCGTGCAGGATCTCGACAAGGTCTCGAGCGATCACCCGGTGGTGGTGAACCATCGCGGCGGCCATACCTCGTTCTACAACAGCAAGGCTTTCCAACTTGCCGGCGTGACCAAGGACACACAGAGCACTGCGAGCGGCACCTACGACAAGGACGACAAAGGCGAGTTGAACGGTCGTGTCACCGATACGGCGCGCGCGGTCTTCGAGAAAGTCGGTCAGCGCGAAACCTTCACCCCCGACCAGATCGCTCAGCGCGACCGCGACGGGTTGGCCTTCATTTCGCAGCAATTCGTCAAATACGGACTGACCAGCGTCTGCCACTCGGCTGGCAATCTCTTTGCTCTGCAGCAGGTCCGCGCCGCGGGCAAGCTGCTGCATCGCGTCAGCTACGAAGCCAATCTCGACATCCTCGATAACATGATCAAGACGGGCATCGAGACCGGCCTCGGCGATCACTGGATCAAATTCGGCGCGACCTTCGAGCACAACATCGACGGCTCGTTTTCCGAACGCACGATGGCGTTGAGCACACCTTATGCCGGCACCAACCCGCCCTATTACGGCAACGTCGCCGAGACCCAGGACCAGTTGAATGCCTGGGTCGAGCGCATTCACCGCGCCGGCATCCAGGTGAATTGCCACGCGAATGGCGATGTGGCGATCGACCACATGCTGACCGCGGTCGAGCGCGCGCAGAAGCTTTTCCCGCGGAACGACGCTCGGCCGAAGATTACCCATTGCACCGACATCAATCCCGACCTCGTCCGCCGGATCAAAGCGCTCAACGCGGTGCCGGCGCTCTTCACGACTTACGCCTATTACAATTCGGACAAGTTCCACTTCTACGGCGAAGACATGATGAAGCACATGATGGCGTATCGGACACTGCTCGACGCCGGCATTCCGGTTTGCGCGGGCTCAGACTTCACCGCGGGCGCGCTCGCGCCGCTCATGGGCATTCAGGGCATGGTCACGCGCAAAGGCTGGGACGGCACGGTCTGGGGCGCCAATCAGCGCATCAGCGTCGACGAGGCGCTTCGCGTCTACACCATCAACGGCGCCCATGCCACCTTCGAGGAGAAAGAGAAAGGCTCGATCACCGAAGGCAAGCTCGCCGACTTCGTCATGCTGGCCGACGATCCGCATACGATCTCGCCAGAGAAGATCAAGGACATCAAGATCGAGCAAACCTATACCGGCGGCAAAATGGTCCACCAAGCCTGAGCGCGGCCGCGCGGAGCTGTTCAAAGCCGCGCGATCGTCACCCGTCGACGGGTCTCGCCATCTGAGACTTTCGCCATCCCGGCGAATGCGCTTGTGCTCCTCGCGAGCCTCAGCACGGTCGCGTCGCGACCGGCTATGATCAGAACGGCGCTTTCAGCCGGGAGGAAATTTATGGCGAGCTTAGCCGTACCGAAGCTCATCGATGTGCATCATCATCCGATACCGCCCTTTTACCTGGCCGAGAATCGCGATCGGATCGCCGGGTCACGCGGCGGTGAAATCACGCGCGCCTGGCTCGAATGGACGCCGGAGCGCTCCTTGGAGGCAATGGATGCGCACAACGTCGCCATATCAATCCTGTCCTTGACCACGCCCGGCCTCTGGTTTGGCGGCGTCGAAGTGGCCCGCAAGACGGCGCGCCGTTTCAACGAATATTCGGTCGAGCTCATCCAAAAATATCCCGGCCGATTTGGCTTTTTCGCCGCGATACCGTTGCCGGATACCGAGGGGAGCCTGCACGAGATCGCCCATGCCATAGACGTGCTTGGCGCGGATGGCGTCGGACTTCTTTCCAGCTACGACGACAAATGGCTCGGCGACCCGGCGTACGAACCTGTCTTCGCGGAGCTCAACCGTCGCAAGGTCACCGTCTTTATTCATCCAACAGCGCCCGCTTGTTGCCAAACGCTGATGCCGGGAATCGCGACACCCATGTTGGAAGTGCCGCACGACACTGCCCGGACGATCGTCAGCATGCTGTTCTCGGGCACGCTCGCCCGGTTCCAGGACATTCGCTTCATCCTTTGTCACGCCGGCGGTACGCTGCCCGCGATGGCACGGCGCATCAGCCTCTACGCCTCTCGCGCGATGAACGAGAAGGTGCCGCACGGCGTCGAGCATGAATTGCGGCGTCTCTACTACGATATCGCCGTGAGCGGCTACCGGCCGGCCATCGCGGCGCTGACGAGCCTCGTTCCCATGAGCCAGATTCTCTTCGGCAGCGATCACCCGTTTCGACCGCTTGCGGAATCCGCCGGAACCCTCAACGACCTCGGCTTGTCGGCGTCAGAATTGCAGGCGATCGGTTGGGATAACGCGCTATCGGTGCTCCCGCGGTTAGGATCACGTTGAGCTTGCCGCCGAAGCGGGGTCGAGAATCACCTGAATTCGGTGCCGTACTTTCCGGCGACCAAATTCACCTCATCCTTCGTTCGTTGAGGCGCGGGCGTGTCCGGCGGCGTCCCGAGCTCGCGAAACATGCCCTCCACTCCGGCAGGGGCCATGATCCAGAGGAGGAGAAGCTCCTCATCCGGATTCTCGAAACCGTGCCACGAATGTCTCGGAATGAAGATCGATCCGCCTTTCGCGATCGGATATCGGACGTCATCCAGAATGAACGTCCCACTGCCTTCCAAAACGTAGAACGTCTCGTCCATCGTGAAGTGACGATGGATCGGAATACCGACACCCCGCAGCACTTGTTGCGTGCCCATGGCCGGCCTGCCGCGAAGGCTGGCATTCGATTTAATAACGACGCTCCCGCCGCGCATGATGACACGCTCGCCGTCGACCGGACCCACATAGGTCATTAGGGGATCTCGCTCCATCGCTCTAGCTCCTGTGCAGCCAAGCCGGCTATCGATCGCGAGCCAGCTTGGCGAGTGCGGCATTCTTCGCATCGAGGCCGAGGTATTCGGTCGTCATGTCGACAAAGCTTACCCCTGCCATGGTCAGCCCGTCGATCTCGCCGCAAGTATGCAAATCCGGAAATCGTAACGGCGAGACGATAGCATTTTTCTGTCGACCTCAGGGCTCGGCGCAACGCCGGAACAAATTGCAGCCCAAAACCAGGCACCGCCATCGCGTCGGCTTGCTAGTCTTGGCTAAATTAGCCCGAGCGGGTGGTCGTCACGCTCGGAGGGAAACGATCGCGATGATGAAACTAGGTCTCTTTGTCAGCGGTCCCGGCCACCATGTCGCGGCCTGGCGCGATCCCAATGTCGAGCCAGATGCGGGGCAGAGCCTCCAGCATTACATCGAAATCGCACGGCTCGGCGAGCGGGGCCGGTTCGATTTCCTCTTCAACGCGGATTCGAATTCGACTTTCGGCCCCGACGACGTGAATGTCTGGAAACGGACGATTGCCTCGATGCGACTCGAGCCGCTCACCTTGATGAGCGCCCTCGCCGCGGTGACAACGCATATCGGCCTCGTCTCGACAGCGACCACGACTTATCTCGAGCCCTTCCATGTGGCGCGGCTCTTTGCATCGCTCGATCAATTGAGCGGCGGCCGCGCCGGTTGGAACCTCGTGACGTCTTCGGCCGCCTCCGAAGCGCTCAATTTCAGCCACGCCGCGCATGCACCGCACGCCGAGCGCTACGGCCGTGCCGCGGAGTTTGTGGAGGTCGTAACCGGGCTCTGGGACAGTTGGGAGGACGACGCCTTTGTGCTCGACAAGGATGAAGGCCTGTTTTTCGATCCCGCCAAGCTGCATATGCTCAACCACAAGGGCGAACATTTCGCGGTGCGCGGGCCGTTGATGATGCGCCGCTCGCCGCAAGGCCGGCCGGTGGTTGTTCAGGCCGGACAATCCGAGGCCGGCCGCGTCCTCGCCGCCGCCACCGCCGAGGTGATTTTCACGGTGCAGCAGGAGCTTGGCCCGGCGCAAGATTTCTATGCCGATATCAAGACGCGCGCCGCCGCACTGGGGCGGAAGCCTGAACATGTGCTCGTCATGCCGGGCGTATTGGCAGTTGTCGGCGAGAGCAAACGCGCGGCCGAAGCGAGATACGAAAAACTCCAATCGCTCATTCATCCGGAGCTCGGCGTCGCGACGCTTTCCGATATGGTCGGCATGGACCTAAGCGGCCATCCTCTCGATGGCCCGCTCCCAGAGGTACCGCTCAGCAACACGCAGCAAGGCCGCCAGCGCGTCGTGATCGATATCGCGCGGCGCGAAGGGCTCACCATCCGCCAGCTTTATCAGCGGGTCTCGGGCGCCCGGGCACATCGAATCATCTTTGGCACGCCGTCGGAGATCGCGGATTCCCTCGAACTCTGGTATCGAAGCGGCGCCGCAGACGGATTCAACATCATGTCGCTGACCTTCCCCGAAGGCCTGCGCGACTTCGTCGATCACGTCGTTCCGGAATTGCAGCGGCGCAAGCTCTTCCGCGCCGACTACGAAGGCAACACATTGCGCGAAAATCTCGGCCTGCCGCGGCCGCCCAACGCCTTATCGGCGCGCGCTTAAGCCCTCGCCACGGCGATCTCAGCAGAGTCGACTTTCGGGCATAGCCGAGGGGACGCTAGCTGGGAACCGCCGAATCCTGCGCGGATCGACGAGCGATTGTCTTCCGCAGCGTTGCCTGTAAGATACTTGAAGACGCGGGAATTTGGCCTCAGAAGCGAGAAGCGAGGCCGTAACGCCGCGAAGGAACTGCCGCGAATATTTGGCCGCCGAGAATTCTTTTTCTTCAATCCGGAAATAGTGAACCAGCAGAAAAGCAGGCCCAGCAGGGAAAGTGTCGATGGGTGAAAGTAGTATCCAGAGTTCGCAAGAGGCGGAATTGGCGCGCCTCATCGTGGCAACATTGAATCTGGAAATGTCGCCGACAGAGATCGATCCCGAGGCGCCCCTCTACGGCGAAGGGCTGGGGCTCGATTCGATCGACATGCTGGAAATCGCCCTCGTCGTGTCGCAGGAATTCGGCGTAAAACTACGCGCCGACGACAAGAATAACCTGCAGATATTCAGCTCGCTTCGCAGCCTTACGGCTTACGTCCAGCAAAATCGGGGGCCGTAGATGGCCGCTTCCGCGTCCGGGCGCGCTCGGCTTTTTGCGGTGCTGGGCATCGTTGTGGTCCCGCTCTTGTTTCACTTTTTCATCGTTGAAACGAGCGGCGCGCCTTCCCTCGACAAGCTGAGCATCTTGTCGCTGTTCAGGGCGAGCTTCGTCACCGTCGCCGCCGTCACGCATTGGATCATCTATGGCGGACTTTTCTTAACGTTTGCCGTGACGCTGCGGCCCGGCCGAGAGGCGCTCCTCACATTCATGGCGCGCAAGCTCCATGGCACGATCTCGGAAGAAGTGAGAATTTATACGCGCCAAGTCACCTATGCCTGGTGCGCTTTCTTCGCAACGCAGCTTCTGACCTCGATCGCGCTGTTTGTTTTCGCGCCGCTCGTCGTGTGGTCCTTCTTCGTCAACATCCTCGATATCCCGCTCGTCGCTACGATGTTCGTCGCGGAATACCTTTTCCGCCTTCACTGGCTGCGCAATCCGCCCCGCCATTCTCTGTCCGCGATTCTTTCCATGATCGCCGATGTCCGGAAAGCACGCGAGGAGTGGGCGGGTTCGCCGTAATGCCGAACGCCGCGTTTGGAGACCGCTCGGGCGTGGGGACCGCGTCATCCGACGCCGGCGACAAGCTGCTGCGTTCTGACAATCTCGACGACGTGGCCGGCTGGCAATCTCAACACGCGATATCGCGACGGCGATTTCTCTCGGATGTCGCACAAATCGGTGATCGGCTGCCGGCACATAAATATGTCGTCAATCTGTGCACCGATCGCTACCGCTTCATGGTGGGATTTGCCGCCGCAATGCGCCGCGAGCAGATTACGCTCTTGCCCGCCAACGACATGGACAGGACGCTCGAGGCGCTTGCGAGCGACTACCACGACGTCTATGCGCTCGCCGATACGACGAACCCGCCGCTTCCTGTTTTTCGATATCCGGAAATCCTCGGACCGCAGCTTGAGACGATCGACCTGCCCGCCTTGCCGGCAGAGCAGCCGGCGGTTGTTCTGTTCACATCGGGCACGACGGGGACCCCGAAGCGGGTAGCAAAATCCTGGGGTGTCCTCGTTCGCAGTGCGCGGTCGGCGGGCAATCGCCTCGGCATCGCGAAGTTCCGTGGCGGCACGGTCATCGGAACGGTACCGCACCAACATAGTTACGGTCTCGAATCGGTGATCTTGCTCGCGTTCGAGCACGGCTTGGCGATTGGGGCCGAACGGCCTTTCTATCCGACGGACATTCAGGCGGCCCTCGAAGCGGCACCCCGGCCGCGCATCCTCGTCACGACGCCCGTGCATATTCGAGCCTTGGTGACGGAGCAGGGCGTGAGGCCAGAGGTGGATCTGATTCTCTCGGCGACAGCGCCGCTCTCGCCGGAGCTCGCAGCCCAAGCCGAAAAACGTTTCCGCGCGCCGCTGATCGAAATCTATGGCTCCACCGAAACCGGGCAAATCGCGACGCGCCGTACCGTTCACGAAACACAATGGCGTTGTCTCGACGACGTTCTCTTGCAGCAGCAGGACGGTCGTAGCGTTGCCCTTGGCGGAGCTGTGCCCTCGCCGACCTTGTTGGAGGATATGATCGAGCCGACGGGGCACGATACGTTTCTCCTCGCCGGCCGATCGGCAGAACTCGTCGACATCGCGGGTAAGCACACGACGCTTTCCCACCTCAACCAACAGCTCTTGAGCATCGATGGCGTGCGCGACGGAATTTTCGTCATGCCCGATACGGATGCACGATACGTCAACCGTCTCGCGTCTTTTGTCGTAGCCCCCGGCTTGCGCACCGAAACGATCTTGGCGGCACTTCGCGAGCGTATCGATCCGGCTTTTCTGCCTCGGCCGCTGCTTCTCGTTGACGTCCTGCCGCGCGATCGCTTGGGCAAGGTGCCCCGCGAGGCCCTATTGCAGCTCATGCGTCAGAGCCGCATCTTCTGAAGATGTGGCAATCGCAGGAAGTTCGGTTCGCGAGCGATCACCCGACAGCACCAGGTCATTTCCCTTCGCGCCCGATCATTCCCGGCGCCCTGGTGCTTGATGAAGCGATCAAACTGGCCGAAAAAGCCGCCACGCCCGGCGAGGAGATCGTTGTCCGCGCCGCAAAATTCCACCATCCGGTGCGGCCGGGTGAAACCATCGTTTTTCGCTGGGCAGCGGAACCAGCAAGCGTCATCAAATTCGAGTGCCGACTTCGCGATCGGGATATCCTCGTCGCCTCCGGAATATTCGTGATCGTCCCGAACGCAAAATGAGCGAGAACTCGCTAACGCAGGATTGGACAAATCGCTCCGAGCGCGGCGCCTTACCGCTCATCAAGCTCGGTGCATGGCTGGCGCTGAAGCTGGGGCGACGCGCCGCGCGCGTTTTTCTTTATCCGATTTGCCTTTATTTCCTCGTCTCGTCGGCTCATGCGGCGCGTAGCTCGCGGCGATATCTCACCCGCGTCTTGGGACGCCGGGCCGGGATCGCGGACGTGTTTCGGCATTACCTGACATTCGGCGCCTGCGTGCTCGACCGGGTGTTTTTGCTCAACGAACAGATCGAACAATTCGAGATTCGGATTCACGGCGAGGAAGTGGTCAACGAAATCCAACAGAGCGGCAATGGCTGCATTTTGTTCGGTGCGCATTTCGGCAGCTTCGAAGTCGCGCGCGCATTCGGCCGGCGAGCGCGCAATGCGCCGATCAGCTTGCTCATGTATGAGGAAAACGCGCGCAAGATCCGCGCCTCCCTCGCCGCAATCAATCCCAGCTTGGCGACCGAGGTGATCGGCTTGGGAAGATTGGATTCGCTGATCACCGTCGCCGATCGCCTGAGCCGCGGCCACTTTATCGGCGTGCTCGCCGATCGCAACGTCGACGGCAAGGATCTTGTCCGTCACGACTTCCTCGGGGCTCCCGCGGCGTTTCCCCAAGGCCCGTTTCGCGTCGCGCAACTGCTGCGGCGTCCGGTCGTGCTCATGGTGGGCATCTATCGCGGTGGACGGACTTACGAGGTGTTTTTCGAGCCGCTGGCCGAGCCCTCCACCTCGCGCTCGCGCGATGGCGGCGCTTGGGTCGACGACGCGATGCACCGCTACGTCGCGCGGCTCGAGCACTATTGCCGCGCCGCCCCATACAATTGGTTCAACTTCTTCGATTTTTGGGCCTAACCAAGATGCGCGTGACCGGCTTAGCGATTTGCGCCGGCATATTGTTATGCGCCCTCGGAATCGAAAGCGAAGCCGGCGCGGCTACCCAGGAACCTTGGGGGTTGCCGCAGCTGATGGCCGCGCTTGGACAGGTGAAATCCGCCGCCGGGCAGTTCACCGAGCGTAAGACGATGCACATGCTGACTCAGCCGCTGATCGCGTCGGGGCGCCTAGCCTATGTAGCGCCCGCTCATATCGAAAAGGTCACGGCGTCCCCCATGCCGGAGAAGCTGGTGATGGACGGCGATCGCGTGACGATCGTGAGCGGGCCGACCAACGACACGCATACGTTTTCGGTAACCGACTTTCCGCAGATCGGCGGCCTCGTCGAGGGCATACGCGCAACGCTTGCCGGCGATCTGCCGACGATCGAGCGCATCTACACCACGCGTCTCAGCGGCGCGCCGGCGGCTTGGGATCTACAACTCGTTCCGAGGGACGAGGATCTGGCGCGCTTCGTCAAGTGGATCGAATTTCGCGGCGACGGCAATCACATTCGAACGATCGACACGGAGGATTCCGCCGGCGATCGTTCCGAGATGACCATCGTTGAAGACGTACGCGATGCTCGTTAGACGCGGCGCCCTCGGGCTGTGGCTGCTGATCGCCGTCCTCGCCATCGCCGTCGTCGCCCGCACGCAGCTTCGCGCCGACATGGCGGCGTTTTTGCCGCGCTCTTCGACGGAGGCGCAGCAGGTCTTGATCGAACAAGCGAGCAGCGGCGCGTCTTCACGCATCGTGCTGCTCGCGATCGAAGGAGTGCCGCCTGCAACCCTCATCCCGCTCAGCAAAGCGCTCGCCGCGCACCTCAAGCAAGACGCCGCTTTCGCGGATGTGTTGAACGGCAACGAAGCCTCGTCGGGCATGCGCGACTTTGTCTGGACAAATCGCTATCTCATCAGTGACGTCACGGCCGAGCAATTCACGGCCGCAGGCCTCCGCGCCGCGCTCTTGAACGATCTCGGCCTGCTCGGATCGGACATGGCCCCGCTTCTGCAGCAGACAATGCCCGGCGATCCCACGGGCGAGATTGTGAAGCTCTTGAGCCGTCTGGCAGGACCGTCAGGGCCGCACACAAGCGGCGGCATCTGGCTCTCAAGCGACGAGAGCCGGGCCGTGCTGATGATTCATACGCGTGCCGCGGGCTTCGACATCGATGCGGAGGACCGTGCGCTCGCTCGGATCCATGCCGCTTTCGATGATGCGCGGCGCGAGGTGCCGGATGCTTCGCCGGCACGCCTGGCCGAAACGGGACCGGTTGTCTTTGCCGTCGGCACGCGCGACACGACCGTCAACGACGCCAAGCGATTATCGATACTCGCCACAGCGATCATCGCCGGCTTGCTGGCATTCGCCTATCGCTCGCCTCTCGTCCTCCTCCTCGGGCTTCTGCCGGTCGCCAGCGGCGCGCTGGCCGCTATCGCAGGAGTCTCGCTCGCCTTCGGCTTTGTGCATGGGATCACGCTCGGCTTCGGGGTGACGCTGCTCGGCGAATCGGTCGATTACGCGATCTATCTCTTCACGCAGACAATCCGCGGGGATCCGCCCCAGGCGACGATTACACGCATATGGCCGACCTTGAGGCTATGCGCGTTGACCTCGATCGTCGGATTCGCGGTCATGCTTTTTTCGGACTTCATCGGCTTCGCGCAACTCGGGTTGTTCTCGATCATCGGCCTGATTGCCGCGATCGGCACGACGCGGTTCATCTTGCCGCTACTGATGCCGCAAGCCTTTTTCGCAACCGGTGCCGAATTCGTGGGACGGTGGCTCGCGGCGGCGATGCTATATCGCGCTTGGCTGCGCCCGCTGATTGTCGTGATGACTTTCGCGGCGGCGGCAGCGCTTGGCTTGCATCGCGGCGGATTCTGGGACGGCGATTTGACGAATTTAAGCCCGATCCCGGCTCCCATGCAGACGCTGGATCGCACGTTGCGCAGCGATCTCGGCGTACCGGATTTACGCTATTTCGTGGTCGTGCGCGCCGATACCGAACAGTCGGCATTGGAAGCAAGCGAGACCCTCGCGGGCCGGTTGCAGACTTTGGTGACGCAAGGACGGATCGGCGGCTACGACGTGCCCAGCGCAATCCTGCCAAGCGAGCATACCCAAAAGGCTCGGCAAGCCGCGCTGCCGGATGGCGAGACGCTTCGGGCGCGATTCAATGAGGCGCTGACCGGACTGCCGTTTCGCGCCGACTTGTTCGAGCCGTTCTTTGGCGACGTGGCACGCGCACGCTCCAGCCCGTTGCTGACGCTTGCGAGCCTGCCTTCCGCGCTCGCGTTGCGCGTCGATTCGATGCTGGTCCAGCGTGACAACGGCTGGGAACTGATCGCGCCGTTGTACAAGGTCGCCGATCCGGCCGGCGTCGCAGCGACGCTAGCCGGGGCGGGCCTGCAGGCTGCACAGTTGATCGACATGCAACAAGAATCCGCGCAGCTCTTGCTGCAGTTTCAGCACGAGGCTGTGTCTCTCGCCGTGATCGGCAGCATCGCAATCGTCGCGCTGTTGTGGCTATTCCTCCGTTCGCTGACGCGCGTTGCCGCGGTTACGGCGCCGCTCGCCGCGGCATTGGTCATTACAGCCGCACTGCTGACATTCGGCGGCGGCAAGCTGTCGATTTTCATGATGGTCGGGTTTTTGCTCACCGTGGCAGTCGGATCGAATTACTGTCTCTTCTTCGAACGCGCGTATCACGACGCCGAAACGCAGAAGCGATCGATCGCCTCCATCGTTCTCGCCAATCTCTGCACGGTATCGGCCTACGGCATCATGACGTTGTCGAGCATTCCCGTCCTCCACGACATCGGGATGACCGTCGCGGCCGGTACTTTTCTCAGCATGTTGTTCGCAGCGTTCCTCAGTGCCGGCCGCATTGTCCCCGAGGCCGTCGGCCAAAATCGCCCAAGATCCGGCCGGACATGATCGCTAGTGCTTTTCATCCTGCGCCGAACGGCGAGCCCGGCCGCGCGCTGCTTGTCATGCTGCCCGGCATCGGCATGGCAGCGGATGAGTTCGCGGCGCATGGCTTCGTCTCCGCGGTCCATGATCGTCGCTTGCCGATCGACATTGTCGCAATTCAACCGGAGCTCGACCTTTATCTCGAAGGCAAGATCGCCGGCGCCCTGCACGACACCGTCATCTCGCCCGCCATGGCGCGTGGGTACCGGCGATTGTGGCTTCTCGGGATTTCCGTCGGCGGCATGGGCGCGCTGCTTTATGCTGCCGCGCGGTTGGCCTCGGTCGATGGCCTCGTGCTGTTGGCACCCTTTCTCGGCACGCCGGGTACCCTCGCGGAGGTTTCCGCCGCTGGCGGCATCACGGCTTGGCCGCCAGAGAACACGCGCGCAACCACCGTCGAGCGGAAGATGTTGCTCTGGCTGCGGTCTTTTCTTGCGCGATCCCCAACGCGACCGGCGCTCTATCTCGGCTACGGCCGCGACGACCGCTTCGCGAGGGGTCACGACCTCTTGGCGCAGCATTTGCCCCAACAGCAGGTCGTCGTTGGCGGAGGGGGCCACGATTGGGCCACGTGGACTTCGCTGTGGCTTCGGATCCTCAATGGACAACCGTTTGCAGCGGAAATCGGCGACGAACGATGAGGCCGATGAGTGGACGCTCGCGTCCATCATCGAATATAATTCGATGCACCAGGGGCGTGGAGGTTTGTCAATGCATATCGGCCGTATCGCCCGTGGCATTTGCGATCCGGCCTGGTTTGATGCGGCGACGTCGGCCGCTCAAGGCAACGTGGCTTACAACCGATTCTTTCCCTATCATGCCGAGCTCTGCGCCCTCTCCGAGATACGGAAAAAGCCCGGCGTCGGCGTGCAGTTTCGCAGTGCCATGGGCGGCCACTCGCTGCTCTACCTGAACGGCGTGCGCCTCGACCGCGACGCGGGATATCCGATCCTCGAACTCTGCGACGAGAATGCATCACCTTCCGACCATGGCGTGGGCATCAGCGTTAATTCGCACTACCGCAACGCGAATTGGGTCGCGGCGGAAGGGAGGGATTTCGTCTTCCGCGGCGCTCTCTCGGACGACGAGCCCCTAACACATCAATCCTACGAGCGAACACAAAATCGCGCCAAGGCGATGGGGGTTCTCGACGGAATCGAGTTCCACGAGCACGAATTTCGCGACAAGCCGCCCGAGATGTCGCGACGGGACTATATGTACGAGATCTCTGTCGGGACCGATTATGCCGTCCGCTTCGGCCGCGAGGTCTATCGTGCCAAGCTGCCGCTAGATCGGCAGCGAATGGCGGTCATCGTGGATTTCCTCAATGCCCTCAACGCGCCCTATCGCGACGGCGAGCGCGTCTATCGTTGGAGCGTTTTTAACGACAATTGCTGCCACGTCGCACATAACGCGCTCGCCAAAGTAGGCATTTGGGCACCCTGGCCGACCGGGAAATTCGTCGTGACGGCCGCGTTCAATTTTCCCGTACCGAAAAACGAGTTCGTTGACATCTTGGCGCGCAGCAATGACTTGCCGGTGGACAATCCGCGGGCGCTGTTTGGTGATAGGGTCGCAAGACGCGCGTTGCTGGACTGGGACTTGTTACCCACAGCTCCTGGCGCCTTGGCAGCGGTACAGCCGGCGGTCGTCGAGAATCAGATCTATGACATCGAACGCTTGCGGCTGATTTTCTACGAGGTGCCGTTATGGGGCAGATATCAGCGGCGCTTTGTCCGCATCTTTCGCGAGCCGCGCTACTTTTCGCTCGCGGCAAACCTTGATCATTTTGCAGCGATTTACGAGAAGGCGAGGAAGCGCTTGCCCGCCACCCGGGGTGACGCGGAGATGATGCAATTCATGACCCGGTACGAGCACTATCTTGACGGAGAGATCAGCCGCGTCTCCAAGCAGCTCGGTGAGCTTTCGTGCCCGGTCGACGAGCAGCTTGAGGCGCTGATTTGACGAATTTGCCGAGAGAGGCCGCCAAGATGGCGCCGATCGCCTTGCGGGATTTCACCCTGGTGACCTGTCTCGGAGCGGGCCGCGATCGCACGATCGAGGCGCTGCGCGCCGAAACGAGCGGACTCTCGCCCTGCGACTTCCCCGGGGTAGAGTTTCCGACCCATGTCGGCGCGGTCCCGGGGCTCGACAGGCCACTTGAAGGCGATCTCGCCGGTTTCGACTGTCGCAACAATCGGCTGGCCGCGCTCACGCTACGTGAGGACAGTTTCATAGCCTCCGTAGCCGCGGCGCGCGAGCGCTATGGCGCGGCGCGGGTTGGCGTGTTTCTCGGCACCAGCACGTCGGGCTTGCTGCAGTCGGAAGAAGCTTATCGCCGCCGTGACGCCGTCACCGGCCGGCTTCCGGACGACTTCGACTACGCGCGGACGCACAACACCTATTCGCTCGCACGCTTCGTTCGAGCCGCGTTACACCTCGCGGGTCCCGCTTTCGTCATGTCCAGCGCGTGCGCCGCCACGGCAAAGACCTTTGCGAGCGGCGCGCGAATGATCGCGTCCGGCATCTGCGACGCGGCGGTCGTGGGCGGCGCGGATACGTTGTGCGCGACCACGCTTTACGGCTTCCACTCCCTTGGCGTGATTGCGGAGCAGCCTTGTCGACCGTTCGACGCCGAGCGCGGCGGCATTTCAATCGGCGAAGCAGCAGGTTTCGTGCTTCTCGAACGGGCGCAGGGACGCGTCGATGCCGACACCGTGCTGCTGCTCGGGGTCGGCGAAAGCTCGGATGCCTATCACATGTCGTCGCCGCACCCGGATGGCGTCGGCGCGCGTCTGGCGATGGAGCGCTCGCTCGCTTGTGCCGGACTGTCCGCGGCGGATATCGACTACATCAACCTGCACGGCACGGCGACGCTGGTCGGCGATGCGGCGGAGGACCGCGCGGTGTCCGACGTCTTTGGTCCGCATACACCATGCAGCTCGACGAAAGGCTTCACCGGACACACACTCGGCGCTTCGGGTGCCATCGAAGCGATATTTGCTGCGCTCGCGATCTCGAATGGCTTCATGCCTGGGAGTCCGCACACGGTAGCGATCGACCCCGCCTTCGGTAGCCATTATCTCCTTGCCAGCGAGCGGAACCGCGTTGATCGCGTTATCAGCAATTCCTTTGGCTTCGCCGGCGCAAATTGCAGCCTGGTGTTGGGACGAGCGTGATGCGTATCTATGTCGAAGGCGTTGGCATACGCGGTCCAGGCCTCGATGGCTGGACAGCGAGCCGGCCGATTCTGGCCGGCACATCGCCTTATGAGCATGGGGCGACCCGCGTCCCGGCGATCGATCTCTTACCGCCCAATGAAAGACGACGGGCGGTGCAGACTGCCCGTCTCGCCGTAGCCGTCGGAACGGAGGCCTTGGCGATGGCGGCGCGGGACGCCGCGGCCACACCGACGGTATTCACCTCGTCCGGCGGTGACGGCGATACGATTCATGAGATAGTCAAGACACTCGCCGCGCCCCATCCCGAGCTGTCGCCGACACGGTTCCACAACTCGGTCCATAACGCAGCGGCTGGATACTGGGGCATCGCCACGAGTTCGCACGCGCCATCAAGCAGCATCAGCTGCTATGATCACAGTTTCGCTGCTGGATTGCTCGAAGCCGCGGTGATGGCGACGACGGAATCATCCGCCGTCGCGATGATTTCCTACGACGTGCAATATCCCGAGCCGTTACATTCCCTACGCGCGATCGGGGCGCCCTTTGCGACCGCACTCGTCTTGTCTCCTCAAAAGCCACGCACGGCCATCGCATCGATCGACATTGCCTTGCGACCGACGAGCGCGGCCGAGACGAAGACAAAGCTGCCGGCGCTCGAAGTGTTACGAACCAACACGCCGGCAGCACGCGGCTTGCCCTTGCTCGAGGCGCTCGCACGCAATGCGAAGGCCGAGATTGTCTTGGCGTATCTTTCGGACATGGAACTCGCCCTCGACCTCCGCCCCCTGCCCGAGACCGGCGCCCTTAGCCGGTCGCGATCGGCGACCCTCGAGCCCCTCAGATGATCGATCGCAGCCAGATTGCCCGGCTGATTCCGCATGCTGGCGCCATGTGTCTGCTGGATAAAGTCGTGAGCTGGGATGCAGGCTCGATCCGCTGTCTGACGACGCGCCACCGCAGCAGCGACAATCCCCTCCGGCGTGCGGACGGCAAGATCGGCGCCATCTGTGCGGTCGAATTCGCCGCCCAGGCGATGGCGCTCCACGGTCGGCTCGTCGCCGACACGGACGGACCGCCGAAGCCGGGAATCCTCGCCAGCGTGCGCGACGTGCGACTGCACAAGCCGTTCCTCGACGGGGTCATCGGCGATATCGCGATCGACGCCGTGCTGCTGATGGGCGACGGCCGCAGCGCGACCTATTCTTTCACGCTGAGCGCAGCCCAAAACCGGCTCGGCAGCGGTCGCGCGACGGTCATCTTCGACGTAGCGGATCCCTGATGCGCGCTCTCGTCACGGGCGGCAGCGGCACGATCGGTAGTGCGATCGCGCGCGCGCTCGGCGTCATGGGCCACTACGTCTATGTTCATGCGCATCGCGATCTGCAAAATGCTGATACCGTCGCGGCGGCGATCGCCGCGGCCGGCGGCATGTCCGAACGTGTTCACTTCGATGTGACGGATCCGGTCGCGACGCAAGAAGCGCTGCTGGCAATCCTCGCCGCCGGGCCCGTGCAGATTTTGATCAACAACGCCGGCATTCACGACGACGCGGTGATGCCAGGCATGCGATATGATCAATGGAAGCACGTGATCGACGTCTCTCTCAACGGCTTCTTCAACGTCACTCAGCCTTTGCTGATGCCGATGATTCGCACGCGCTGGGGCCGCATCATCAACATTTCGTCGGTCTCGGCGGTTATGGGCAATCATGGTCAGACGAACTATGCGGCGGCGAAGGCCGGGCTTCACGGCGCCGCCCGTTCGTTGTCCTTAGAACTCGCGAGCCGGGGCATCACGGTGAATACCGTGGTCCCGGGAATCATCGACTCGCCCGCGACCAACAACGCGTTCGACCGACCCGCCATCGAACGGCTCGTGCCCGCAAAACGGGCGGGGCGCCCCGAAGAGGTCGCCGACCTCGTCGGCTTTCTCGCCTCGGAACGCGCCGGCTATATCACCGGCCAGGCGATCGGCATCAATGGTGGAATGATCTGAGCCGCCGCGCCGTCAGGCACGCCAGCCGCCACAGAAAGCCCCCAAGCAACCGCGCGTGCATGCAAGCGAGGAGCAGGTTGTCGCGCGCATAGTGAAAATGCGATACGCCTCCCTCGGCCGCGCGGAAATAGCGGACGGGCGCCGGCACATTGATGACCGATATGCCGCTCCAGCACAAGCGGACGGCGGCTTCGACATCGAAATCGAAACGGCGCATGAAGCGCTCTGCCTCCATCGCTTGCCGTAAAGCGGCAAGCGGATACACGCGGAACCCAAATAGGGAATCGCGGATTTCGCCAAAACTCTCGAGCCAAGTCAGCACGTTCGAGACTTTCCGCCCGATGACCCGAATGCGCGGCGCCGTTTCGTCGAACACCGGCACACCCAAGATCATTGCTTCGGGCCGGCCCAACGAAAGCGTCATGAAGCGTCCGATCGACGATGCCGGATGTTGGCCGTCGGCGTCCATGACGAGCACGTGCGTAAACCCCGCAGCTCCGGCGGCGCGCAGCCCTTCGAGCACGGCGGCGCCCTTGCCGCCATTCTCGGCGCGACAAAGCACGCGCAGCGTTGACACACGCTCCGCCATTTCGGCAAGCGCCTCGCCTGTGCCGTCGGTACTGCCGTCGATGACGACCCATATCGGGGCCCACGCGCGTTGCGCGGCAGCTACCGTCTCAAATAGTTTCGCGCCCGTGTTGTAACTGGGGATGAGAACGAGGTGAGTTGTGGAGCCTGCCGCTCCGATCTCGTCGGCCCGTACTCGCTGTTCAGCGAATGCCGAGACGCTCACCGCGCCACGCCGTCAAATCGCGGCGTCGAGCGGAACGGATGCCTCCTGCCGCGAGCGCAGGCGATGACGGAGATGCGAGAGTTTCGTGACATAGTAGATTAGCCTGAAGAGCATCATGCGCGTTTTACGCAGCGGTTGACTGCTGAAGATATCGCCCGCGAGCAGCGACAGTACGGTTTCCTCGATGCGGAACCAATTGCGCGGCGACATGAACAAATTGCGCATCGCCGGCTCGCTGATGCGATAGATGAACCACGTAAAGGCGCCCAACGCCTTGCGGGTCCGGCGGTCATAGCTTTGCAATGCGCGTGTCGCACGCTCCGGTTGCCGCAGGCACGTGTCGACCGTATCGGCGCCAAAGAACGCGGAACTCATCGCGAGATAGACTCCCGCCGAGAAAACGGGATCGATGAACGCGCAGGCATCGCCGACGAGCAAATGATTGGGGCCGGTAAGCTGCGTCGAGGAATAGGAATAATTGCCGGTCGCAATCGCGGGACTAACGAGCGTTGCGTCCTTCAGCCTGTCGGCGATTTCCGGCGCCTCGGCGACAAGGCTCATGAGGAACGCCGAAAGATCGGTCGTATTGCGTGTCTTGAAAACTTGCGAGGGACACACCGCGCCGACGCTGGTCGTCCCATCGCTCAGCGGGATGAACCAGAACCAGCCATGGTCGAACCAAACGATGCTGATATTGCCCTCCGCTTTACCCGGCAAGCGGCGCGCGCCACTGAAATGCCCAAAAACGGCGGCGGTGTTGTTCTTCGGATTACGCTCTTTGCGACTTAGCTGGCCGGCGAGGAAGGTATCGCGGCCGCTCGCGTCGACGACGAAACGAGCGCTCCAATCATGCTCGGTACCGCTTTCATCGCGGGTCGTCACGCGGGCGTTTCGATCATCCGAAAGATCGACGGCGGTCGCGCGCGTGCCCTCGATCACCTCGGCGCCTCGGGCCTTGGCGTTCTGCAGGAGTATATGATCGAAGACCGAGCGCCGGACCTGAAAGGCGTAGGGGAACCGCTTGTCGAATGCGTGGGAGAAATCGTACGTGATGGATTTGCCATGGTACGGCGAAACGAACTGGACTCCGTATTTGCGAATCGCGCCGTATTCGAGCTCGCCGCGAACGCCGAGTTGATCGAGCAGCGGAAGGTTGAGGGGCAAGAGGGATTCGCCGATATGAAAACGCGGATGGCGATCCTTCTCGATCAGGACCGTGCGGTAGCCGCGCTCGGCGAGCAACGCCGCCATCGTCGCTCCTGCCGGACCGCCACCGACG